>JAYUTK010000095.1:0-37103 GCA_043755195.1 Gallionellaceae bacterium
GGATTTTGCCGCACCCATTCCAGTTCCTGCTTCATCGCTTTTGCATGGGCGTCGAGTTGTTTCTGCTCGGTCTCCAGGCGCGCGCCCTTCTGCTCCAGCCAGCTGGAGTAGTTGCCTTTCCACGGGATGCCGTGGCCGCGATCCAACTCCAGTATCCATTCGGCGGCGTTGTCGAGGAAGTAACGATCGTGCGTGACCGCGACCACGGTGCCGGGGAAGCGCACCAGAAATTGCTCCAGCCATTCCACTGATTCAGCATCGAGGTGGTTGGTCGGTTCATCCAGCAGCAGCATGTCCGGCTTTTCCAGCAGCAGCTTACACAGCGCAACGCGGCGCTTTTCGCCGCCGGAAAGATTCTTGATGGCCGCATCCCACGGCGGCAAGCGCAGCGCATCGGCGGCGATTTCCAGTTGATGCTCAGAGTCTGAGCCCGATGTGGCGATGATGGCCTCCAGCCGCGCTTGCTCGGCGGCAAGCGCGTCGAAGTCGGCATTTTCTTCCGCATACGCGGCATACACTTCATCCAGCTTTTTCTGCGCCTGCATTACTTCGCCTAGCGCACCTTCCACTTCCTGACGCACGGTTTTGGCCGGGTCAAGCTGCGGCTCTTGCGGCAAATAGCCGATGCTGATATTGGGCAGATGCTGCACCTCACCATCGTATTCCTTGTCCACGTTGGCCATGATGCGCAGCACGGTGGATTTGCCGGAACCATTCAGACCGAGCAGGCCGATCTTCGCACCGGGGAAAAAACTGAGGGAAATATCTTTGATGATTTGACGCTTGGGGGGAACAACTTTGCTCACGCGGAGCATGGACATTACGTATTGAGCCATTTGAATTTACATCCGAATTTGAAAACCCGTTGATTCTACACTTTGGCTGGATTTGATAGGCGGGATTTATCCTGAAAAGCGCAGCTTAATGGAACGCGGGCATCGTGCCCGCAGCGGACTAGATGTCCGCGCTCCCAGCATTCATTTTTCAGAAAGATGGCTCATAACACCTTGCCCGGATTCATCAATCCGTGCGGGTCAAACGTCTGTTTGATGCTGCGCATTAATTCCAGCTCCAGCGTACTTTTGTAATGCGTGATTTCCTCGCGCTTGAGCTGCCCAATCCCGTGTTCTGCGCTGATGCTGCCATCAAGTTTTGCCACGACCTGATAAACAATATGGTTCACGTCGGGCTCAGATTGGGCAATGAAATCGGCATTGTGTGTCGCGTCCAACATCGAGATATTGTAGTGAATGTTGCCATCCCCGATGTGGCCAAAGGCAACAATACGTATGCCGGGAAAAGCAGTGCGTAACTCAGCACTCGCCTGTGCAATAAATTCCGCCACGCAGCTGATCGGCACAGCAACATCGTGCTTGATACTGAGGCCTTCGCGCTTTTGTGCTTCGCTGATGTTCTTGCGTAAACGCCACCATTTTTCGGCCTGCGCCTTATTTGCGCTGACCGCAAATTCGATGATGCCTGCGGTGAATGTTTGCAAGGTGTTAAGCAAGGGTGCATCCAGCGGCGCGGGCAACACATCGGACAGTTCGATCAGCACCATCCATTCATGGCGCGTGGCAAAGGGTGGGTTTGTATCGGGGATGTGTTGCAACACCAGATCGAGACAGCTGCGCGACATAATTTCAAAGCTGCTGATTTTGTCGCCGCAAGTTGCGCGCAAATGCGCCAATAATTCCACTGCGGCGGCGGGATCGCGTACGGCCACACAGGCCGTTGCCACGGCTTGTGGGCGCGGAAACAATTTCAACACCGCAGCGGTGATGATGCCTAGCGTACCTTCCGCGCCGATAAATAAATGTTTGAGATCATAGCCAGTGTTGTCTTTACGCAAGCCGCGCAGCCCATGCCAGATGCGCCCATCGGGCAACACCACTTCCAGCCCCAGCACCAGATCACGGGTGTTGCCGTAACGCAGCACACCCACTCCGCCAGCGTTGGTGGAAATATTTCCGCCAATCTCACAGTGTGCGGCGATGGCCGTCAGGCCGAGTGGAAATAAGCGGTTGGCCTGCGCCGCCGCTTCATGCACGCTGGTCAGAGTGCAACCGGCTTCCACGGTCATGGTGTAATTAGTGGTATCCACGGCACGGATTTTATTCATGCGCGACAGATTCAGTACAATCTGTTCGCCTTGTGGCAGCGGCACGGAAGCGCCGCTCAGACTGGTGTTGCCGCCTTGTGGCACGATGGCGATTTTATGTGCGTCGCACAGCTTGATGATCTCGGCGACTTGGTGTGTGTCTGATGGAAACGCCACCGCCAATGCCGTGCCGGAATATCGCCCGCGCCAATCGCTGAAATGCGGTGCGGCGGCGCTGCCGGTCAGCACGTATTCTGCGCCGACAACTTTGGCCAGTAACTGAATCATTTTGGACGTTTCAGAAACCATATTTGATACAGCGAAATAAAAATCTGTGCAGCCATCGAAAATCCTAGCACTGCGCCCGCGCCCACCACAACGATGGCGTAGTGCGAATCCCATTTGGTCAGAAACCACGCAAGAATATCCACGAACACCGCCACCATAGGCGACAGCACCAGAAAGCGTTTGAACCAGACATTAACCTCGGACAGGATGAAAATATAGCCTAGGGCAAATAGCAACAAGCTGATGCCGAACAGATGAATGTGCGATAGGCGCAACAAACTCATCACTGACATGCCGGTATCCACCTGCGCGTATTCACGCAGCCCTTGATAACCAGTGAAATCCGGCAGATTCATCCCCGCAGCTTTGCTGTGGCAAGCAATGCAATTCTTATCTACGATGGCCTTGATCTCTTGCTCGTAGCCAGCCTGTGGTGCGCCGTCTTTCAGCCAAGCCACCACATGATGTCGCTCCTCTTCCTGTAGATATCCCGCCATGGGTCCGCGTATGGCTGCCTCCAACCGAGTGCCGCTGCGATTGCCATAATAGCTGGCGGCGATGTCCTCAATGGATATTCCCGGCTTGCCATCCTTGTTGACGCTGACCACATAAAGAAAGCTGATTGCCATCAGATAACCCACGCCGACCAGCAACAGGAAGGAGGTGTGGAGCAATTTCTCGCTCACGGTGCAATCGTAAAAACGACGTGCGGACATAGTGTGCTTCCTTAATGATAGGTTGAGGAGAGTTAAAAATCCAATGGATCCACATCCACTGACCAGCGCAATTTTTTCGCGGCTAAAGCGTTCAGAAGTGGAAGCCAGTGATGCAAAAATTGCTGTAGCAATTTACGCTTATCGCTTTGCACCAGCAAGTGCGCGAGATAATGGTTGGCGCGGCGCGGCAGAGCGGCGGGCACTACACCATAAATTTCGACCAGTGTGGCAAGGTCGGTCGCCGCTTGTTGAGCCTGTTGTAAAAAGCTGAACACTTCTGATTTTTGCATGCCTTCGGCACGCAGTATGGCTTGATATTCATAAGGCGGGAAGCCTGCTGATTGGCGTTCTGCCAGCAAAGTTTTCGCCCAGTTGTCGTAATCATGAGTACGCAGTGCATGGAATAATGGATGATCCGGGAACGCAGTTTGTATCAACACCTCTCCCGGCTTGTCTGCGCGACCGGCGCGACCGGCCACCTGCGCCAGTTGCGCGAACAATTTTTCTGAAGCGCGAAAATCGTTGCTGTATAGCGCGCCATCGGGATTGAGCACACCGACCAAAGTAAGATTGGGGAAATCATGTCCCTTGGCCAGCATCTGTGTGCCTACCAGAATATCAACCTTGTCGTCTTGTATCTGCTGCCGCATGGCATTCCACGCGCCCTTGTTGCGCGTGCTGTCACGATCCACGCGCAGGATGCGCGCCTGCGGAAAATGTTCCTGTAGCGCACTTTCCACGCGCTGTGTGCCGAGGCCGACTGGTTGCAAATCGGCATTGCCGCACGATGGGCAAGCATGGGGTACGCGCTCTTGATGGCCGCAATGATGGCAGCGCAACATCCGCTCACCCAAATGTAAAACCAATTTGCTGGCGCAATTTGTGCAACCCGACAGCCAGCCACACGCGGCACACATCAGCACCGGCGCATAGCCACGGCGGTTGATGAAAAGCAGACTTTGCTCACCCCGTTGCAAGCGATCAGCCAACGCCTTAAACAGAGGATCGCTGATACCGTGTTGCATGATGGCATGGCTGATATTGATACAGCGCACCTCCGGCAAGCGCGCCTGCACCGCCGCGCGCTGGGTCAGGCGCAACAAGCGGTAGCGCCCGCTCTGGGCGTTGTAATAACTTTCCAGTGAAGGTGTGGCAGAACCCAGCACGATAGACACGCCGCGCTGGTTAGCGCGAAATATCGCGACATCGCGCGCCGAATAACGCAGACCATCTTGCTGCTTGTACGAGGCGTCGTGCTCCTCGTCCACGATAATCAGCGCCAGTTGCGGCAACGGTGTGAATACCGCCAAGCGTGTGCCAAGAATAATGCGCGCGCGGCCTGACTGTGCGCGCAGCCAATTTTGCGTACGTTCGCCATCGTTCAAGCCGCTGTGCAGGCTGACCAACTCGGCATCGGGGAAGCGGCTGCGGAAATAATTTTCCAGTTGCGGCGTGAGATTAATTTCAGGGACGAGCAACAATACTTGCCCACCGCCCCTTCGACCAGACTCAGGACAGGGCTGCAACACCTCGTGCATCAGATGCACGTAGACTTCAGTCTTGCCGCTGCCGGTAATGCCGTGCAGCAGGAAACAGCCATAGCCCTTAGCCTGCGTCACGGCATCCATCGCCTGCTGTTGCTCTGCGGTCAGCGTGTGGGCATTGTTAAAAATAAATGTGCTAGGTGATGCGGGCGATGCACAAATTTCTACCCACCCTGCTTGCAACAATGCCTTGAGTGCGCTGGGTGCGCTCGGCGACAGCGTACGCAATTGCGCGGCGCTTAATGCACCCTGTTGCAAGGCAGTGAGCAGCCGTTGTTGTACCACCTTGCGTTTTGCAAACTGGCTTAAGTCAAGTAAGCGCCCGCTTTCGCTAAGCGCATATTGCGCCGCCTCCTTGAGCGTAACCGGCTGGCTAGAACGCAAGCGAGTCGGCAGGGCGGATAGCACGGTGACACCGAGCGGATGATGGTAATAGTCACTGCAAAACCGTAGCAAAGTCAGCAATTCATCCGACAATGGCGGCAGCTCATCCAGTACTTTCACCACCTGCTTGATGCGCCCCGCTGCCAGATTAGAATCCGCCACGCATTCCATCACCACGCCGACCACCTGCTTGCGCCCAAACGGCACCAGCACGCGCTGACCGATTTCTGTTCGTACACCTTCGCTCACCGCGTAATCAAACAAGGTAGGCAGTGGAACATCGAGAGCGACACGAACGATGGACATATTGGATCAGGGGATAAACATTGCGATTGTCGCTGAAAAACAAAATTGGCGAGCTACGCTTAAAAGCGTATCTCATCTTATAGCAACACGCTCTAACGTGAGTTCTGAAACAAATATGGCAGCGGTAAAAATTGCAAAACGGCTCCTTGCAGCGATTGCAAATGTACCTGCTGCGTTTCGCAGCTACTATTTTGGACTACGGCCAATAGGTCACAGCCGCCACTCGGGGCGCGGGCTACGTTAACTAGCATGCCACACGATTGGTCCACCATGTCCGCACTGCAAAGTGCGTCTCCAGGCTGTGGCATTACTCGCCCTTCAACCTGATTCTTTGGAATATGCGCCAAGTACATACGGCGCTTGAGCTTGCCTAAATATTGCATACGCGCCACAATTTCTTGGCCGGGATAGCAACCTTTTTTGAAGCTCACTCCACCTATCAAATCCAGATTAACCATTTGCGGCACAAACTGATCCTGGGTGACAGGTAAAATAACTGGTATGCCTGCGCGGATGTTGAGCCAATCCCAACAAGTGGAAGCGACCGGGCGGGCGTTAACAACTAGCTTTTGCCAAAAAGCCGGCGCGTATTGTTCGGGTATGTTGATCAAAAATCGCTGTGCATCGCACCGAATTACACTGGCTTGATCGTGTTGCTCCACTGCCCAGATAGCCTGCGGAACCGAGCCAAAAGCTTGCTGCACCAATGCTTCTGAACCCACTCCACTTAACCCCAAAATAACTTGCTGTCTGCTCACATCTTCTATTTTTACTTTGGCACGCAAGACATACATAGACAAACGCTTGAGAATAACCATACACAGGTTGTGTGGCAGGTACAAATAATAATCATCTTGCCTGCACCACACCAACAAACTTGCCAGCACGCGCCCCTTAGGGCTATTCAAGCTGCTGATCTGCGCATGTTGCGGGCTGGCTTCGCGCACATCACTGCTGAGCATGTTTTGCAAAAAATTCTGTGCGTCTTGGCCGCTAACCCTGATGGTGGCGTACTGACTTAAATCGCACATCACCAGCCCGTCTCGCGCAGATTCTAGCTCAGATAACGGATAGTTAAAATATGCACCACCAAGCTCGTGAGATGCTGATATTTGCAACCGTACAAATTCCTGCCAAGCGATACTCATGGGATTGAAAGTCGAAATAAAAAATTGACTGCTTTATTCTTCCTCGTCATGTATGCACAGCGTCTCCAGCGGACTGCCTACGGCGAAACCTTGCGCGTAATCCACGCCCAATTTGCGCAGAGAGTCTAGCAAAGTTAAATTTTCAACAGATTTCGCTACAACCTGAATATCAAGTTCGTGGCAAGTCTTGCAAAGCGCGGCTATGTAATCATAGTTATTGGCGACATGCAGATTTTGGATCAAATCACCCCGTATTTTGATTGATTGAATAGAGAGCGGCGCGAGGTAATGAAAAGATGAGAAGCCAACACCAATGTCATCTAAAATCAGGCGGCAACCTAGTTTTTTTATGTCCGCGCTTAAATTACACACCCGGCTCATGTTTTGCAAAATGATGGCTTCAGATATTTCAATATGCAAGCTGCCCGGGGGTATTTCAAATTCAGCAATTAAATTACGGATGTAGTCAACCATACCCGAATCATCTAAAAATTGGGTGGATAAGTTTAGGGAAATGTGCGGTCGCATATTATCCAAAGACAGCAAGGATATTTTATTCACGACCTTCCTGATTACCATGCGATCTATGGCGACACTTAAATCGAAGCGCTCGGCTGAAGCCAGAAACAAGCCGGGACTAATAAATTTCCCGCCATGATCCTCCATACGCAGCAGCGCCTCATAATCTGTAACCTCCCCTGATTTTAAATCAAGTATGGGCTGGTAAAACAGTACAAATTGATCTGATTCCAGAGCCCGTCGGATGCGCCCCGCCCAGCGCGCATGTTCACCCAGGTGTTGAACTTCGTGTTCAGAGGCTGAGTAAAGCCTGAAGCACCCACGCCCAGCATCTTTAGCCTTATACATAGCGGCATCGGCGAAGGCGGTGAGATCACCGATGTCCTGGGTGTGCTCCGGCAATACTGCGATGCCTATGCTGGCAGAGGCGTACAGGGTACGTCCCCCAACAGTTATTGGGGTTGAATTAAAAATATCAACCAGTTTAACGGCAACCTCACACGCAGCTGCAGATGTTGCCTCGGGCAGCAACGCCGCAAATTCATCGCCACCCCAACGACCCACATAGTCGGTTGAGCGTAATGTTTTCTTCAGCAGATCGGCCACCCCCTGCAAATACACATCACCGCCTAAATGCCCATAGGTATCGTTGATATCCTTGAATTTATCTAAATCAATAAACATCAATGCCATCGAGCGCTCATGGCGCGCCGCATACTTGACCCAGCGTTCATATTCCTCCTGGAATCGTCGCCTGCTCAGCAAGCCAGTCAGGCTGTCGTGATCCGCCATATAGGAAACAGCAGCATTCGCTTTTTTGGCCTCCTCCAGCGCGACACCAAGCTCGGCGGTACGGGCGAGTACACGACCTTCTAATTCTAGATTTAAAGCCTTGAGCTGATTCTCATACAGAATGCGCTTGGTGGTGGCGGATTGCAGCTCCTCGCCCATGCTATTGAAACTTTGGATTACCAGCGTCAGCTCATCGTTCCCTCGTGCTGGTATGCGAACATCAAAATCGCCTTGTGTAATTTTTTGAGCGCCTGCACGTAGGCTATTCAAACTGGATAAAATTGAGGTAATAAGCTGATAAGAGGTAATGGCCAAGCCCAGCAAAACAAAAAATACGCTAATCAAACTTGCCCATAGCATTTGCTGCACATTGCTTTTGCTTTCGTCCAGGCTGTTTTCAAACAATTTAGTGGCCTCTAGATGCTCTCGCTGCAAAGTATTGGTCAGATGATTCATGGCAATAACCATATGCTCCATATCAGCCACTCCATTGCCTTTTTTGAGACCCATTATAATAGTGGCCGCACTTTCCGCTGCGGCAAAATAACTATTAAATTGCAACATGATTTTTTGTGAGACTTCACTCTTCCCGTCAATTGCAGCAATAGCAACAGCGGTTTTTCGAAAATCGTTGGCAGTTAGACGCGCCCGATTAATCCCCAACTCACTACTGGAGTCAAGTGCGTCGAGAAAGCTATTCTGAATAACACCAAGATTGTCAGAAAGAACCTGAACTTGGTGTAAAAATGGGTAATGAACTACACCCGTACGTTGCAGCAGATCGTATGTATGAGAAGCAGATTTATATACAACCGCCATCCCGATAGAAAAAATCAGAATAGTAATGAAGGGAATGCTCCAAATTTTCTGTTGTATCGTCATCAAGTTGTCCGGGTATGTTTAAATAAACAAAATTTTTGATGCTGAATACCCAAGCTTGCGAAGTTGCAAAAGTAATTTTTTAACTGCCAAACCAAAGTTACACAGGCTAACTATACACTTTTATGTTAAAGCGGTAATGCCGGATTTTCGTTATTTGTCGTTAATTCACCTCAAACAGCAACAACTCAAACTCAGAGTTGATCTAACAATGACGCTTGCAACAACGATTGTGTGTATTCATGCTGGGGTGACATAAACAGTTGCTCAGTCTCACCGGATTCCACTACGCTGCCACCACGCATCACCAGCACTCTGTGTGCCATAGCACGTATCACTTTAAGGTCGTGCGTAATAAATAAATAGCTGATTCCATGTTTAACCTGAAGGCTGAGCAGCAGCTCCAGCACCTGCTTTTGCACCGACGCATCCAAGGCGCTGGTAGGCTCGTCAAGCAAGATCAGCTTTGGCTCCAATATCACCACCCGTGCAATCGCAATGCGCTGTCGTTGTCCACCAGAAAATTCGTGCGGGTAGCGTGTCAGCATATCCGCTGTCAACCCCACTTCTTCAAGCATTTTTACGATGCGCTCACGGCGTTGCACCTTGCTCAGTGCGGGAAAATGAATCTGCAAACCTTCACCCACAATGTCTTCCACTGACATGCGCGGCGATAGCGAAGAGTAGGGATCCTGGAACACCACTTGAAAATGTCGCCGTAGCGGCCGCAATTGGTATGGCTTCAAGGTGTCCAGCCGTTGGCCATCAAAGACAATCTCGCCGCTACATACTTGCAAACGTAGCAAGCACATGCCCAAGGTAGATTTTCCAGAACCTGACTCGCCGACTATTCCCAGCGTCTCTCCTTGGCGCAGGGCAATATCCACCTTATCTACTGCTTTGACCTCGCCAATTTGGCGGCGAAAAAATCCGGCCTTGATCGGGAAATGGCAGGTTACTTGATTGCCTTGCAGCAATAGTGGGCTATCAACCATTGGGCTTTGCGCCAATTGTCCCGGCTCGCTGCTCAACAAGAAACGAGTGTAGGGATGCTGCGGTACTTCAAATAAGTTTTTCACCGGGGCTTGTTCCACCAAGCGACCATTCTGCATGACGCAAACCCGATCAGCGAAGCGCCGCACCATGTTTAAATCATGGGTAATCATCAGCACCGCCATCGAAAATTCGCGCTGCAAATCTTCCAACAAATCCAGAATCTGCGCTTGTATAGTGACGTCCAGCGCAGTGGTCGGCTCATCGGCAATCAATAGTTTCGGCCCACATGCCAGCGCCATGGCGATCATCACGCGCTGCCGCTGACCGCCGGACAACATGTGCGGATAGGCATCAAATCGTTTATGCGGCTCAGGGATGCCGGTGCGCGCCAGCAATTCCAGCATGCGCTGACGCGCCGCACTTTTGCTCATGCCTTCATGCACCATTAACGGCTCGATCAATTGTTGGCCTATGGTATAGAGCGGATTTAACGAAGTCATCGGCTCCTGAAAAATCATCGCAATATCGCGCCCACGAATGGCTTGCATGGCCGTCTCATCACATTGCAGCAGATTCTGGTCTTGGAATGTAATGCGTCCGGCGGGGTAAGTGGTGTAGCCTCTATCATGTAATTGCAGTATGGATAATGCAGTCACGGATTTGCCCGAACCCGATTCACCCACCAGCGCCAGCTTCTCACCTGCCTTGATATAAAAGCTGAGGTCATGCACCACTACATTAGATTGCTCAGCATGACCGAATTTTACGGAGAGATGCTCTACTGTGAGCAGCGTTTGATCGAGTGACATGATTATCCGCGCCGCGCATCCAGTGCTTCGCGCACTGCTTCGCCGATAAAAATCAACAGCACCAGCGTCCCCACCAGCACACCAAAGGTGGTCATGGACAGCCACCACGCTTCAATATTATCTTTGCCCTGCGCTAACAATTCGCCCAGGCTGGGTGTGGTGGGTGGTACGCCCAGCCCTAAAAAATCCAGGCTGGTCAACGCAAGAATCGCACCGCTCACGCGAAACGGCAGGAAGGTGATGACTGAGACCATGCTGTTCGGCAACAAATGCCGCAACATGATGTAGCGATTCGATACGCCCAAGGCGCGCGCCGCTTTGACGTAATCCATATTGCGGCCACTTAAGAATTCGGCACGGACATAATCAGCCAGCCCCATCCAGCCAAACAGGGATAATAAAATAATCAGCATCAGTACGCTGGGCTGAAAAATAGCAGAGAAAATAATCAGCAAATACAGTTCGGGCATGGAGCTCCATACCTCGATGATGCGCTGCGAAAACAGATCGAAACGTCCACCCAGATAGCCCTGCAATGCCCCGGCTAATATACCGATTCCGGTGGCAACCACGGTTAAGGCCAGCGCGAATAATACCGACAAACGGAAACCATAAATCAAACGCGCCAATACATCGCGGCCTCTATCATCCGTACCCAATAAATTTTGCGCTGAGGGCTGTGCCGGGTTGGGGCTATCCGTTGCCAGATTGATGCTGTCGTAACTATAGCGATTCGGTGCATACCACACCCAATTGCCATCCTTATTCAGACGTTCGGTGATATACGCATCGTTGTAATTGGTCTCGCTCTCAAAATCGCCGCCAAATGTTGTTTCGGGGTAATTTTTGACTATCGGAAAGTAGCTTGAATCCTGGTAACGAACCATGATCGGCTTGTCGTTACTCAATATTTCTGCGAACAAGCTTAAAATAAATAGCGCCATGAAAATCCACAGACTGACATAGCCACGCCGATTTGCTTTAAAGCGTAGCCAAGCCCGTTGCTTGGGTGAAAGCGCTGGGGTGACCACACCACTTTCAACGGCGCTCATGATTCAGCCGATTCAAATTGTATGCGTGGGTCTATCAACACATAACACAGATCGGACAGGAGCTTGGCTATCAGTCCCAGCAGCGTGAATAAATACAGCGTCCCCAACACCACTGGATAATCCCGCTTCATCACCGATTCATAGGATAGCAAACCCAAACCATCCAGTGAAAATATGGTTTCGATCAACAAACTACTGGCAAAAAAAGCGCCCATAAATGCCGCCGGGAAACCGGTTACCAGCGGGATCATGGCATTGCGGAACACATGTTTATATAACACAGTTTTAGCTTGCAGCCCTTTGGCGCGCGCGGTTAACACATATTGCTTGCGAATTTCTTCAACAAAACTGTTTTTGGTGAGCATGGTGACTACGGCAAAACTACCCACCACAGAAGCAATCACCGGCAGCGTGATATGCCATAGATAATCGCCTATCTGGGCATACCACGGCAGCATATCCCAGCCGTCTGAAACCAAGCCACGCAAGGGAAATACACTCCAGAAACTGCCGCCACCAAACAGCACCAACAAGGTAATGCCGAGCACAAAACCGGGGATGGCGTAGCCGATCAAAATGATGCTAGTGCTGGCTATATCAAAACGCGAACCATCCCGCGCAGCCTTGGCAATGCCCAGCGGGACACTGGTCAGATACACAATAAAAAAAGTCCACATACCGAGACTGATCGAAACCGGTAGCTTGGAGATCACCAGATCCAACACCGACTTATGATGAAAGTAGCTGTCACCTAAATTGAAAGTGGCGTAATTGATCAGCATGTCAAAAAAACGTTGATGCACAGGCTTATCAAACCCGTATAGTGCTTTGAGTTTTTCTATGTGCTCGCTATCCAGGCCAGAATCCCCCCTGTACATCGGCATCCTGCTCCCACCGCCCCCTTCGCCCGCAGCGTTGTGGTGCTGCATTTGGCTGATTAACTGCTCAACCGGGCCACCCGGCACAAACTGTATGACGATAAAAGTGACCACCATCACCCCGAACAAAGTCGGAATCATCAGCAGCAGTCGCTTGAGAATATATCCAGCCATAGGGGTTAGTTTTTAGGTGGGATGATTTTTTCCACCCCCGCTATTTTTTCCACCAAGTTCGCATCATCCACGACTCGGCGCTGTAATACAGCGGTAATTTTTTTGGATAAGCCAGCGAGCTTTTATGGGCAACGCGATGAATAGGCGTGTACCAATTGGGCACCATATATTCACCATGCAGCAATACTCTATCCAGCGCGCGCGTTGCCGTAACCAGATTCGCGCGATCTGTGGCATATACCACCTTGTCTATCAGGGCATCTACGACCGGATCTTTAATGCCGATAATATTATTTGATCCCTCTTGATTCGCGGCGGATGAGTGCCAATAATTTTTTTGTTCATTGCCGGGGGATTGTGATTGACCTATCGCATTGACCACCATGTCAAAATCCCGTGTGTCCACGCGACGCTGGTAGAGCGCTACATCAACGGTGCGATGGCTAGCTTTAATGCCGATTTTTGCCAGGTTCTGGGCATAGGGTTCTACAATTCGACCAAAGGCTTTTTGCGCCAGCAGAATTTCAAACTCCATTTTTTGACCCTGCTCATTTTGCAACACGCCCTCTTTCAGCTTCCAGCCAGCACTATCCAACAGTTGCTTGGCTGTGCGCAAATTTTCACGCAAGCCGTCCGGGCCGATTGCCACCGGAGGCTTCCATTCCGAAGTGAAAATTTCGGCAGGTAATTTATCGCGGTAGGGTTGCAGCAAAGCCAACTCCTCACCTTGCGGCAGCCCTGACGAAGCTAGTTCACTATTGCTGAAATAGCTGTTGACGCGGGTATATTGCTTATAGAAAAGCTTTTCATTAGACCACTCAAAATCAAAAGCCAGAGAGATCGCACGGCGCACCCGCTTGTCCTTGAATAGTGGGCGGCGCAGATTAAACACAAAGCCCTGCATACCGGCATTATTGCGATGTATCAGCTCCTCGCGTTTTAACACTCCACTATCAAATTTCGGTCCAATATAATCTCGCGCCCACTGCTTGGAATTCAGCACAAACATAAAATCAAATTCACCCGCCTTGAAAGCCTCAAGCTGTACCGTGTCATCCGCATAGTATTTCAATGTAATGCGCTCAAAATTAAACATGCCGCGGCGTGTGTTCAAGTCTTTGGCCCAATAATCAGGGTTACGCTTGTAGGTGATGTTTTTGCCCAAATCAAATTTTTCTACCACATAGGGTCCGCTGCTGATTGGCGTATCGGTCACTACTTTGTCGAAGCTTTTTTTCCCTACCCAGTGTCTGGAAAAAATCGGGATTTGCGAGGCGATTAAATGCAGTTCGGGATTAACCTTGGAAAATTCAAAACGTACGGTACGTTTATCCACCACGACGGCACGTTTAATGTCTGCCCACATAAATCGGAAAGTTGGATGAGCTTGCTCGCTTTTCAATGTATCGAAGGAAAACTTAACATCCTCCGCCGTTACCGTTGTTTTATCAGAAAACTGCGCTTTGGCGTTGAGACGGAAGGTAACTGAAAGCTTGTCCTTCGCCAACTGAATGTCCTCAGCCAAATGGGCGTAGAGGCTGAACGGTTCATCCAAACTCTGTTCCATCAAGGTTTCAAATACCAGTTCAGTTATTTTCCCGGCAGAAATTCCCTTCAGTAAAAATGGATTGAGTTGGTCAAAATTCCCAAACTCTGACAGCACCAATTCGCCCCCTTTAGGCGCGTCAGGATTAACGTAATCAAAATGAGAAAAGTTTGCTGGATACTTGGGCGTGTAGCCCAAACCCATAGCCGGGGCGGACATAGCTGGTGTCGCCCAAACAGAGGCGAGAAAAATTCCTGCAAGAAAATAGTATAGGCCACGCACCATCAGAATCTCCTTAAATATGAGTGACCGCAGACCGCTCGGAATGCTGTGGAGTCCGGGAAAACTTTACCGGCCACGAAGAATTCTTTGAATTTGTTAGCGCATCGAATAGGCAACGCGCCGGACGTTAGCAGCAGAGGCCACGCGCTTTGTGGGCTTTCGGCTGGCCTTTTTTATACGGGGTGATTTGACTGGCTGCACGACATATATACGCTGACCGGGTCGGAGTATTTTTACCCCCTTGTTCCAGCTTAGCAAGCTGGACAAACGCACACGATATCGCCGTGCAATAGCACTCAGCGTGTCTCCCTTACGCACCGTATGTCGAACCGCATTAGCCAGCAACTGATCAAAAGGAACAAGATGGGTATTAAATGCTACAAAATCATTTTCTGGGCTTTCACCATTAAGCGGCATCAGCAGTGTCTGCCCAGAGCTCAGCTTGTCATGCGGCGACAGCCCATTGATGGATCGCAGTTCAGCTAGCGACATGCCGAATGTGGCAGCCAATTTATCAAGGCGCTCGCCTTTTTTACTTTGATAAGCTTGCCATGTTACTAGCGGCTCATTGTGCCGCTCTAAGTTGGCTTGAAAAATTGCTACCTTATCCACCGGCAGTAATAAAATATCTGCATTTTCTTGCAAAATGACCGGACGATTGTTAGAAGGGTTTAGCGCAATAAATTCTTCCAGCGTAATCTCTGCCAACTCTGCGGCAAGCTTCACATCAATATGACGTGAAGTAACAACCGGGGCAAAATAGGGTTGATTAGCTATGGGCTGCAAGGCCAGATTAAAGCTGGCTGGATCGTTGACAATATTTTTTACTGCCAGCAATTTAGGTATGTAATTGCGCGTTTCACGAGGCAATTTCAGACTTGCATAATTTACCGGCAAGCCGCGCAGGCGATTGCGATTCTGAGCACGACGTACTGCATTCTCGCCGCAGTTATATGCAGCCAGCGCCAATTCCCAATCACCAAATTCGTCATGCAGTTTTTGCAGATAATCCAATGCGCCAGTGGTCGCGCTAATAACATCCCGTCGCTCGTCATACCACCAATTCTGCTGCATCCCAAAATTTTTCCCGGTGGAAGGAATAAACTGCCAAATGCCGGAAGCGCGCGCACCCGAATATGCGCCGGGGTTAAATGCACTTTCTATCATAGGCAGCAATGCAATTTCCATAGGCATGTTCCGTTTTTCTACTTCTTCGACGATGAAGTATAAATAGAGCCGTGCTCGCTCTGTCATGCGAGTCATATAGTCCGGGCGACTCGCATACCAATTTTGATGGCGCGCAAGCAAGGGATTTTTTATCTCTCTCATCGCAAAGCCATTGCGTATGCGTTGCCATAAATCGGTTTGTTGCGAGATGCCATCGGTCGTTGTGTGCGTTGCGGGCATTGCAATTTTGGCAGCAACAATTGAGCCTGCGGCAACCTCTGCAACGCCAACAATGGGAGCAGTAGTGGCTGGAGTCGCAGTTGAAGTTTCGGTGGAAAAGTGGGTGGGTAGCACTAGCTGTTGATCCGTGTGGCTGCCAACCACCGCAATTTCATTAGCATGAGGCATGGTAGAGCAACCAGCCAATACAGCTAGTACCGCGAAAATCAGTCTGTCTGTCAACACTATATTGTGGCCATAAATTTAACTTGCGGGGATGGTAGCCGAGAGGTAAATAGTCGTCAAGGAAAATGGCTGGCCTGTGTTATGAGCTTTAGATATGTTTACTTTTGTAGCGTGTAATTTGTAAGTTGTCATATTTCAATCTGCTCCACTTAATGTTTATTGATTTCAACCCGTATCATCCATTAGACTCAATTTTGTCATTCCCGCGCAGGCGGCAATGACGGGCTAATAGATAATTAAGGTCCAATCTAGCGAGTAGTTTCTACCCAGGATCCTTCTGCATTTAAAAGTATTGGAGCCAATTATGTGGAGAAAAAAGTCGGGGAGTCAATTTAAGCAAATTAAGAATTAGACTAATAATTCTAAGGCATGCTATATTGTTCATACTATTTTAATCAATGGAGAATTTATGATGCGCACTCTTAAACCGCTAGCTTTGTTATTAGTATTAAATCTATATATTCCAAGTGGGATGACTGCTGCTGCAGAAATTAGCATTTCTAACCCAGTTGGTGGGACTGTATTTCGCCCAGGCTCCAAAATTGAAGTCAGCTTTGAGGCAACGCCCGGCCCCACTGGGGATCATGTGCATTTATACTTGGATGACCGGAAGCCCGTTGTAATACAGCAACTAAAAGGCAGCCACACGCTGGATTCAGTGGCTGCTGGAAAGCATGGGCTATGCGCCAGAATTGTTGACAAGGAGCATGCTGAAATTGGCGTACAGGATTGCGTAATATTTCGCGTAGAATGACGGTGAGTATTTAGCACACAACAAAAAAGCCAGCTAAAGCTGGCTTTTTTGTTGTGTGCCCCGAGGCTTATTCTTCAGTTGTTTCAACAGGCTGCAAATCCACCGGACGATCCATCAATTCAATTAACGCCATAGGAGCATTGTCACCCTTGCGGAAACCAAACTTGAGGATGCGTGAATACCCACCATTGCGTGCAGCATAGCGCGGACCCAATTCATCAAATAATTTACTGACGATTTCACGATCACGCAAACGCGCAAATGCCAAGCGACGATTAGCTAAGCTAGGGTTTTTGCCCAGTGTCAAGATAGGCTCTGCTACACGACGCAGCTCCTTAGCCTTAGGCAAAGTAGTTTTAATGGCTTCATGGCGCAACAAGGAAACGGTCATGTTACGTAGCATAGCCAAGCGATGGCTGCTGGTACGGTTGAGTTTTCTTAAACCTAAACGGTGACGCATAATTTCCTCTCTTATTTCTCAACCGGCACAGGCCAGTTTTCCAGCTTCATGCCCAGCGACAAACCATGCTCGGCCAAAACCTGCTTAATTTCGTTTAATGACTTACGACCCAAATTAGGAGTACGCAGCAAGTCGTTTTCCGTGTATTGAATCAAATCGCCGACGTAATGGATGCTTTGTGCCTTGAGACAATTTGATGAGCGCGGTGTCAGCTCCAAATCATCTACTGGACGCAACAACATCGGATCAACCTTAGGTGTTTGCGGCTTCTCTGCCGGCTCAGGCGTACCTTCTAATGCAGCAAATACTGAGAACTGCTCAACCAAAATGCGCGCGGCATAGCGTATCGCTTCTTCTGGATCAATAGCGCCATTGGTTTCAATGTCCATAATCAGTTTATCCAAGTCGGTACGCTGTTCTACACGCGCACTTTCTACAGCATAGCTGACACGATGCACAGGACTATAAGAAGTATCTAGCGAGATATGTCCAACAGCGCGGCTTTCTCCTGGCGTCTGCCGAGAAATCGCAGAGACATAGCCGCGCCCTTGATTAACCTTGATTTCCATATCCAACTTGCCACCGGCAGTCAGGTGGGCAATGATATGCGCTGGGTTGATTATTTCTGTGTCCGCACCGACGGTAATATCACCTGCGGTCACCACACCCACGCCACTTTTTTTCAAAGTCAACACCGCTTCGCTGGAATTATGCAGCCTCAGCACCAAACCCTTTAAGTTAAGCAGAATTTCAACAACGTCTTCTTGTACGCCGTCTATAGAAGAATATTCATGCAGCACACCCGCAATCTTAACTTCGATCGGAGCAAAACCCGGCATGGAAGACAGCAAGATACGGCGCAAAGCATTGCCCAGCGTATGACCATAGCCACGCTCGAAAGGCTCCATCACTACTTTAGCGTGTGTGGCGGAAATTTTTTGCACTTCAATAATGCGGGGCTTCAAAAAATCACTCTTATGCATATCCTAATCTCCGCATTGATTACTTGGAATACAATTCAACGATGAGATGCTCATTGATTGTGGCTGGTAGTTCAGAGCGTTGTGGCTTGGCCTTGAAAGTTCCCTTCATGGCCTTGGCATCAACCTCAATCCACTCTGGAAAACCACGTTGTTCAGCAGATTTCAATGAGGCTTTCAGACGTAACTGCGCCTTGGCCTTGTCGGTGATTTCAACAACGTCACCTGGGCGCACCTGACAAGAGGGAATATTCACGCGCTTGCCATTCACCAGAATGGCATTGTGTCTCACCACCTGACGCGCTTCTGAGCGCGATGCACCAAAGCCCATACGGTAAGCCACATTGTCTAAACGTGACTCCAACAATTGCAGTAAATTTTCACCGGTAATGCCGCGCTGTATTTCAGCCGCACGATAAGTCAAACGGAATTGCCCTTCGAGCATACCGAAGATGCGACGCACCTTCTGCTTTTCACGCAACTGACCACCGTAATCAGACATACGGGTATTTTTCTTTTGTCCGTGCTGGCCGGGCGGATATGCACGACGCTCTACTGCGCACTTATCGGTAAAACATTTATCGCCTTTTAAAAACAGCTTCTCGCCTTCACGACGGCACTGGCGGCACTTTGGGTCAAGATTTCTAGCCAAGGTTTACTCCTAAAATTTAGATACGACGCTTTTTTGGCGGACGGCAACCGTTATGCGGTACCGGGGTAATGTCGGAAATGCTGGTGATCTTAAAACCAGCAGCATTCAATGCACGAACCGCTGACTCACGCCCCGGCCCGGGTCCCTTGATACGCACTTCCAAATTTTTCACGCCGCATTCGTGCGCCGCTTTACTCGCTGTTTCGCCCGCTATCTGGGCGGCAAACGGTGTGCTTTTACGCGAACCTTTAAAACCATTGCTGCCACTGGTAGCCCACGCCAAGGCATTTCCTTGACGATCAGTAATAGTCACAATGGTATTGTTAAAAGAAGCGTGCACGTGGGCAATGCCCTCGGCAATATTCTTTTTAACTTTTTTACGCACTCGTGTGCTGGTCTTGGCCATGTTTTAAATCCTCTGTTAAATTATTTTTGCCAGCAATTATTTTTTGGCGCCGGCGACAGACTTGCGCGGCCCCTTGCGGGTACGGGCATTGGTGCGGGTACGCTGGCCGCGAACTGGCAAACCTCGGCGGTGACGCAAACCACGGTAGCAGCCCAAATCCATCAGGCGCTTTATGTTCATGGAAATTTCACGGCGCAGATCACCTTCTACCGCGAACTTGCCCACCTCATCACGCAGCTTTTCCATCTCTGCATCAGCCAGATCTTTTATCTTGGTTGCCGTGCTAATACCAGCCGTCACGCAAATTTTTTGAGCGCGTGTTCTGCCTATACCATAAATCGCAGTCAAAGCAATGACTGCGTGTTGGTTATTCGGGATGTTTACTCCTGCAATACGAGCCATGCAGCTACTCCATTATTTAATAAAAACAGCTTTAAAATATTAGCTAGATATCGGCCAACGCGAACTAAAACTAGCCCTGGCGTTGTTTATGGCGCGGATCACTGCTACAAATCACGCGCACTACGCGCTTGCGCCGCACCACTTTGCAGTTACGACAAACTTTTTTTACCGATGCCTGTACTTTCATTTTCTTCTCCTCATTACTTTCAATCCCACCCCTACTTGGCGCGGAAGGTAATGCGTCCTTTAGTCAAATCATAGGGTGTTAATTCAACGGTTACTTTATCACCCGGCAGGATGCGAATGTAATGCATGCGCATCTTGCCGGAGATGTGTCCCAACACAACATGACCATTTTCAAGCTTTACTCGGAATGTCGCATTAGGCAGGGATTCCACCACTTCCCCCTGCATTTGCATCGCATCTTCCTTGCTCATCAGCGAATTAACCCGCCTTTAAAATTTGCTTTCTTCAACAAGTTTTCATACTGATGAGTCATCAAGTAAGACTGTACCTGCGCCATGAAATCCATGGTTACTACCACCATAATCAAGAGCGAAGTTCCACCAAAATAAAAAGGTACATTCCACTTAACCACCAAAAATTCAGGCAGCAAACAAACCAAGGTCACATATACCGCACCCACCAAAGTGAGGCGCATCATAATTTTTTCTACATACTTTGCAGTCTGCTCACCGGGGCGGATGCCTGGCAGGAAAGCGCCGCTCTTCTTGAGGTTGTCTGCTGTCTCTTTTGGACTAAATACCAAAGCCGTGTAAAAAAAGCAGAAGAAAATAATAGCTGCGGCATATAACACTACATATATAGGTTGACCAGGCGAAAGCTTGTCGCTGATGTCCTTCAACCAAAGCATGCCTTGACCAGAGGCCGACATGCCGGCCAACGTAGCCGGGAATAAAATTATACTTGAGGCAAAGATCGGCGGTATCACGCCGGCCATATTCACTTTTAGCGGCAGATGAGAACTTTGGCCACCATAGACTTTGTTACCTACTTGCCGCTTGGCATAGTTGACCAGTATTTTCCGTTGGCCACGCTCAACAAATACCACCAGCGCCGTAATTCCAATCGCACCAAAAAACAGTAGAAGCACCAGCGGGATGGAAAACGCACCGGTACGCGCCATTTCAAGCGTTTGCCCAATCGCTGTAGGCAGACCCGCTGCAATACCTGCAAAAATTATGAGTGAGATGCCGTTACCCAAGCCACGCTCGGTAATTTGCTCACCCAACCACATCAAAAATAAAGTGCCTGTAACCAATGTAACGACCGTTGTTAGCTGGAACATTGCGCCAGGATGCAACACCAAGCCAGCTTGCGATTGCAATGCAACTGACATGCCGAAGGCCTGAAAAATTGCCAAGACCAAGGTGCCATAACGTGTGTACTGCGTAATCTTACGGCGACCTGCATCGCCTTCTTTCTTTAGCGCTTCCAGATGCGGCACCGCTATCGTCGCCAACTGCATAATAATGGATGCCGAGATATAGGGCATTATGCCTAGCGCTAAAATCGTAAAGCGTGACAGCGCGCCTCCCGAGAACATATTAAACATGCCGAGTATGCCGTTTTTGTTTGAGTCAAACAAATCTGCCAACACGACTGGATCTATGCCCGGCACAGGTATATGTGCGCCGATGCGATAAACAATTAATGCGCCCAGCAAAAACCATAGGCGGCGACCTAAGTCGCCATACTTACCTTTGCTCACATCTTTTTTGGCTGTTGCATTCACGGGCTGATCCTTAGTTATTCTGAGATGCTGCCGCCGGCCGCTTCAACAGCAGCACGCGCACCCTTGGTAAGCAACAGACCTTGTAATTTGACCGCACGCTTTAGTTCGCCAGCCGCGATCACTTTAACAGTAATGGCAGCAGCAGGAATAACTCTAGCCTGCTTCAGAGCCAACAAATCTATGACATCAACCGGCATTTTTTCCAAGTCTGACAAGCGCACCTGTGCGCTGTCATAGCGCGTCAAGGAAACGAAACCACGCTTAGGTAAACGACGCTGCAAGGGCATTTGACCGCCCTCAAAGCCGACTTTATGGAATCCGCCGGAACGAGATTTCTGACCTTTGTGACCGCGACCACAAGTCTTACCCAAGCCACAACCGATGCCGCGCCCAACGCGACGCTTAGCATGAGTGGAACCGGCAGCAGGTTTAATTTTATTGAGTTGCATTTACGCCTCGCACTTAACCAGGTAATACACTTTGTTAATCATACCGCGCACAGCCGGTGTATCCTCCACTTCCACGGTATGGTTCAAGCGGCGCAAGCCCAAGCCGCGCACACAAGCGCGGTGTGACTCTTTGGTGCCAATCACGCTTTTAATTTGCGTCACTTTTATTTTTCCGGGCGTGGCTTTAGTTTTTTTTGCAGTTGCCATGATTTTTATTCCTGTATCTCTTCAACGCTCTTGCCGCGCTTAGCAGCAATTTCAGCAGGCGAGTTAAGCGCTTGCAGACCGTTCAAGGTTGCACGCACCACGTTATAGGGGTTGCTAGAACCAATACACTTAGCCAGGATATTATGCACACCGACCGCCTCGAACACGGCGCGCATCGCGCCTCCGGCAATAATCCCAGTACCTTCTGATGCGGGCTGCATATACACTTTGGCCGCGCCATGACGGCCGATTACAGTATGGTGCAAAGTACCCTTGTTCAAACTAATCTTGTTCATTTTGCGGCGCGCTTCGTCCATGGCCTTCTGCACCGCTACCGGCACCTCCTTGGACTTGCCCTTACCCATGCCGATGCGACCATCACCATCACCAACCACGGTCAGCGCGGCAAAACCCATAATGCGTCCGCCTTTAACCACTTTGGTCACGCGATTGATCGAAATCATTTTTTCGATCAGGCCATCACCCTTGTCTTCCGGTTGTTGCCCTCTTCCTTGTGCCTTAGCCATTATTCACTCCACTAAAACTTCAGACCGTGTTCACGCGCGGCATCTGCCAGCGCTTTGACACGACCATGATATTTATAACCAGAACGGTCGAAGGCAACTTCGGCTATTCCGGCGCTCTTGGCTTTTTCGGCGAGACGCTTACCAACCAACGCGGCCGCAGCAGCATTGCCGCCATTAGCCACGCTCTTGCGTACCTCCGCCTCTAATGTAGAAGCACTGACCAGAACCTTGCTACCACATGCAGAAATAAGTTGAGCGTAGATGTGTAAATTACTGCGACTCACTGTCAACCGTACTGTTTTCTGTTCAGCTATTCTGGCACGGGTTTTACGTGCTCTACGCTGACGCGCTTCATTCTTAATAAACATATCCGCCTCGATTAGTACTGCTTATTTTTTCTTGGTTTCTTTAAGGATTACTACCTCATCGGCGTAACGCACACCCTTGCCCTTGTAAGGCTCTGGTGGACGGAAAGCGCGAATCTCAGCGGCAACCTGACCAACCTGCTGCTTGTTTGAACTCTTCAATACAACCTCAGTCTGGGTCGGCGTAGTAACCACAACCCCCTTAGGCATCTTGTAATTCACTGGGTGAGAAAACCCCAAGGTTAAATTTAGCGTA
The DNA here is from genome assembly GCA_043755195.1 of Gallionellaceae bacterium. Lineage (GTDB taxonomy): Bacteria > Pseudomonadota > Gammaproteobacteria > Burkholderiales > Gallionellaceae > Nitrotoga. Next base: position 23,261 of record JAYUTK010000095.1, read on the forward strand.
TCACCAGCAGCACTTGCGCGATAACCCACACCAACCAAGGTTAGCTTGCGCTCGAAACCCTTGCTCACGCCCACAATCATATTGGCGAGCAACGCGCGAACCGTGCCGGACATGGCATTCGCCTGCATGGAATCATTGGCGGCCGTGCACTGAAGATGATCGCCTTCACGCTGCACAAAAACATCACCCGTCAACGCTTGCTGCAACACACCCAATGGGCCTTTAACCGAAACCTGATTCGCGGCGAGCGTCACTTCTACACCCGCAGGCACTGCAATTGGACTTTTACCGACTCTAGACATGATTACCTCGTTAGCCTCGTTACGCGACGATACACAAAACTTCGCCGCCAATTCCATTGGCGCGCGCCTTGCGATCCGTCATCAAACCTTTTGAGGTTGATACAATGGCGACACCCAAACCATCCATCACCTTAGGAATATCTCCACAGGCTTTATAGATACGCAGACCAGGGCGGCTGACGCGCTGAATTTTTTCAATAACCGGACGACCGGCGTAATACTTGAGCCCGATTTCAAGCTCAGGCTTGCCGTCAATGCTGGAAATGTTAAATCCATCCACATAACCTTCATCCTGCAATACCTTGGCTATCGCCACTTTCAGCTTGGAAGAAGGCATCTTGACAGTTACTTTTTCCGACATTTGCGCATTTCTGATGCGCGTCAACATATCGGAGATTGGATCACTCATACTCATAAATTCACCCTTACCAGCTTGCCTTGATTACGCCAGGAATCTCGCCCCGCATCGCGAACTCTCGCACCTTGGTACGACCCAGACTAAATTTGCTGAACACGCCACGCGGGCGACCGGTTAATACACAGCGATTACGCAAACGCACTGGACTCGAATCACGCGGCAACGCCTGCAACTTTAGGCGAGCGGCGGTGCGCTGCTCATCGCTCAAATTAAGGTTGCCCACCACAGCCTGCAAAGCAGTGCGCTTAGTTGCATATTTTTTTACTGTCTCGCGACGCTTTAGTTCGCGGTTAATGACGGATGCTCTAGCCATTTTGCCAATTCCTTAATAAATAGTTAGCTCTTCAACGGAAATTTGAACGCCAACAAAAGGGCGCGCGCTTCTTCATCATTTTTAGCGCTTGTCGTGATCGTGATATTCATACCACGCAAGGCATCAATCTTGTCGTACTCAATTTCCGGGAAAATGATCTGCTCCTTAATCCCCATATTGTAGTTGCCACGACCGTCAAACGCCTTGCCGGAAATGCCGCGAAAGTCACGAATACGAGGAATAGCGACCGTTACCAAACGATCCAGAAATTCATACATACGCGCTTTGCGCAACGTGACTTTGCAGCCCACAGGATAATTCTCGCGAATTTTAAAACCTGCAATGGATTTTTTGGATTTGGTTACCACTGGCTTTTGACCTGCAATTTTTTGCATGTCGCCAACCGCGTGCTCCATCACTTTTTTGTCGGCAACCGCTTCGCCAACACCCATGTTCAGAGTAATTTTTTCGATGCGCGGCACTTCCATAACGGATTTGTAGCCGAACTTCTGCATTAGTTGCAGCGCTACCGTGCCTTTATAATAGTCGTATAAACGAGCCATGATTCTATTCCCTTAAGCGTCAATCATTTCGCCGCTGGATCTGAAGATGCGCACTTTGCGGCCATCTTCCAGCGTCTTAATACCAACACGATCCGCTTTTTTTGCCGACGCATTGTAAATAGCTACATTAGAAGCGTGGATAGACATTTCTATCGCCACAATTCCGCCCGTCAAACCCTTGGTCGGATTAGGCTTCTGATGCTTCTTAACCTTGTTGATGCCACTCACTAGCAAGCGATCCTCCAGCACGCGCAGCACTGTGCCGCGATTACCCTTGTCTTTGCCAGCGATGACGATTACATCATCATTTTTTTTAATCTTGAGCATGGTTCTTCCTTAACAACAGCTCTGGCTTTACAGCACTTCAGGAGCCAGAGAAACAATTTTCATAAAGCGCTCGGTACGCAACTCGCGCGTGACCGGCCCAAAAATACGGGTTCCAATTGGCTCCAGTTTGTTGTTCAACAAAACCGCTGCATTACCGTCAAACTTAATCAACGAACCATCAGGACGGCGCACACCTTTGGCAGTACGCACAACGACGGCGCTATGCACCTCGCCTTTTTTAACGCGAGAGCGAGGAGCGGCATCTCTGATGCTGACTTTAATTACGTCGCCGATTCCGGCATAACGGCGCTTAGAGCCGCCCAGCACTTTGATGCACATAACAGTGCGAGCGCCAGTGTTGTCGGCAACATTTAATACCGTTTGCATTTGTATCATTTTATTTAATCTCCAACTTTATCCGCATTATGGCGGCTAGTTTTGGAACCCGTTCGGGTTAAGCCGCCGAAAGCGGCAGGTAAAACGAATCAGCCCGCCGCTTACGGCGGTGAAACGAAGCCGCGCATTGTATTGGTATTCGGTACAGCACGCAAGCGAAAATACCGATTATATTAATTAAAGCTTAAAAAACTAAACCAGCCAGTTAAACGGCCTGCGATTTCTCTACCCGCTTAGTCACGCGCCAGCTCTTGGTCTTGGCGATAGGACGACATTCTTCAATCGAAACCAAGTCGCCTTCACGGAACTCATTGTTCTCATCATGCGCGTGATATTTTTTTGATACCCGCAACACTTTACCCAGTGACGGATGTTTGGTCTTGCGCTCAACCAACACCGTAACAGTCTTGTCCATCTTGTCACTCACTACCGTGCCAGTCAGCGTACGCTTCACATTAGTTGCACTCATTGCTGCACGCCTTTCCCGGTCATAGTTGTTTCAGTCATTATGGTTTTTACACGCGCGATGTCGCGGCGCACTTTGAGCAGTTGGCTGTTATTCGGCAACTGCTGAGTTGCCAATTGCATACGGAGGCCGAATTGAGCCTTGGTCAAAGACAACAGTTCTTTTTCCAGATCTGCCGCTGATTTCGTTCTAAGTTCACTTGCCTTCATAAATTACCCCCCTATCTGTCTAGCCACGAATGAGGTGGCAATAGGCAGTTTAGCCGACGCCAGACGGAATGCCTCGCGCGCAATCACTTCATCTACGCCGTCCATTTCATATAGCATCTTGCCTGGCCGAATTTCGGCAACATAGTACTCTGGATTACCCTTGCCGTTTCCCATACGAACCTCGGCAGGTTTCTGCGAGATAGGCTTGTCCGGGAAGATACGAATCCAAATACGTCCACCGCGCTTGATGTGCCGCGTCATGGCGCGACGTGCAGCCTCAATCTGACGTGCAGTCAAACGACCGCGCGCCATGGCCTTGAGACCAAATTCACCAAAACTGACCTTATTGCCGCTGGTTGCAACGCCGGTATTACGGCCTTTTTGCTCTTTGCGGTATTTTCTTCTAGCTGGCTGTAGCATGTTTTGCTCCCGACTTTCTTAATCGTTTTTCTGGCTCTGTCGCCGCTGGTGCAGCAACCTCTTCCACACCCGTGTAGTCGCCTTTATATACCCAGACCTTGACACCAATGATGCCGTAGGTTGTCTTGGCTTCGGCAGTGCCGTAGTCAATATTTGCGCGCAGTGTATGCAATGGCACACGCCCTTCGCGATACCACTCGGTACGCGCAATTTCAATACCGTTCAAACGACCGGCACTCATAATCTTGATACCCAGCGCGCCTAGACGCATGGCATTTTGCATGGCACGCTTCATGGCACGGCGGAACATGATGCGCTTTTCCAGTTGCGAAGTGATGCTTTCAGCAATTAACTGGGCATCTACTTCCGGCTTGCGTACCTCTTCAATGTTCAGCGCCACATCGGGCAAGCCCATGCGCTTTCTTAATTCAGCGCGCAGCGTTTCAATATCTTCACCCTTCTTACCAATCACCACGCCAGGGCGGGCGGTATAGATGGTGATCTTGGCATTTTTTGCTGGACGCTCAATGATGATTTTAGAAACACCCGCACCGAACAATCTCTTTTTTAGATACTCTCTGACCTCGATGTCCTTGAGCAACATGCCGGAAAAATTTTTGCTATTGGCATACCACTTGGAAGACCAGTTTTTTTGTACGCTCAACCGGAAGCCGATTGGATGAATTTTCTGTCCCATACTCTGTTAGCTCCCGACGGTAATCACAATGTTACAAGTCTGCTTCTCGATGCTGTTGCCACGACCCTTGGCGCGCGCCCGCATACGCTTGAGCGAAGCGCCCTCACCCACATAAATGGTGGTGATTCGTAGCTCATCTATGTCAGCACCATCATTATGCTCGGCATTGGCAATCGCTGATTCCAAGCCCTTCTTGAGGATACCTGCCGCTTTTTTTGGACTGAAGGTCAGAAGATTCAAAGCCTGATCTACTCCGAGGCCGCGAATCTGATCCGCCACCAATCGGGTCTTTTGAGCCGAAATGCGGGCACCATTTACTTTTGCTGTTGTGCTCATCATGTCTCCTTACTTCTTGGCCACAACTGCTTTTCGATCAGCAGCATGGCCCTTGAATGTGCGGGTCAAAGAAAATTCGCCCAGCTTATGCCCCACCATATTTTCGGAGATATAGACTGGAATGTGTTGCTTGCCGTTATGCACCGCAATGGTCAACCCAACAAAATCCGGCAACACGGTAGAACGACGCGACCAGGTTTTCACCGGGCGCTTGTCGCTGGTTGCGCGCACTGCATCAATTTTTTTCTGCAAGTGGATGTCAACGAATGGACCTTTTTTAATGGAACGTGCCATATTATTTACCCCTTAAACCTGAAAGCGACGACGAACGATCATGCCGCTGGTACGCTTATTACGACGAGTACGGAAACCCTTGGCCGGCACGCCCCACGGGCTGACCGGATGACGTCCAGCGGCAGTCTTACCCTCACCACCGCCATGCGGGTGATCCACCGGATTCATGGCTACGCCGCGAACTGTTGGGCGCACACCGCGCCAACGCATCGCACCCGCCTTGCCGATAGAACGCAAGCTGTGTTCCGCATTACCCACTTCACCCATAGTCGCTTTGCAATCTACATGCACCTTGCGAATTTCGCCGGAGCGCAAACGCAACTGGGCATACGCACCTTCACGCGCCAGCAACTGCACCGACGTACCCGCTGAACGCGATAACTGCGCGCCTTTGCCAGGCAACATTTCTATGCAATGTATGGTTGAACCCACTGGAATGTTGCGTAGCGGCAAAGCGTTGCCCGGCTTGATCGGCGCTTCCGAGCCACTGACTAATTGCGCGCCCACCGCCACGCCTTTTGGCGCAATGATGTAGCGACGCTCGCCATCGGCGTAGCACAGCAAGGCCAAGTGAGCAGTACGGTTAGGATCGTATTCCAGATGCTCTACCGTGGCAGGTACGCCATCTTTGTCGCGCTTGAAGTCAACAATACGGTAATTTTTCTTGTGGCCACCGCCCATATGACGCACAGTAATGTGCCCGTTATGGTTACGACCAGCGGTTCTATTTTTCTTTTCCAGCAATGCTGCATGAGGCTTACCCTTATGCAGATCAGGATTGACCACGCGCACAACGGCGCGTCGCCCAGGAGAAGTTGGTTTGAGTTTGATTAGCGCCATGATATTTATCCTTGCTCGCCAGTGGCAAAATTGATCTCTTGGCCAGGTGTCAGGCAGACAAATGCTTTTTTGCTATCTTTGCGCCGCCCCATGATTGCACCGAAGCGCTTTTTCTTGCCTTTAACACAGGCGATTTGTACGTTCTTAACCGTTACCTTGAACATCAACTCGACCGCAGCCTTGATTTCCGGCTTGGTGGCATCGGGTGTCACGCGAAAAATCACCTGCGATCTTTTTTCGGCTAGATAAGTTGCCTTTTCCGAGATTTGCGGAGCAAGCAAAATGTTCATCAAGCGCTCCGAGCTAAATTTCTGGCTAGTAATTTTTTGGTCGCTCATGCCAGCATCTCCTCAATTTTAGACATCGCATTGCGCGTCATCAACACCTTAGGGAAACGCACCAGGCTGATCGGATCTGCTTGGTGAGCTTCCAAAACCAGCACGTTGGGCAAATTACGCGAAGACAGATAAAGATTCTCGTCCATGCTGTCAGTGATAATCAGCACACGATCCGATCCCAGTCCCATGCCTTTCATTTTCTGCGCCAACAGTTTTGTCTTGGGCGAATCTACAGTGAGGCTGTCCACGATAGTCAGGCGGTTTTCACGCACCAATTGCGAAAAGATGGAAGCCATACCAGCGCGATGCATCTTACGGTTAACTTTATGGCTGAAATTCTCGTCCGGGCTGTTCGGGAAAATTTTACCGCCGCCGCGCCACAACGGGCTAGACGCCATACCGGAACGAGCACGACCCGTACCTTTTTGTGCCCACGGCTTGCGCGTACTCTTGGCGATTTCGCTACGGCCTTTTTGTTTGCTATTACCAGAACGTGCATTGGCCTGATAAGCAACCAGCACTTGATGTATCAGCGCTTCATTGTATTCGCGACCAAACAGATCATCCGATGCCGCGATGCTGGCTGTTGACTGGCCTTTATCATTAATAACTTTAAGTTCCATTATGCCCCCGCCTTCACTGCTGGCCGCACCATCACATCACCGCCCTTGGCACCGGGAATCGCGCCCTTCACCAACAACAATTGGCGGGCAGCGTCAATGCGAACGATTTCTAAATTTTGTACGGTGCGCTGCACGTCACCCAAGTGACCGGTCATGCGCTTACCGGGGAAAACTCGACCCGGATCTTGCGCCATACCGATAGAACCGGGTACGTTATGCGATTTGGAATTGCCGTGCGATGCACGGCCAGATTTGAAATGGTGGCGTTTGATCGTGCCAGCATAACCCTTACCGATGGTTACACCCGTCACATCTACCTTTTGACCAACCTTGAATATATCCACGCCCATTGCGCCGCCCGCTTGCAGGCCGCTCAATTGCTCTGGTGTAGCTGTGAATTCTCTAAGAATGCTACCCGCTTCCACTCCCGCCTTGGCGAAGTGTCCGGCAGCCGCCTTGGTGACGCGACTGGAACGGCGCGTACCGAATGCAACTTGCACAGCAGAGTAACCATCCGTATTAGCGGATTTAATTTGGGTAACGCGATTATTAGACACGTCCAACACAGTTACCGGCAATGAAATTCCATCATCGGTAAAAATGCGGGTCATGCCAATCTTGCGACCGACAAGTCCTAAGCTCATTTTATGTCCTTCTTAAAATTAAGGGGCTGACTTCAATTGGTCAGCCGATTTTTGGTGCTTCAATCGCGCAAAAATGCGCGCTTACTGCAATTTAATAACCACATCCACGCCCGCAGGCAAATCCAGCTTCATCAATGCATCGACGGTTTTTTCTGTGGGATCCACAATATCCAGCATGCGCAAATGTGTACGAATCTCGAACTGATCGCGCGATGTCTTATTGACATGCGGCGAACGCAATATGTCAAAACGCTCAATCTTGGTAGGCAGCGGAATCGGGCCTTTTACTACTGCGCCCGTGCGCTTGGCAGTGTCCACAATACGCAACGCGGACTGATCAATCAAACGATAATCAAACGCTTTAAGACGGATGCGGATGTTCTGACTTTTCATAATCTTCTTCTTGCATTTGCGCGGCAGTGCCGCTAATTAAAGAACGAATCTCGTGGCTCAAACCACAAAAGGGCGCGCATTGTATCCCCACCCAATAAAATTTGCAAACACAATAACGCGCTGCTACGGGGGGTATAAAGAAATATTCGGCTTAGGAAAATGCTAATGAGCGCCCTAAGCTGGGCAACTTGGTTGCGGGCGCTTCAAAAAATTCAAATAAATCAACCTTGCCCCAAGAGTCTGAGATTGCTGTAAGAAAATTCAGGATCAATCAGGTTGCAGGATGTTTCATCAAAAAATTTAACCGCTGTGTATATTAACGCCTTGAACCACAGAGGAACAACGCCATGCACCCTTCCATTGCCCTGCAACAACATTGCGACGAAATTCGCCGCATCGCACTCAGCCACCGCGTGACCAACGTGCGCGTGTTCGGCTCTGCGCTGCGCGAGGACGACACCGAAGATAGCGACCTAGACCTGTTAGTTGAGCCTACATCGGAAACGACACTGATGGACATAGCCAAAATACAAGTAGAAGTGGCAAAACTGCTGAGTCTCAAGGTGGATGCATTAACTCCGAATGCGCTGCCCGATAAATTCCGCGCGCGAATGCTGACTGAGGCCGTGGCGGCATGAGCAAGGCTGCCGTACAATCACACAACACATCCCAACGAGGTGCGCCATGAATGCCATCACACTCTCCTCTACCATGCTCAAGCGGCTTGAAAAAATCTCTGCCTCCTCACGACGCACGCCCGAAGCCATCGTCAAGCAGGCCATCACCGAAAAACTCGAATACGAAGAATGGGCACTCCAACAGATAGATGCCGGACTGACAGATGTAAAATCCGGCTGCCGCGCAGAAGGTAACGAACAAAATTTTTAGGGTCGCACAAAACCTGCCCGATTTCCCCATGCTGGGACACTCTGGACGCCGCGCCGGAACCCGTGAAATAATTACTCTGCACTATCCTTACTTCATTTCCTACCGGCTAACGCCCAAAAAGGTGAATGTCCTTGCGGTCATTCACCAGTCACGTAAATATCCATGATTACTTGGCCTCTTCAACTGGACTGCGGGGAAAGGAAGTCAATTGATAGATCGTTTGCAACGTATTCATAAACTGCACTAGGAAATTTAAACTGCACTAGGAAATTTTTTCACGCTGTTCAGAATGCCTAGCATCCGCGCGAAGGGCATGCGACAGTAGCCTAGCAACGCATAATCCTAGAAACCGCAGTTGACCGCTTGTAATTTTAAGGAAAGGCCGATGGATATTGACGTTAGCGGATATAACAATGCTCACCAAATGGGTGGGAGCGCTATGCACTCGATTGCACATTTTTTGGGTCGCTGGGCGTTATTGATCCTCCTTGCATGGAATAGCCATGCCGCGTCGTCGCGCCTAGCCCAGCGACCCAAAAAACGCACACTTGCAGGGCGCATATCCGCTTACCAACGGATATCGTTACGCAGGCGTACTGCATGCTGTACGAAACCCCTGCTTCACCTCGAATGCGTTCAACTGCGGTTTCTAGGTTAAATGAAATTAAAGACAACACTTCCACTTGTTGGTGACCCCATTGGCCCAAAAAAATGGTATCAAACCATTAGCGCAAGGCCGGAATTTATTCGTGACGATGCCCAAGTGGCTGCGGTTGAGGTGCTGGATGATCTGTGGCGGCAGCTGCTGGTGTTCAAGACCAAACGCGATCAATTTCTTGGGCGTAGCTTGCTTAATCCGCCGGTGCCTAAAGGTTTGTATTTGTGGGGTGGGGTGGGGCGAGGCAAAAGTTTTTTAATGGATGCGTTTTACGACTGTGTGCCATATCGCCGTAAACGCCGTATTCATTTTCACAATTTCATGGCGGAAGTTCACCATGAAATGAAGGTGCTTGCCGCTGAAAAAGATCCCTTGATTTCATTGGCCGACACGATTGCCCAATCGACCCGGCTCTTATGTTTTGACGAGCTGCATGTTAGTGATATTGCCGATGCCATGATTTTGGGGCGACTGCTGGCTGCCTTGATAGAGCGTGGCGTGGTGCTGCTCATCACCTCCAATTCAGCGCCAGATGATCTTTACTCCCATGGCTTGCAGCGCCAGAATTTTTTACCCGCGATTGCCTTGCTCAAAAGCCAATTGACGATACTTAATGTGGATGGCGGTAGCGACTATCGCCTGCGCAACATGATCCGTGAGCCGGTTTTTATGGTTGCCGGCGATGCTGGAAGAGATGCCGAAAGTGATAGCTCCATGAATGGCATGTTTCAACGCTTGTGTTCGGGCGCGTTGCAAGATGCACAGGCCATTACGGTGCAAGGCCGCTCTATTCCACTCATCAAACTTGCCCACGGCATGGTCTGGTTTAACTTTCAGGCCATCTGCGGCGAGCGTCGCGGGCAAACCGATTATCTGGAAATTGCCCACAAATTTCATACAGTATTTGTGTCGCATATTCCAAAACTGACGGTCAGCGATAGCGCACAGGCGCAGCGGTTAGTTTGGATGGTGGATGTGTTCTACGACCATCGCGTCAAGCTGGTAACGACGGCTACTGCTACGCCGCAACAGATGTTTGCCGAAGTCATGCAGGACGGTGAATTTTCGCGCACGATCAGTCGGCTGACGGAGATGCAGTCTCGCAGTTATCTGGAGTTGCCGCATCAACCTGAAAATATTACGTTGAGGACAATTTGAGCTTAGCGAACCGGATTGTCACTGACAGCGCGAATAGTCATGTTTCCTTGGTATAGCCTGACATCCATCCTGCCGAGGAAGGACATCCCCAGCAACATTTCATCGCCAAGATTGGATGAGATGGACGCTGCCACATCGTGCGCGACTATGCCACCGAGTTTCACGCTGCTTAGCCGGGTCATGTAGGACACTATTTCTCCGTTGGCCGTTTGGGTTCTGACTGCGTTAAAACTTTGCAGCCCTAATTTGTCAGCCAGTGCTTGGGAAATGGCGACATGAGTAGCGCCGGTATCTACCATGACCGGTACTTTCATGCCGTTGATATATGCCTCGGCGCGATAATGACCGGATAAATCGCGCTTTAATACCACCTCGGTGGTCTGATTAAGATTGTCGGCAGAGTTGGGGTTGACCTTGCTGCTCATGAAGTAGAAAAGGACACCCGCCAGTGCAAGCCAGATGACTATGACCAACAGAGTTTTCAAATTTGATCGAGAAAAAAGAGTCACGCAATTTTCTAGCCATTTGCGCCAAACATCATGCGTTTGGCCACAAATTTTTTCGCATCTGGCAAACAATCGAGCATTGAGAGCGCCGCCGCGCGGGCACTGCTAACCAAAGGCAGATCATTGCTGAACGAGCGCACCAGTCCGTCGGTAAAACGTATGCCGGCATTACGGTCGAGCCGACGTTGCTTGCGATAAGTGTGCAGCATCGCTTCGGATCCAAGCGCCTGTGGCACACAGCCGAGAATTTCTTGCGCTAACTCATGTGCATCGCGCAGTCCCATGTTGAAACCTTGCCCGGCTACCGGATGCAGGGTTTGCGCCGCGTTGCCCAGCAGTACAGTATGCGGCAGCGTAATGTCGGGTGCGCGTTTGAGGCGCAACGAAAAGCTGGCGCGCTTGCCTACAGTCAAAAACTGGCCGACGCGATCACCGAAATATTGATGCAGTTGTGCGAGAAAATCCGCGTCACTCCATTGCAGCATTTCCTGCACCGCATTGCTGGCCACCGTCCACACCAATTCGTATCCATCTCCGAATGGCAACAGCGCAACAGGCCCTTGTGCAGTGAAACGCTCAAAGGCGGTATCCGCCTTGGGCTGAGAGCAAGTGACGTGCGCGACAATGGCGCTCTGATCGTAATCGCGCACTTCGGGCGGATGTGAGGTGGCCAGCAATTTTCCGCCATCGGCCACCACGACAAGGCGCGCATTTAGCTGCTGATCGTTGCCATCGCGCTGATAAGTGATATCTGCGCTATCGGCAGTGTGGTGCAATTGCGTGACCTCAGCTCCATCCAGACAAACAACATTGCTGGCATGCAAAGCGCTTTGCAGCGCGGCTTGAAGGTCGCTGTGCGGTAATACATAGCCAAGCTCCGGCAGCTTGAGTTCGGACGCGCGCAGCAGGGTGCGCCCAAAGGAATTTTTTTGCGAGATGTGTATGGCGCGGATCGGGGTGACCGAAGTGAGCGTCTTCCACACTCCGATTCGATCCAGCAACAAGCGGCTGCCGTATGATAGTGCCAGCGCGCGCGGGTCGGTGGCGGCATGTTCCATTTTGCGCGCTTCCAGTACACGGACATCCAGCTTGCTGCCGCGCAAGGCCAGCGCCAACGCCGCACCGACCGGACCACCGCCGATAATGGCAATATCACAAGTGCATTGAATATCAAGCGTACTCATGTTTGTTCTGTAAATGTTGTGCTCATACCTCTTCTCCCAACTCGCGCTCAATCTGCTCGATGCTTGGCAGGCTGGATGCCAGTTCATATGGAAGCGCGCGAGTCAGCTCAAAAGTGGAAACACCTATCGGCTTGTTTACACCGCGCAAGGCATATTCGGCCACTATTTCGTTTTGCTGCTGGCACAGAATTAATCCGATGGTTGGCGCATCAGCTTCGTGCTTCAGCATATCATCCACCACGCTGCAATAAAAATTCATCTTGCCCGCGTATTCAGGCTTGAAAGCACCGCGCTTCAATTCAATGACCACGAAGCAGCGCAGCTTCAAGTGATAAAAAAGCAGGTCAATATAAAAATCCTGATCGCCCACCTCAAGACGATACTGACGCCCTACAAATGCAAAACCTTGCCCCAATGCCAACAGGAATTTTTCCAGATGGCCGATCAGTCCGGTTTCCAATTCGCGTTCGTGAAAAGGCTCTGCCAGCGTCAAAAAATCGAAAAGATACGGATCCTTCAGCGCCTGTTGTACCAGATCAGATTGCGGCGGGGGCAAGCGCGAGGCAAAGTTACTGGTGGCCTTACCTTGGCGCAAGTGAGCGCCACTTTCGATCTGCATCGCCAAAATGTTACGGCTCCAGCCGTTTAACAGCGTCGCATCGGCATACCATATTCGAGTTGCACGGTCTTTCACCCGCTGCATGAGCAGCACATTGTGCGCCCATGGAATTTGGGCAACCGCCAGTTGCACTATTTCGGCAGATGGCTCGCCGTTTGGCAATTGTGCAACCACTGGTTGCCCAATTGCCCCAGCCGCAAAAAGCGTTGGATATTCGCGAAAAAACTGCACCATCAACTTAATGTTGCGCTCGGAAAACCCTTTCTCTTCCGGCAGTTCGTTGTGCAAATCTTTTGCCAGTCGCGGGATTATCCCCGCCCCCCAGCCTTCCTGCTTTTGCCGCTCGTCAATCAGACAGCCAACATCCCAATACAAGGCCAATAACTCACGATTGACGGCCAAGATAGCCCGCATTTGCGCCTGCCGGACGCGCTGCTTGATGTCGGTCAGCAGGGCGGGGTAATGCAGCGCAGGGCTTGGTTTATCGGTATTCATGCCGGAATAGCGCACGGGAATGGTGACGACCGTAGAGCATGCTGATGGTGGGCATGGAAGCTTCTTTCTAAATTTCCGCTGAATCAAATGTAGTTAGCGCGGGACGCAAACCTTCAAGATGCTGCTGTTAAAAATAAAGGATAAGGGGACGCTATCCCTTTATGTACCTTATATTCATGCTGGAACGACTTGTTAGGCTACAGGTCTTCACTGTCAAAGAAGTCATTGTCTAACACCTTAACTTCATAGTAGCTTTTGACTTGAACGCCAACATTAAATTTATGCATCAATTCAACCAACTTTGTGCCGTTTACCAAAATAATTTTATGGTGAGCCTCTTTGGCCTTCTTTTGAGCACTTTCGTCAAAGTTTGAGGTTGTTACAAATATACCTTTTCTTGTGTCACCGCTCATTGCGCCAATAAAATTTCTAATGTCAGTTTCTCTGACTTTATTTTCAGCATAACGCTTGGCTTGAATATAGATTTTTTCTAAACCAAGTTGGTCTTCGTTAATAATTCCGTCAATGCCGCCGTCTCTTGACTTTGAGGTTTCGATAAAGTCTCCATAACCCATTTTCTTTAGGAGAATTAAAATTATTTTTTCAAAAGAATATGGGTCTACGGTTTTCAGTTTTTCAAGTAGTTCGTTTTTAACACCGGCGGATTCAACTCTGAAGTGCAACTTTTGTAAGTGAATTTAGGTGGCGAGCTGCGTTAATATCGGGGCCACTTAAACGACCAAGTAAAAGGAGCAC
>JAYUTK010000096.1:0-2002 GCA_043755195.1 Gallionellaceae bacterium
GGCGATTTTGGCACTCATAATATCGGTCAGATGGGACAAGACGCGTATTGTAACGAGTGCCAAGGGCCGGATGCTATCGAAATTGAGTAAATACTTAAGTCGATTTAGGTGGCAGGAGCGTCTTTAGGCGCGATAGATCTGGAAGAGTCGGCCGCGCCTTACGGCGCCCCACGTTGGGCTTCACAAAGTCTGCTGTAAACACGGCTTGAATTGAACCAGTACATGACGAATCTAGAAATTGAGTGCTGTAAGGGCCTTCTTGGCCCGAAAATTATTCGTGTGAGCAGTCACGAGTGCAACAGCAGATTGCCGCGAATTGCCAAAGCACACAAGAGCGTGAGCGATTAGTAAAAGTCATCGCAGCTTGTCGCGCTCGTGAGCGCTCCTACGCACGCAGATCCCGCAAGGCGCTCTCCAGCGCGCTTAAAGCCTCCTCTAAAATTTCATCTTCGACGGTCAACGGCACCAATACGCGGATGGTATTGGCATAGACCCCGCAGGAAAGCAGAATCAGGCCCAGTTCTGCGGCACGCAAGGTGAGTGCTTTGGTGGCATCGGCATCCGGTGTATGGCTGGTGCCGGGTTGAATAATTTCAAACGCTATCATTGCGCCCAGACCGCGAATTTCGCCAATACCCAAACTAATATCTTGCTGTAGCTCGGCAACGAAGCCGCGAACGCGTTCGCCAATGGTCTGTGAACGCTGCAATAAATTCTCGGATTCGATCACATCGAACACCGCTAATGCCGCTGCGCAAGCGACCGGATTGCCGCCATAAGTGCCGCCCAAACCACCCGCAGCAGGGGCGTCCATCACTTCACTTCGACCCACAACACCGGCCAATGGCAAACCGCCGCCAATCGACTTTGCAACGGTAATGATGTCTGCATATTCGGCGTAGTGTTCCATCGCAAATAATTTTCCGGTGCGGGCAAAACCGCTTTGCACTTCATCGGCTATCAATAAAATACCGTGTTGATCACAGAGCTTTCTCAATGCCGACATAAACTCCGGTGGTGCAACCGTAAAGCCGCCCTCGCCTTGCACAGGTTCGATAATAAAAGCTGCCACACGCTCAGCTTCAATATCGTATTTGAATAAATGTGCAATATCGTCCAACGCGTCTTGCACACTAATACCGTGATACGCATGCGGAAAACGGGCGTGATAAATATCGGCCGGGAATGGCCCAAAACCGGTTTTGTAAGGCACCACCTTGCCCGTCAAAGCCATACCTAACAGTGTGCGGCCATGAAAGCCGCCAGAGAAAGCAATCACTCCGGGGCGTTTGGTGAAGGCTCGTGCAATCTTTACAGCGTTTTCTACCGCCTCAGCACCGGTACTGACAAAAAAAGATTTTGCAGCACCGGCAATCGGTGCTTTTGCATTAAGTTTTTCAGCCAGTGCAACATAAGGTTCATAGGGCATTACCTGCACGCAAGTATGAATAAAGCACTCGAGCTGCTGTTGAATGGCCGCCATCACCTTGGGGTGTCGATGCCCGGTATTGAGCACGCCAATGCCACCGGCAAAATCAATATAACGCTTGCCATCGGCGTCCCAGATTTCCGCATTCAATGCGCGCACGGCATATCGCTGGCTGGCATGGCCAATACCGCGAGCTACTGCGGCTTCACGGCGTTTTTGTAATTCGGCATTTTTGCTCATGCTGTCTTCCCCAGACCATGTGAAATTACGTTAATACAATTAACTCTGGAGCATTTTATCGCTAATTATTTATCTTTAAAGATGTTATAAGCTAGTGGACACGCTTCAAAATCCCTGCAGTACGATGTATAACTTGATAGCCAGCCAGCGAGAAAGCCATGCCAGTGACAATATGCCCCATTGCAATCGCGGTAGGTTGCAGAAAATGTCCGATTTATGTCGCCTGCCCAGTGAAATCGATTATCGGCGATCAAGCACCCAAACAACCAGAGAAATCCCTGAGCCGGTCGGCTCCCAAGAAGAAAAGCGCCAAGAAAAAAATGGGTAAGAAAA
>JAYUTK010000097.1:0-4228 GCA_043755195.1 Gallionellaceae bacterium
AGTGCCAGACAGAATCAGCGAAATGGCTGGATTGAATCTACTCGCGCTGCTGGCAGGTGGATAATTAAATTGATTGGCAGAGCTCTCAGCTTGCGCCACTCGTTGCTCCAGTTGTTTAATCTGATCGCGAATACTGCGCAAGTCCTCATCACTCACGGAATAGGCGGATAGCGGCGCTAACAACGCCCCACATAATATTGCGTGTTTGAACATGGTGTTTCTCCAAGAAATAAATGGCATTTCCCCTAAAGTTGGGGGCAGGGATTATGCTATTTTCTGGAGAGGTGGGCCGCGTGCGATGGCGGCAAGAATCTGAGTTGAGCGGAATGCGATGCTATTGTGGGGCAGTGCTACGGCGGGCAGTGTGATAGCCACAAAAAAACAGCCAGTATTGTTAAGCGCACTACCCAATTGCGCGTAGACAGCGCATTGCTCACACGCGAGTGAATGTGAACGTTGTTTGTCGTGCTGCGTCTGGTCAACCAGTATATGACCGAGTATATGAGTCATCCCTGCTTGCTGGGTGGACAGTAAGATCAGGGCAAGTAACAGCGGTAACAAGTTGTGGACAAGGCGCGCGATGCGCGTCACCTTTACAAAAGAAGAAGGATGTCGCAATGACTGTAACCAGGCGATACGCATTACTTGCTCTCCAGCTTGTCACTGGTAGTAAATGTCCAGGTACGCGTAATGCTGAGGACATCCGTATCTTTGCGGATGTCTGGCGGCAGGGGAGAAAATGGGCCAGCTAATCTGACGATGCGCTGTGCCGCTGCATCCAGAATACGATGGCCGGATGAATGGCTGACTTCCACGCTATCCACGCTGCCGTCCGCACGGATGGAGACAGTAAGCTGCAGGCTGCCGTATATTTTTTTCTGGCGCGCAGCATCAGGGTAGTTCAGGTTGCCGATGCGCTCCACCTTGATGCGCCAGTCCTCGATATATTGCGCGAAGCGGTATTCCCGCGTACGCGCGCCGATGAACTGACGCCGTGGTAATTTCTGATACGCATCCATGTCCTTATTGATTTCCGCCTCCAGCCGTGCCATTTCCAGCGCGCGGCTGACCATATCCTGCCCTCTGGCCTGAACACTGACCTCCTGCCGACTCTGGTTTTTTTCCTGCGCTACGCTGAATACGCTGCTGGATTGCGTCAGCAGGCGTTTGGCCTCCTGTTCAAGTTGGCGTAAATTCTGTGCAGATTGTTCCGGCGCAAATTGTTTGTCTTCGCGTAAACTTGGCAGCGGACTCTTGACACGCCGCTTTTCAGCCGTATTGCCGCCTCCATCCAGATTGCTTTGCGCCAGTGCATCCGCATGCATGGGTCGGGATTTTGATTTGCTGTTGACCAGAACCACTTCCAGTGGCGGCATGAAATTTTTGGCCTGGCGCGGGTCAGGCAGCGCAAAGCCCACGCCTAACAACACAAAAGTATGCAGCGCCAGTGAAAAAACCAGCGCCGATGAGAGCGGCTGCTTGAGCAGTGCTAGCAAGCTGCGGTCTCCTCCTCAATGGAGCAGACAAAACGCGCCTGGAAGTTCAGGTCGAGCAAATCGAGATCGCCTATTTCCAGCGTAACCCGCGTATTGGGTGGCAGTTCCGGCAATGAAGGGATGCGCCCCACCAGCGGGATGGCCGCCAGCTTGACCATGTTTTCGCGCAACACCCGCGCGTCAACCGTCAGTCCGCGTAGCGGTTCGCTTGCCCCCGGAATGGAAGACTGCTCTTCTTTTTCGTCCCGCTGCCCATCTGCGAGATAAGCAACGACTTGGCCATCGTCTTTTGATGGGTTAGTCGAATGGCTAGTGGTTACTACAGAAGGTTGGGAAGAGAGCCCTTCCGCAGCACGAGCAAGGGGGGGAAAGAGGGCTGCCCTGGCCGCTTGTTCCTGCAACAACCAGCGCAGACACCAGTATCGTTCCATACTGCGCTGGAATTCGTTATAGACAGTATAGGCCGCGTCGAAATCGCGCATTACGGTAAACAGCTGCGTGTCATTGCCAACATAGACCGGCATTTGGTCTTGCAACAAGCTGATGATCTGCCGTTGGTTGATGAGATCGACATAGCGGCGCAACGGTGAACTCGACCACAGATATTGTGCCACGCCCAACCCTTGGTGCGGTGCGGGAACAGTACTCATCCTGACTTTGCCCCCGCTTTGCGTGCGGTAGATACCGGCCACGTTGTGCGCTGCCAGTAATTTTCCCCATTCGCTATTCACTAAAATCATCAGCTCCGACACTACCTTGTCTATCGGCGAACCGCGCTGGCGGGTGCTGATGGTGACGCGGTCGTTCTCAACATAAAAATTGTAGTCCACCTGCTGCGTGTTGTTATCAGCAGACTTGCCGCGCACTGCTTCCAGTTTTTGCGCAAAATTCCACAGCAGTTTAAGTTCCGGTGCAAAGGCATAATCCACCTTGCCTGCCGCCAGCGTATCTTCGTTAAATAACTGCTCCAGTGTGTCATGCCGCAGATTGGCCGCAATGTGGATGCGTTCGACGCAGCTTTGCGTGCCGATCACGGCTAGTGAATCGGCATCCACTTCAAGGTACATCGAAAGCGCGGGACAAATCTTGTCCGCGCACAGCGTGAAAGCTTGCACCACACTGTCCGGCAGCATGGTGATTTTGTCGCCCGGCATGTAAACCGTGGACAAGCGTTGTGCGGCGATGGCGTCCACTGTCGAACCGGGTGCAATGCCCAGCGTGGGTGCAGCAATATGCACCCCGATACGCCAGTTACCGTTATCCATTTTTCGTACAGAAAAAGCATCATCAATTTCTGTCGTGGTCGCATCGTCAATGCTGAATGCGGTATCTTCGGCCAGCGGCAGTTCAGGCCAGGCATTCAATTCGATTTCTGGGAAGCCGATACCGTGCGGGAAATGTTCAAACAGGAAACGCTGCAAATGATAAGCCTGTGATGACGGCAACGCGCCGCAGCACTGCAACAAATGCGCGGCGGACAAATGCGTTGCGGCACAAGCAGCTTCCAGTGCTTTGGCTTCCAGCGAGTTGCGGTCTGGCCTGTACAATAATTGCGGCAGCTTGTCAGAAAATTCAGGCGGCAGGGTAAAGGCCGTCAGCGCTTCCGTATAACGCGCTTGGGCAGCGGCCTGCTGGCGCTTTTTCTCGGCACTGGCCAGTGCCGACTTAAGCGCCTCCGGCGGTGCAGCTTTGTAACGCCCCCTGCCCTTCTTGTAGAAATACATCGGCGAAGAATGCAGGCGGATCAGGGTGCCTGCCGCTTCGATGGGGCTGGGCGCATGGCCGAAATAATCGCTGCCCAGGACTTCGAAACTGAAATCGTCTGCTGGACAGCACTGCCACAGGAACTCCACATCGATACTCGCCGCCAGGCTTTCTGCCTGCACCATAAATTCAGCCAGCCCCGGCTGGGCAAAGCGCAGCAATACACTGACAGCCTTGATTTTGCTGCGCTTGCCATGCGTGCTTTCCACTTGCAGCGAGGAGGTGTTGTCGGCCAGTATTGAACCGACTTTGAAACTGCCGTCTTCTTCGTAAAAAATATTCATTGGAAATTCGGCGAAAAATGTGCGCCGATTATACCCCAGCGCCGGTCAGAGCCCGGGATTTCACTCGAGCATTAACGGGGTATTGGGGTAAAATAGACTCTGCATAAGTAAATGTCGCGAACTGGGTTTGGCCAGCTCTGTTCATCCTAAAAAAAACAGTTGTCCGCAGATTACACGGATTAACGCAGATCAAACATCGCGTTATCAGCACAACCCGACTAACCCAATGGATGAACACGGCTTTCCGGTATTTTGCTTTTTAATCAATCTAATCTGCGTAATCTGCGGATTGAACTGCTTTTTCTAGGTTCATTCACTTCGGAAATTTTTTAAAGGATTTTTCATGAACATTCATCGTGGCACACTGATAGTTGTTTCCTGCGTTGCTTTTAGCATCGCTACGGCATTTGCAGACTCAGGGACCCCGCCGGGAGGGATGCATGGGCCGCTGGAAGAAAGGATGTTCAAGGAATCCGATGCCAACGGCGACGGTGCTATTTCCCTATCTGAGTTCAATATATTCCAGGCCAGGCAATTCAAGCGGATGGATAACGACGGCGATGGCAAGATTACCCATGAGGAAATGGAAGCCGGCCACAAGAAGAAGAAAATGGGGAATGGCACAACTCATCTGGAGCAACGCTTCATCGCGGCTGACGCCAATCAGGATAGTGGCCTGGATCG
>JAYUTK010000098.1:0-10453 GCA_043755195.1 Gallionellaceae bacterium
GCTCCTTTTACTTGGTCGTTTAAGTGGCCCCGATATTAACGCAGCTCGCCACCTAAATTCACTTACAAAAGTTGCACTTCAGAGTTGAATCCGCCTCATGTTATGTAATCTGCTTGTTAAGTGCATGGTCAATCATACAGACAGATTACTAAAGTTGGAAAGCTAAGTTGAAATGCGGCTACTGGCACGGAGCCGTCTTTGGCCCCCTTGTAGTAGCTTACCCGAAAGCAACTATCGAAGTTTTATTTTCAGCCCTCTTAGCGATTCTGTGCGGGTTCTAGCAAGATTGCAACATGAGTCTATATTCCAAATTCTGACAGGAAAGCGCACAAGGCGGCCAAGAGCAAAAACGAGCGAAGCGAAGTTTCAATGTAGGCTAACCTGTGTTGCTGGTTAAACCCATATTTTCCATTAGCATTCTACTGCGGACGATCAATAGGCCGAATCTGCACGAAAAAAACAAAAAATGTTCTGTCAACGTAGAGTGACTACGCCCTACGAACATTTTTTTTATTTTTTTCGCACATCTTCAACCTCTTAATCGCCCTCGCTACGAAAGCTAATGGAAAATCTGGGTTAAACGAAGCGGCCGGAACTAAAGACCAGGCAATGCAATGATCATTTCTATCAGGTTGCTTGTTACTGCACTTCGCGCAAAACACCATTAGCAAACAACACCGCGCAACGCACCTTTTTGCCGACATACACCGCCTGCATGGCTGCACGATACTCCAACATCTGTGCGCGGTAATGGCCGATCTGCTCCTGTTCGCTGACCTTGTAATCCAGCACCCACACTTCGTTATCGAATTCCACTAGCCTATCAATGCGGCGCAAGTCGCCATTTGCATTAACGTATTGCATTTCGTTGGATGCTGAACGGTATTGCTGCGGGTCGAAGTAGCGTTGCAAATCTGGCTGCGCCAGCAGATGTTGAGCTTGTTGCCAGAGTGCATCCATTTCGGTTGGTGGAATACCGAGGTGTTGCTGCAAACCCACCCTCTCCCGCGCTGTCGCGCTGCCTTCTCCCGCAAGCGGGAAGGGGCTTGAGAGAGAAGATGGCACACAATATTGCAACAGCATATGCAGCCATATTCCTTGTTGCTGCGCGGCGGTCTTATGCACAGCGCGCTTGCCAGTGGGAATAGGTCGCCGCAAGGCATCATCTGTATCACTTACGGCAACGCCGGGTTCAATCTGATCACCGGACTCGCTCTGGCCACCGGGTTTGCTCTGATCTAAGTGGATTAAACCCAACAACGGATTGCTGCCCTGCCCTGCTGCCGCTGCAATGCGCCCATACCAAGATGTCTCCTTCATCTCGCCATTGCCGCTCACCAGCAATGCCTGTTTGGCGCGTGTCATGGCGACGTAAAGTAAATTCATTTCTTCGCGCTGCGCATAATTTTCTTCAGCATCAAAATATTTTTTTCTCTTGCCCGCCTGCCCGCATTTGCTGGCGTGTAGGGAAAAATGAACGGGCTGTGGAGTGTTCGGTGGCCAGTCTAGCAACACATCATAGCTATCCACTTTGCGTCGCACATCATTTGCATCCAGCAGCCACACGATTGGCGCTTCCAAACCCTTGGCCTCGTGTACCGTATAAATTCTCAGTGCATTGCCTACGTCACCGATCTTGCCTTCATCCGGCGACTCATTGTCGCTGGCAAGTCGTAATTCCTTAAGCTCAACCAAAAAACGCGGCAGACTAGGGTAGCGACCTGCATCCACATTCAGCGCGATTTCGATAAATGCCTGTAGATTGGCGCGCACTGTTTCGTGCAACTCTGGCGGCAGCGCTGCGGCATAACGCCGCACTAGATCACCTTCAAAATAGATGCGGTCGAGCAGATCATGCACCGGCAATTTGTCGGCCAGCAACTGCCAACTGAACAGCAAGCGATGAGCGCGTTGCAGCAGTGGCGAGGCGGTGTTGCTTTCGACAATATTTTTTAGGCGCATCCACCAACTGCCGCTTTCAGCATCCTGCGCCAGCAACATCAAATCATCATCTGTGCAAGAAAAAATCGGCGAGCGCAGTGTTTGCGCCAACTCAAGATCAGCAAACGGAGTGATCATAAAAGTCAGCAGCGCCTGCAAGTCTTCCGCTTCCAGCGTATCCAACAGTCCGCCACGCCGCGAGCTTAGAAATGGAATGTGGCGGGTACGCAAAGCATGTTCATATACCTTCAGATGGGTGCGTTTTCGCACCAGCACCATGATGTCGCGGTATGTGGCACGGCGCGAAATTCCCTTCTCATCTTGTATGCTCCAATGCGTCACGATCTGGGCGATCTGCTCGGCAAATTGCTCTGCCTCAAGTTCACGAGCACCACTTTCTTTTTCGCTGCGTGGCGTGGTGAGCGGGTTACGCAGACTCTCTCCTGCTGGCGGGCGCAGAGGCTGCTCGTTTGCTACCGCAAGCGGTAAAATTTCTACATGCCCAGGTAAATCTTGATGATGCGCGGTGTGTGTATCGAAATTCAGCAAGCCATCCGGGTGTTGTGCAAACACACCATTCACCACTTGCAATACCGCTGGGGCATTGCGCCGAGTGACGTTCTGACTCAAGTAATGTGCGCCGAACTCTTGCTGCAACCATGTGCTCACTTCACCAAAAAGCCGTGTATCAGCGCGGCGAAAACGATAAATGGATTGCTTGGGGTCGCCCACCACAAAAATGGTGGGTCGCGATTCCACCGCTGCCGAAGCGGCGAACCAGGCTTGCAAAATTTGCCATTGCACCGGATTGGTATCCTGAAACTCATCCAGCAACACATGCCGATAACGGCTATCCAGTTTGTATTGCATATACTCGGCACAATCGCTCTGCTTGAGCAAGCAACATGCTTGCCATTCCACATCAGTAAAATCCATGTGTTGTTGGCGCAATTTAATCTCTTGGTAATGTTCCAGATAAGCCACGCCACAATGAAGTGCGGCTGCATTCAAGCGTACTACATCAAGATCACCTAAAGCATCACGCACGACTTGCAACTTGCCGAACAGCACATCACGCGCCAACAAAAAAATCTCGGCATTTTGTTTTTTGGTCGGCTTAAAGCTGCGCGGTTCGTCGGCTTTGGTATAGAGTATCTGCGACAAAGCAGAAAAACGTTGGTGCGGATCAGCCACTTCCCATGCGGCTTGCAGCTTGTTGGCGTTGTCGCACTGCACCTCAGTACCGGTCGCCAACGCTCGTACAAATGCAAGCACAGCTGCATGTAATTCCACATCTTCGCAGGCAATGGCAATTGGATCGGCATCCAGATTCACGTCGAGTTCGATACGGATCTGCTCTGCTGCCCAAGCCACTGGATTACTTTGACCTTGTGTATAAGCCCACCACTCCGCCCGCTTCGAAATAAATTTTTCCAGTAGCGCATAAGTGCCATGCAAACCGTATTCCGCGAACAACCATTGCATTTTTTGCGAAGTTTCGCTGTCAGGTGTAGCGCGCAAGGACTCGGCGAACGCTTGCCATGCTTCTTCGTGCAGCGCTGAGGTGCGCTCCAGCAATTGCATCCCGACCGGCACACCGGAATTCAACGGTGCGCGCTGAATAACCTGCATGAACCAACCATGAAAAGTGCTGATGGTAAGCGCGGGTTGTGCCAACAAAAAATCACGATACAAGCCACGCGCACGCGCCAGCACAAGGCTGTCAACATCATGCAGATCGCGCTCCTTCAGAAAATTTTTGACTATCGCGTCATCTTGCGTGGCCAGCAGATGCAGCCATTCATGCAGCCGCGCCTGCATTTCCTGCGCGGCTTTGCGCGTAAAGGTGATAGCAAGAATCTCTGAAGGCCGCACGCCCGCCAGCAGCAAACGCAAGATGCGAGACACCAGCAGCCAGGTCTTGCCGCTGCCAGCGCAGGCTTCTACCACCACGCTGTGTTGGGGGTTGAGGGCGATGCTATTATTCATGCGCATTCACCTGCCACTCGCCCTTGCGACACAAGCCGCGCATCTCGCAATATTGACAATCCTCTTCCACCCCATGTGCAGGCAAGGCTGCGCCAGCGCGCATCTGCTCAAACACGGCCAGCAGCCGCTCAATATTGGCTTGCGTCAAATGCGGCACATCCTGCGGTGGCGCAATCAAAGCCACCTTATCTTTTTCAATGCTGATAAATGCCGCTTCTTCGGCCTCATACACATGCGCGTAGCAAGCCAGTTGCACATCTTCGCCCGGCTCTTTGAGTTTGTTTCGCAGCTTGCTTGCGTCCATCATCTTGTAGTCTAGAACACGAGTCTGCTTACCGTTTACATCTACCCGATCTATCCGTCCGTGCAAAATCAAGTCAGCGTTAAGCGGCAATTCAAATGCCACTTCGCCACCTTGATAGCGCCAGCCTTCTTGCTCGTTTTTTATCTGCGCTTCAAGATAGGCCGGAATGGCTTGCTGCCAGCGCTGCAACCAGGCGCGTGCCAGATAGTCACGCTTGATGACGATTGCGAATATTTCATTGCTGATGCAATGCAGCGCAGCAATTAATGCTTCCATCTCGTGCTGCGCCAGCAACGGGAATTGCTGATGAAAACTATGCAAAATTTTATGCGTCCACTCACCAAAATCACGCTTATCCACTTTCTCACTCACCTCATCCAGCTCGTTCAGGCGCAACATATGGCGCGCATAAAATTGATAGGGACACGCCACCAGACTGTTGTAGCCGCTGGCTGAAATGCGTTGCGGAATCAAACTGGGGGGAACTTTAGCCGCAGGCATGGCAGCAGCATTCGGCAAGGCAAACTCGGCACTGCGTACTTGCGCGTTGTTCAACAACGCAGCCAATTCTTGCTCTGCTAAATCATCACCGTAAGTCAGTTCATGCAAGGTGCGGAGCATGTCGAGATAAGGGCTGAGCAAATTTTCTTCACCATTCTGGTTTGCCTGCCAGGTCGCCAGCACAGTATCGTTCATCACCAGCACTGTCATCAGATCGTCGCGTTGCTGTGCCAGCATCACCTCGCGTGTCGGCAAGCCGAGCGTGGCGCGCACCGCATCGTTGAACCCTATTCCAGGGTTATTATTGCCCGGCAGATGAGCCGCATCACAACCCAGCAACAGCACTGCATCAAAACTGCGCCAGCGCGTTGCGGCAAGATGGGTGAGCAACACCGGGCTGTCTATCGTGCTATCACGGAAAGTATGGGCATCCAGTTGCTGAGTCAGCCAATGTCGCCACTCGCTCAAGCTGAATCGCGTGCTATCGGCTTCCAACTCGCGCTGCCAAGTTTGCATGACACGCAGTAATTGCAAACCTGCGTCATCAGTTGCCAAGCCGCGCACAATGCCCAAAATATCCAAGCTGTCATGCAGCGCATGCAACCAGCCAGCCAAGGTATCGCTTTTTTTGCTCAGCACTCCCGCCGCCTGGCGCAGCCGCACCAGCGCCACCTGCTCCGCGCTATCGCCCTGCACCAAGGCAATGTATGCCTGCAAATTTGAAGCCACGCTATGCTTGCGTACCAGTTGTTCGAGTTGATAGACCGCTTGCTGGCGTTGACCCACATCTCGATCAGCAAAGATAAATGGCGACTTGAGCAAGTCGAGCACATCCTGATAATAAAAATCACTTTGCAGCGTATCCAGCCAGCGCATTAATACCGTGCTCACCGCCAGCGTAGAATATGTCCAACCCGCTTCGTCGCGCACCAGCACCTCTGCGCGCTCTAGCAGGGCGCGCACACGGCGCGCCACGAGGCGATCTTGCGCCACGATGGCGATATTTTTTTTACCTGCCAGCAGCCAGCGTCGCACCTGCAACTCGGCGGCGCAAGCTTCTTGTTCCAGGCCATTTGCAGCAAACAAGCGCAGGCGATGACTGAGTGAAGCTTGCGGAAAATGTTGGCTTAAGTGAGTGGCTTGCTCGCGCAAAGATAATGAAGAATAGGAGGGTGAAAAATCTGGGGAAAGCGTAAGCAGCACAGCACATTCCGCTTGCCGCGCGGCCATCTCGCGCAAATCAAATAGGGTCACCGACGCACGTTGCCGGTAAGCCTCCAGAAAGCGCGCTTCCGGCGCAGTGAAATCGCTGGCTAATATAACGGTCAGCGGCACACTCGCTTGTTGGGAAAGCTGCGCCAAACGCTGTTGGTTAGCGCGCGCGCTATCCAATTCGCCGCTGCTATTCATGGCATACCACAGCTCATGCACCAAGCGCGCCTCGAACTGCATCGCCGCGCCACGCTTGGCCTGATATGCCTGTTCTAGTTGAGCCAGAAAATCTTGCTCGTTTTGCGGCAAAGTAATTTGATGCTGAGTCAGCTCATCCAGCAGCACCAGCAATTCACGCGCGATGCCCCACAAATCAGCATCGGGAAACCAGCGCCTCGTTCGCAATGCCTGATACAAGGCTGTGGCGCGGCAAGAATCAGGAGTGATAGAACGATCAAGGGGAACAGACTGCGCCCAGTCGTGCAGTGTAAGCATCTGCGGCAGCAACAGCGTGGAGCATTGGGCAACTCGCGCCAGACTATGCGCCAAGGGCTGCGCCACATGGTTGTTGGGTAACAACACCAGCGCACGACGCAAATCGGGAATTTCCTGCTGATGTTGCGCCACAATGTGCTGCGCCACCGCATCAAAAAAAATAGCGGCGCAATTTGCTTGGCCGCTATTTTGATTTATTTCCATTGCAAGAAAAGTGTTTAGCGTTCCAACAAATGGAATTTTTCTTTGACATCCTTCCATGCGTCCGCATCAGATGGCCCATCTTTCTTTTCCACGATGGGTTTCCACAGCTTGGATAGCTCGGCATTCAGCGCGATGAAATGGCGTTGCTCTTTAGGTAAATCATCCTCGGCATAAATCGCCTCGACCGGACATTCGGCCACACACAGGGTGCAGTCTATGCACTCATCCGGGTCTATCACCAGGCAATTAGGCCCTTCGCGAAAACAATCCACCGGACAAACATCCACGCAATCGGTAAATTTACATTTGATGCAAGATTCAGTAACAACGTAAGTCATTGGGTAAAGCTCCTATTGGTAATCCGCTATTTTAACAAAATTAGGCTTAATGGCGCTAGCGCTGTGTTACGCCTGCAATCCAGTGTTGATATAAATGGCCGGCGACAGTATGTAATTTCGGCAATTTGTTCGCCATCTGTGTTTGCATCAAAGCGGCAAGCTGCACGGCTGGGCTGCGGGCATTGGCGGCAATTTCATCCGCTCCCACTACACACCAACTCTGGATCATGTCTTGCGTCATTTCCACATGGCATTGCAAAGCCAGATGTTTGCCCAGCGCAAACGCCTGATTGGAGCAATGTTCGCTGGACAATAAACGGGTCGCGCCGTGCGGCAAGCTAAAGGTTTCACCATGCCAATGAAAAGCCTCAAACTCCGCAATATCACCGAACCAGGCGCGCGCCATATCGTTATCCGATACGGTCACTTTACCCCAGCCAATTTCCTTGACCGGGTTGCGCGTCACCTGCCCGCCCAGCGACTTAGCCATCAACTGCCCGCCGAGGCAATGACCCAACACCGGAATATCCTGCGCCACTGCCTGACGAATCAAGGCCAGCACCTGCGCTACCCACGGCAGATCATCATTCACGCTCATCGGCCCACCCATGAACACCAAGCCGGAATAGGCGCTGACATGTTGCGGAACAACCTCACCCGCATCTATGCAGATAAGCTGCCACGGGATGCTGCGCTGATCGAGAAACTCGGCGAAATAACCCGCACCTTCGGTCGAAGCATGGCGAAAAATAGCAATGGGGTTCATGTGATTTGCTGAGATGCAACACTACATCATCGTCTTATCCCGCTCAATCAGCGCATAGGCTGAATGGTTATGGATAGATTCAAAATTTTCTGATTCCACCACGTAGGCATCAATGCGATCATCGGCATTTAATGCAGCAGCCACATCGCGCACCATATCCTCAACAAACTTGGGATTGTCGTAGGCGCGCTCGGTGACGTACTTCTCGTCTGGTCGTTTAAGCAAACCATACAGCTCGCACGATGCTTGATCCTCGGCGTAACGCACTACCTCTTCTATCCACACCGGGCTATTGGTGCGCGTAGTCACGGTCACATGCGAACGCTGATTGTGCGCGCCGCGTTCGGAAATTTTCTTGGAACAGGGACATAAGCTGGTGACCGGCACCAACACTTTCATGGTGAAACGATACTGTCCGTTATCTATCTCGCCTATAAAAGTCACGTCGTAATCAAGCAGGCTCTGAACGCCAGAAACGGGCGCAGCCTTGTTTATAAAATATGGAAAGTTCATTTCGATGTACCCGGACTGCGCCTCCAGCTTATCTACCATCTCGCGCAGAATGCTCTCAAACGATTCCACAGAAATCTCGCGCCCGTGATGATTAAGTATCTCCACAAAACGCGACATGTGTGTGCCCTTGAAATTGTGCGGCAGATGCACATACATATTAAAGGTGGCGATGGTGTGCTGCACCCCAACGTTTTTGTCCTTCACTTGCACCGGATGACGTATGCTTTTGATACCCACTTTATTGATCGCCAGATGGCGCGTGTCAGCCAAGCTCTGCACATCGGGTATGGCGTTTGACTTCATGTCAGCAATGGAATTCATGTGGCCCTCAGGGGGTGTAAAGTAAGTGAGAAATTATAGCAAATTACCAAGTAAATCAGTCAACAAATTTGCCGGGATATTTCTAGCCAGGAAATTTTTATAAATGGCGTCCCATGCGTGCCAAAACCATCTCGCGCGGGAAGGTCGCCACCACGGCATCTACCGATGGCGTATGAATTTGCCCAGTGAGCATTACCCGCAGCGGCATGGCCAGCTTGGGCATTTTCAAACCATGCTGACCGATTATCTCTTTGATTGCCGCGCCAATTGCCGCAGCTTCCCAAGCCACGGTTTTCAACCGCTCCATCAGCTCCCGCAAAGCAGGAAGCGCTTCGGCGGTCAGATGGGTATCCAGCAATTCCTGCGCGGGATGTGGTTCAACATAAAAAATTTCTGCTGCATCGGCCAATTCATTCAGCGTCACCACGCGCTCTTTATATAGCGCAATAATCGCTTCAAGTGCCGGTGCGGCATTCACCACCACGCCACGCGCTTCCAGGCGCGGACGCACCAATGCAGCCAAGCGCGCATTGTCCGCCAGCTTCAAATAATGCTGATTGAGCCAATTCAGTTTTTCTGTATTGAATTGCGCGGCAGAAGGCGTGATGTGGTCGAGGTCAAACCAGGCACAAAACTGTTCCACCGAAAAAACCTCTTCGTTGCCGTGAGACCATCCCAGCCGCGCCAAATAGTTAATCACCGCTTCAGGCAGATAACCATCTTCGTCATACTGCATCACGCTGACTGCGCCATGCCGCTTGGATAGTTTTTGACCGTCGTCACCAAGTATCATGGACAGGTGCGCATATTGCGGCACGGTTGCGCCCAAAGCCTTGAGGATATTGATCTGACGCGGGGTGTTGTTGACATGATCGTCGCCACGTATGACATGGGTGATGCCCATATCCCAGTCATCCACGACCACGCAAAAATTATAAGTGGGCGTGCCATCGGCGCGAGCAATGATGAGATCGTCTAACTCGTTGTTATTGAATCCGACATAGCCCTTCACCAAATCTTTCCACCCGGTCATGCCTTGCGTGGGATTTTTGAAGCGTACCACCGGCGATATTCCAGCAGGCACTTCAGGAAAGATTTTGCCCGGCTCAGGCCGCCATCTGCCATCGTAGCGCGGTTTTTCGCCCGATGTGCGCTGCTGCTCACGCAACGCATCCAACTCTTGCGGTGAGGTGTAGCAGTGATACGCCAGCCCTTGCACCAATAAATTCTGAATCACTTCTTGGTAGCGCTCGATGCGCTGCATCTGGTAAAACGGGCCTTCATCGTAGTCCAAGCCCAGCCAGGACATGCTCTCGATGATCACATCCACCGCGGCCTGCGTGGAACGCTCCACGTCGGTGTCTTCAATGCGCAAAATGAAGTCACCGCCACTCGCGCGGGCAAACGCCCACGGGTACAAAGCCGATCGAATGTTGCCGAGGTGAATGAAGCCGGTGGGTGACGGTGCGAACCGGGTGCGAATTTTCTGTGTCATGCGAGGCTATCCAAGCTGTCAAGGCCGCGCAGCAGGTCGGCCTTGATGTCTTCAATGTGGTCGAGGCCGACGGCCAGACGAATCAGACCCTGACTGATTCCGGCAGCCTGCCTCTGTGCTTCGGTCAAACGGCCATGCGAGGTAGTGCCGGGATGGGAGATGATGGTCTTGGTGTCGCCCAGGTTGGTCGCGATGCTCAGCACCTGAGTGCTGTCGATCACATGGAAGGCGTTGGTCCGCAGCGACTGCGGATCGCCGCCGCGCACATCAAAGGACAGCACGGCGCCGCCCTTGCCCGACTGCTGGCGCATCGCCAGTTCGTGCTGCGGATGCGACTCCAGTCCCGGGTAATACACGCGGGTCACGGCCGGATG
>JAYUTK010000099.1:0-10430 GCA_043755195.1 Gallionellaceae bacterium
GTTCTCGTCGCGGGAGTTCAGCGTATGGTGCGCACCCAGACTGAGCGCTTCTTTTTTCTTGCTTGCAGTCGAGGTGAAAGCCGTCACTTCGCAGCCCCATGCATTGAGGAATTTCAGCGCCATGTGCCCCAGGCCACCGATGCCGATCACCGCCACTTTGTCGGTGGGTTTGATGTCGAATTGCAGCAAGGGATTGAACACAGTACACCCGCCGCAGAACAGCGGGCCGGCCGATTCAAGATCGATCCCATCAGGGATGGGCACCACGCTGTTTGAAGCGGCGCGCACCTTGTCCGCAAAGCCGCCGTAATGGCCGACGATAGTGGCCTGTGCGTTGGCGCACAGGTTGTTGTCACCCGCGTGACAAAGCGAACACTTGTTGCAATAGCCCGCGTGCCAACCCAGGCCGACGATCTGGCCAACCGTGAGATCCCTGACATGGCTGCCGACCTGGCTGATCTTGCCCACCACTTCGTGACCGGCCACGACCGGGTAGGTGCTTTTTCCCCATTCGCTGTCGATCACGCTCAGATCGCTATGGCAAATGCCGCAATAGTGAACGTCGATCTCCACCTCCATCGGTTTCAATTCGCCGGGGTCGTACTCGAAGGGTTTGAGTTCACCTTTGGACTCGAATGCTGCATAAGCTTTGATCATTTTGGTTCTCCTTGAAGTGCTTTAGAACAACAATTAAAGGGGACAGTATGAGCTAACCCCTTTAACTCCAAAGTATTAGACTACACCGTTTGCAACAAGTGATTAGAATAGAGCGTCTTTAGCTCTTTATAATGCCAAACTGCTTTTGAGCTGATAGCTATTCAAAACGAATTTAAACAGGAATTTAACAATGACAAGTGCCCAACAACGCGCCGCACTGCAACGCCAAATCTGGCAAATCGCAAACGATGTACGAGGTGCAGTCGATGGCTGGGATTTTAAGCAGTATGTACTCGGCACCCTGTTCTATCGCTTTATCAGTGAAAACTTTGCCAGCTACATCGAAGGCGGTGATGACAGCATCAACTATGCAGAGCTTTCCAATAAGGTCATTACCCCGGAAATCAAAGACGATGCCATTAAAACCAAGGGCTACTTCATCTACCCTAGCCAGTTGTTTGCCAACATCGCCGCCAAGGCCAACACCAACGAGAGCTTGAATACAGAGCTGGCCGCCATCTTTGCCTCCATCGAAAGTTCCGCCAACGGCTACCCATCGGAGCGCGACATCAAAGGTCTGTTTGCCGATTTCGATACCACCAGCAACCGCCTCGGCAACACCGTGGTCGACAAAAACACCCGTTTGGCCGCCGTGCTTAAAGGCGTGGCCGGGCTGAATTTTGGTGATTTTGAAGGCAACCACATCGACCTGTTTGGCGATGCCTATGAGTTCCTCATCTCCAACTACGCCGCCAATGCCGGTAAATCCGGTGGCGAGTTTTTCACCCCGCAGCACGTCTCCAAGCTAATTGCGCAGCTGGTCATGCACAAGCAAACCCGCGTTAATAAAATTTATGACCCCGCGTGTGGTTCCGGTTCGCTGCTGCTGCAAGCCAAAAAGCACTTCGATGCGCACATCATTGAAGAAGGCTTTTTTGGCCAGGAGATCAACCACACCACCTACAACCTGGCGCGGATGAACATGTTCTTGCACAACATCAACTACGACAAGTTCAACATCCAGCTGGGTGATACGCTGCGAAATCCGCATTTTGGTGATGACAAACCCTTCGATGCCATTGTCTCCAACCCGCCTTACTCGGTGAAATGGATAGGCGCAGACGACCCAACCCTGATCAACGATGACCGCTTTGCCCCGGCGGGTGTGTTGGCGCCCAAATCCAAAGCCGACTTTGCCTTCGTGCTGCATGCCTTGAGTTATCTCTCCAGCAAAGGCCGCGCCGCCATTGTCTGCTTTCCCGGCATTTTTTACCGTGGCGGTGCCGAGCAGAAAATTCGCCAATATCTGGTGGATAACAACTACGTTGAAACCGTGATCTCGTTAGCACCCAACCTGTTTTTTGGCACCACCATTGCCGTGAATATCTTGGTGCTGTCCAAACACAAAACCGACACCACCACCCAGTTTATTAATGCCGGCGGCCTGTTTAAAAAAGAAACCAATAACAACGTCCTCACTGACAACGAAGATGAGAAAAACCCAGGGCATATCCAGCAAATCATGCAGGCGTTCGATAGCAAGGGGGATATTGAGCATTTTGCCAAAGCGATACCTTTTGAGGACATCGCCGCCAACGACTACAACCTCTCGGTCAGCAGCTATGTAGAAGCCAAAGACAACCGCGAAGTGGTGGATATTGCCGAGCTGAATGCCGAGCTAAAAATCACCGTCGCCAAAATCGACCAGCTGCGGCTGGATATTGATGCCATCGTCGCCGAGATTGAAGGCGAGGAGGCTTAAGGCATGAGCGATGTCATTATTTACACCACCGAAGACGGTACGACAAAAATTGATTTACGCCTGGAAAATGGCACGGTTTGGTTATCTCAATTAGAAATTGCCGAGCTTTTTCAAACCACCAAGCAAAATATCAGCAAGCACATTCAGGCTATTTTTGACGACCAAGAGCTGGACGAAAAAGCAACTGTCAACCAACAGTTGACCGTTCAAAAAGAAGGCGAGCGCGAGGTTACACGCACGATTGCGCTGTATAACCTGGATGTGATTCTGGCAGTCGGCTATCGTGTACGTTCAGTGCGTGGCGTGCAATTCAGGCGCTATGCGTCCACTGTTTTGAAGGAATACCTCGAAAAAGGTTTTGCCTTGAATGACGAGCGCCTGAAAAACCTCGGTGGCGGAAATTACTGGAAAGAATTGCTGGGTCGCATTCGCGATATTCGCTCCAGTGAAAAAGTGATGTACCGTCAAGTGCTCGACCTATACTCCACCGCAACAGACTACACCCCCGATAGCGAGCAAAGCCTCACGTTTTTTAAAATCGTACAAAACAAACTGCACTATGCCGCCCACGGCCATACCGCCAGCGAAGTCATCTACCTGCGCGTGGATAGCGATAAACCCTTTGCCGGCTTAAACAGTTTCAAAGGCAGCCAGCCCACACAGGCCGAAGCCATGATTGCCAAAAACTACCTCAGCGAGCAGGAGCTGCGCGTACTGAACAATCTGGTATCGGCCTATTTCGACTTGGCCGAGATAAACGCCATAGAACAGCGCGAAATGCGCATGGCCGATTATGTGCGCGAGCTGGACAATATCCTGAGCTCTACCGGGCGAAAGGTGCTGGACAATGCCGGCAACATCTCGCATACCCAGGCAGCAAACAAAGCCAAGCTGGAATACCAGAACTACAAGGCCAAAACGCTGGACAATGTGGAAAAAGATTACCTGAAAACCATTGCCACATTGGAAAAGCAGGCAAAAGAAGAGAGCCGTAAAAAATGAGCAGCATGCACTTTATGGAAAAGCTGCTGGATGGCGTTGAGGTGGAGTGGACGGTATTGGGGAATGAAAGCTTTGTTGAAGTAGCGAACAGCGGAAGAAAACCAGTAAAAGCCTCGTTACGCTTATCCGGAAAAACCCCTTACTATGGCGCAAACAATATCCAAGACTATGTCGAAGGCTATACGCATTCTGGCGAGTTTGTGCTCATCGCAGAGGACGGTTCGGCAAGCTTAGAAAACTATTCCATTCAATATACAAACGGAAAGTTTTGGGCAAATAATCATGTCCATGTTGTGCGTGGAAAACCGGGGCTGAATACAAGATTTCTGTACCATTATTTGCGTATTGTTAATTTCATCCCATATTTAACGGGTGGTGGTAGAGCAAAGCTAACAAAGGGAAAGACGGTCGAAATCCCAGTTCCCATCCCATGCCCAGAAAACCCAGAAAAATCACTTGAGATCCAAGCCGAAATCGTCCGCATTTTGGACACCTTCACCGAGCTGACCGCCGAGCTGACCGCCGAGCTTACCGCCGAGCTTACCGCCCGCAAAAAACAATACAACTACTATCGCGACCAGTTGTTGAGTTTTACCACCCCACCCTTCGGGCACCCCTCCGAGGGAGGGGAATGGGAAGTGGAGTGGAAGACGTTGGGGGATGTTGGTGAGATTCTCCGAGGAACAGCAATAACAGAGAAGGAAACGAATCCAGGTGAAATCCCCGTCGTTGCAAATGGCCCCACTCACAACTATCACCATGACATAAGCAACAGAAGTGGAGAGACAGTAGTTATTGCTAGGTCTGGGGCATATGCAGGACTTGTAAGCTACTGGAACAAACCTATTTTTCTGACTGATGCCTTCAGCATTCATCCGGAAAACAAAGTGCTTACCACTAAATTTCTTTACTATGTATTAAAAAATGACCAGATAAAAATACACCTAATGGGTAAAGGAGCAGGCGTTCCTCATGTCCGCGCAAAGGATTTTGAATCATACATAATCCCAGTTCCACCACTCGAAGAACAAGCCCGCATCGTCGCCATCTTGGATAAATTCGAAACCCTGACCAACTCCATCAGCGAAGGCTTGCCGCGCGAAATTGCATTGCGCCAAAAACAATACGAGTATTACCGAGATCTGCTGTTGAGCTTTCCGAAAAACCACCCCGCCCTGACGGGCACCCCTCCAGAGGAGGGGATTTTTTCCGCTCCCCAATTCCCCTCCTCCGGAGGGGTGCCCGAAGGGCGGGGTGGTAGTCAGGCGAAGCCTGACGAAGGTGGTATTAATGCGAAAAACACAAGCCTATAAATCGCTCCCTTACAACCCCGCTCTGCGCGACAAAGCCAAGGCCTTACGCAAAGCGGGCATATTGCACGAGGCCTTACTCTGGCTTCAGTTAAAGGGCGAAAAGCTCAATGGGCTGGACTTCGATCGCCAAAAAATTATTGGCAACTACATCGTCGATTTTTACTGTGCAGAAAAGGCGGTTGTAATTGAAGTGGATGGCAGTTCTCACGACAGCAAGCAGCTAGAAGATGCCCGGAGGGATGAATGGCTGCGTAGTTTGGGGCTAACGGTAATTCGTCTTTTGGCGAAAGATGTTTTGCAGAATTTGGAGGGGGTTGTTGTGTTCTTAAAACACCACCCCGCCCTAACGGGCACCCCTCCAGAGGAGGGGAATATAAATGCTAGCAGCGCAATTGAAGTCTAAGCATCAACTAGCAGGCCCCTCCAGAGGGGGGGAATGTGAACAAAGGGAACGCACAACATGACTGATTACAAGACAATTGCAGAATCCAATAATTTCATCGTTCTGGATAAGTACAGCAA
The DNA here is from genome assembly GCA_043755195.1 of Gallionellaceae bacterium. Taxonomy (GTDB): domain Bacteria; phylum Pseudomonadota; class Gammaproteobacteria; order Burkholderiales; family Gallionellaceae; genus Nitrotoga. The sequence continues at coordinate 5,257 of JAYUTK010000099.1, forward strand.
GGAATGGAAAGTTAGCGAAAGCTACCAAAGCGAATACGATTTGGAGCGGGAATTTATTGAGGATTTGCAGAATCAGGGCTATGACTATGTGCCCGATTTAAACACGCCCGAGAAGCTGCTGGCCAATGTGCGCGAGCAGCTGCAAGTACTGAACAATATGCAATTTGCTGACGGCGAGTGGTTGCGTTTTGTAGAAACCTATCTGGATAAACCCAGCGATAGCATCGTCGACAAAACCCGCAAGATTCATGATGACTATATTCATGATTTTGTGTTTGACGATGGCCGCATTAAGAATATTTACCTGTTGGACAAAAAGAACATTGCCCGCAACAAGGTGCAGGTGATCAAGCAGTTTGAGCAAACCGGCAGCCACGCCAACCGCTACGATGTGACGGTGCTGGTCAATGGCCTGCCCCTCGTTCAGGTCGAGCTGAAAAAACGCGGCGTGGCGATTCGCGAAGCTTTTAACCAGGTGCACCGCTACAGCAAAGAGAGCTTTAATGGTGAGCATTCTTTATTCAGGTATTTGCAGTTGTTTGTGATTACCAACGGTACGGATAGCCGTTATTTTGCCAACACCACCCAGCGCAACAAAAACAGTTTTGATTTCACCATGAACTGGGCGAAGGCGGATAACGGCCTGATTAAAGACTTAAAGGACTTTACCGCCACCTTCTTCCAGAAAAACACCTTGCTCAATGTACTGCTGCATTATTCGGTGTTTGACGTTAGCGATACCTTGCTGGTGATGCGGCCATACCAGATTGCCGCCACCGAGCGTATTCTTTGGAAAATCAAAAGCGCTTATCAAGCAAAAAACTGGAGCACCCTTGAGAGCGGCGGCTTTATTTGGCATACCACAGGTTCGGGTAAAACCTTAACAAGCTTTAAAACGGCTCGCTTGGCGACAGAACTGGAGTTTGTTGATAAGGTATTTTTTGTGGTGGATCGTAAGGATCTTGATTACCAGACCATGAAGGAATACCAGCGCTTTTCGCCGGATAGCGTAAATGGCTCTGACAGCACTGCCGGCCTCAAACTCAACTTGGATAAAGATGACAATAAAATCATTGTTACCACTATTCAAAAGCTGAATAACTTAATGAAAAGTGAAGGCGACTTGCCCATCTACAGCAAGCACGTGGTGTTCATTTTTGATGAAGCGCACCGTTCGCACTTCGGTGAAGCACAAAAGAACTTAAAGAAAAAATTCAAAAAGTTCTACCAGTTTGGTTTTACGGGTACGCCAATTTTTCCACAAAACGCCTTGGGCGCAGAAACCACGGCCAGCGTGTTTGGCCGTGAGCTGCATTCCTATGTCATCACCGATGCTATTCGTGATGAAAAGGTGTTGAAGTTCAAGGTCGATTACAACGATGTGCGCCCGCAGTTCAAAGCGATTGAAACCGAGCAGGATGAGAAGAAACTCAGCGCAGCAGAAAACAAACAAGCGCTGCTTCACCCCGACCGTATTCGGGAGATTTCGCAGTACATCTTGAATAACTTCCGGCAAAAAACCCATCGCCTGCAAGCCAGTGCCAAAGGCTTTAATGCCATGTTTGCCGTGAGCAGTGTGGATGCCGCCAAGCTGTATTACGAGTCTCTGAAAAAATTACAAGAAGGCCGTGACAAGCCACTGAAAGTGGCCACCATTTTCTCGTTCGCGGCCAATGAAGAACAGGATGCCGTTGGCGATATTCTGGATGAAAGCTTTGATGTCTCAGCCATGAACACCAGCGCCAAAGAGTTTTTAAGCGCGGCCATCGCCGACTATAACGCGATGTTTAAAACCAACTTCAGTGTGGATAGCAATGGTTTTCAAAACTATTACCGCGATCTGGCTAAACAAGTAAAAGCCAAGGAAATCGACTTGCTGATTGTGGTAGGCATGTTTCTGACCGGCTTTGACGCCCCCACGCTGAACACCTTGTTTGTGGATAAAAACCTGCGCTACCACGGTTTGATACAGGCCTATTCGCGCACCAATCGTATTTACGATGCTACCAAAACCTTTGGCAATATCGTCACCTTCCGCGATTTGGAGCAGGCCACAATTGATGCCATTACCCTGTTTGGCGATACGAACACCAAAAACGTGGTGCTGGAAAAAAGCTACAAGGAATACATGGAAGGCTTTACCGATTTGGTGACCGGTGAAGCACGGCGCGGTTATAAGGATGTGGTTGCAGAATTGCAGCAGCGCTTTCCCAACCCTGCGGAGATTGTTAAAGAATCCGATAAAAAAGCCTTCGCGAAATTATTTGGTGAATATTTGCGCGTTGAGAATGTGCTGCAAAACTACGATGAATTCGCCAGCCTGAAAGCCTTGCAAAGTGTTGATATGAGCGACCCGCTGGCGGTTGAGGCATTTAAGGTCAAGCATTATTTAAACGATGCTGACTTGGCAACGCTGCAAGCGATTCAGATGCCCGCCGAACGGAAAATTCAGGATTACCGTTCAACCTACAACGATGTTCGCGATTGGCTGCGTCGGGAAAAATCTTCCGATGAAAAAGAAAAATCCACCATCGACTGGGATGACGTGATCTTTGAGGTAGACCTGCTTAAGTCACAAGAGATCAACCTGGACTACATTCTGGAATTGATTTTTGAGAACAACAAAAAAGTTAAAGATAAAGCGACACTCGTTGAAGATGTACGCCGGGTGATTCGTGCCAGCCTGGGCAACCGGGCTAAAGAGAGTTTGCTGGTTGATTTTATTAACCAAACCAATTTGGATAACTTTCTCGACAAAGCCAGCATTATTGATGCTTTCTTTGCCTTTGCTCAAGCTGAACAACAACGTGAGGCAGAAGAATTGATTAGTACTGAAAATCTGAATGCAGAAGCCGCTAAGCGTTATATCACTGCATCATTAAAACGTGAATATGCAAGTGATAATGGCACTGAGCTAAATGCAATCCTACCCAAAATGAGCCCGCTTAATCCGCAATACTTAACCAAAAAACAAAGTGTTTTCCAAAGAATTGCCGCTTTTGTTGAGAAGTTTAAAGGCGTGGGTGGGAAGGTTTGATCCAAGTGGATATTGGCGATATTTTTGCGAAAGTCTCAGTCACCCTTGATTTAAGCTGACAGGTCGCCAGAGGCGACCCTGTTAAAATCCGCTCCTTCTCACACCCTCCTGACCCGCCGCTCATGACCAAGAAACCACACGCCACCATCCATCGCAAAGACTACACTGCCACGGCCTATTGGGTGAACACTGTTGAAATGGGTTTCGATCTCGACCCCGTGGCAACCCGTGTGGCCACGCGCAACACGCTGCAGCGCAATAGCGCATCGCCCAACAAGGATGTGGAGCTGCACGTCTTGCGCCGCCGGCCGCGCCTCATCGGAATGGCTCTAAATAATTTATATTGACCATAAACAAGGCCGGAAGTATTATAAGGCCTCATTTATGAGACATAAATTATGCCAAAGCCAATTTCCCGCGCCAACTCTCTCTATGTAAAAGAGGCACTTAATCTGCTTGGGATGATGATTCGTGTTGCGCGTATCGAGCACAACATGACCGTCAGAGAGCTGTCCACGCGTGCGGACGTATCCAGATCATTGCTGCTTCGAATTGAAAATGGTGACCCGGGGTGTTCAATCGGGGCGGTATTTGAAGTGGCGGCTATCGTCGGCGTGCCTTTTATGGTGGAGGATAAAAAAACGCTGCCCCTGAAAATGGCACATTTTAAGGAGAAGATCGCGCTGCTCCCCAAGGCTGCGCGTAAATCTCACAAGGCGGTGAAAGATGACTTCTAAAAAGCGTTACAAAGAGGCTTACGTGTGGGTATGGTTGCCGGGCGAGGTGGCGCCGGTTGTTGCCGGAATCTTGACCAGGGATGGAAAAAATCTGGTGTTCAACTACGGGAAAAGTTATCTCGCGCGCGACAACAGCGTTGCACTCTACACGCCCGAGTTGCCGTTACGCTCCGGGGTGCTGCCGTTGATAGAAGGCCTACAAATGCCGAGTTGTCTGCGCGATGCATCTCCTGATGCATGGGGTAGGCGCGTCTTGATGGTCATGCGGACAATGGACAAAAATACTGAGGAACTGGACGAGCTGACATGCATGCTGGAGTCCGGGTCGAATCGTATTGGAGCCCTGGACTTTCAGTTGTCAGCGACAGAGTACATCCCGAGGTTGAACGAGTTAGTCACCCTTGAGCAATTGCAGGAATCAACAGAGAAGGTCACGAACGGGCTGCCGCTCAGCCCAGAGCTGGCTATGGTGCTTCAGCACGGCACTGCGGTCGGGGGAGCAAGGCCAAAGGCGATTATTGCAACCCACAATAAGGAATACGTTGCCAAGTTTTCGTTGAGCACTGATTTGTACAACATAGTCAAAGCAGAGTATGTCGCCATGCGTTTGGCCAGGATAGTCGGGCTGGATGTTTCATCCGTAAAATTGGAAATGGCCATGAACAAGGATGTTCTTTTGGTAGAGCGCTTTGACCGTGTAAGGAGTGACCCTGCAAATGGTAAAGGGGGATGGCAGCGCAAGATGATGGTGTCGGCGCTCACCATACTGGAGCTTGATGAAATGATGGCTCGATATGCCAGCTATGAAGGTTTGGCAGAAATCATTCGTCAGAGATTCACCCATCCGGACGAGACGCTGCGCGAATTGTTCGGGCGTATCGTATTCAATATTCTCTGCGGTAATACAGACGATCATGCGCGCAATCATGCGGCATTCTGGGACGGGAAGAATCTGGCTCTTACCCCGGCCTACGATATTTGTCCGCAAAGTCGGGCGGGGAATGAAGCTTCGCAAGCAATGAAAATCCACGGCGACAACAATATGTCACAGACGAAAGTTTGTATAAGTGCCGCAGCCAGCTTCAAGCTGAGCGTAGCAGAAGCGAAGGAAATTGTTGAGCATCAAATCGATCTGATCCAAAAAAACTGGAAAATTGTTTGCGATGAAGCCGGGCTGTCTATACTGGAACGCCAGATGTTCTGGGGCCGCCAGTTCATGAACCCCTATGCATTTGAATGAACCTAGAAAAAGCAGATAGCCACAGAGAGCACAGAGGAAAAACAAATCAATATGGTCAGTCTCCCATGGCACTCGGTTAAGGGTTTACACCCCCATAAAACAGCACGTGTAGGTTGGGTTAGCGGTTTTATTGCGTAACCCAACACTGATGAAACAAGGC
>JAYUTK010000100.1:0-4163 GCA_043755195.1 Gallionellaceae bacterium
AAAAATTTTAACGCTTACATATCAAACATATGCGGCGCGCTAAAATTTTTCTCGCGCCTTGCCTAGCTTAGGATTTTGAATTTTTAGAGGCGCCCTCAACTGCAAAGCACCCCCCTCGCTTACAAATTAAGAAGTTTGATACCGGCCACACCCAATGCAAACTGGTAGAAAATCTGCGCCCAATCTTTAAGCTCCCGGGTAAAGGAAAATTTATCCAGCAATTCAGGTACGACCACAGTGTCGCCAGCCATGAGCTCTTCACTCGAGAAGCTGCCGAATATTGAACTTGAATTTTGTGCGCTCAGTACCGAGCCATCCGCACGCAATAAATAAATGCGCGACTTATCCGCATCTCGTGTCGGGCCACCTGCTTTTTCTAGGTAATCAGACACTCGTGCACCGGGCTTAAAAATGAATGCATTTTCGTTGTAGACCATACCCATCACGCTTGCCGTGGAGGGCTTGCTGGGCACAAAAAAGCGGTCACCATCCTCCAGTGCGAGTTCCGGCAAATTTTTCTCACTTGCGTTCTGGGGTGGAATATCCAGAACGACGCGTCCTGTGGCCTGGATGCGCCTCATGCTGCTGACTATGCTGGCCTGAGCTTCTGCCTGAAGCTTGGCACTATTGGCCTCATCCGAAGTCGTTGCACTGTGCTGCTTGTCGGCCAGGTTGCGCTTGATATCCGCTTCCATCCGGTCCGTCATTTCCTGCAATCGCTTCTGTTGCATGAGGCGAACCGATTCACGATTCAGCTCGGCGCCAAACAGGTAGGCATGGGGAGTCAGGCCGCCCACCCGCACAATCAGTTGGCGCAAGGTTTCACCCGGCAATGCTTTATAAACGCCAGCAAAACTCACTTCGCCCTCAAGACGGACATACACACTCCGCTCTGCTATCGGCACCTTGATATCGTCTTTGGAGAAGATGGTGATGACATCGCCAGCCTCTAATTTTTGATTGTCTGGCGTCTCTTTTCCTTCCAATGCATGGCCCAGATTGAACGGGATGAGTACCGTAGTCAGATCGTTTTTTATCAATCGTTCGATAACGGCATAGTTCCAGTTGACTTCGTTGCGGGTGTGGCCTACCACCTCGCTATATAAAATTTCCTGGTTGATTTCAGTACGGCCTTCCTGGCTAATTTCAGCGCTGGATTTAGTCGGTGTCTTGTCTTGCGTTGTCGCTTTGTCACCATAGAAATCTTCCCTGTTGCTGCGCTGGCGAAATACCTGATTTTGTCTTTCCCAATAGTCTCGGACAATCAGGAGGTCTTTATTCTGGATCAAATCGCTCACTCGCATTCCATCTTTCCACGGGTAGCGCCCCGGGCTGGCGACATTGCCGCGCAAGGTCACCGCATTGTCAAAGCGACCCCGGATAGAATCCACTTGCACCAAATCGCCATCCTTGAGAACGCGATCCAATCCCGTTTGACTTAGCGGGAACTCTTCCACCTTGCGCATATCACGCTCGGCGATACGTTCCACCCTGACCTTGTCACCCTCCGCCACGCTGGTCAGCCCTCCGGCCAAGTTCAGCAGGTCTGCCAAGGTGGTTTTGTCGTCCTTCAATTCATAAATGGCAGGACTGTTTACGCTGCCGGAAATCGCTACCAGCTGGCCCACGGGCGGGATGTAGATCACATCCCCGGGCAGCAAAGACACATCCTTGGTTTTGTCGCCTTTGAGCAGCAAGTCGTACATATCCAGTTCGGTAACGGTTTTGCCGTTGCGCTTGACCTGAATATGTCGCAACGAGCCCTTCGTGGAGGGTCCGCCCGAGGCAAATAGTGTGTTGACCAAGGTGCTCAGTGAACTGACGGTATATACCCCCGGCTGTCTTGCCTGCCCGACGACAAACACCTGGACAGAACGTAATTTACCCAGTGTTACATCCAGATTGAAATTCCTGAATACACGGCCGATTGCATTCTTGAGATAGCCTTGCAGTTCCTGGTAGCGGATACCGGCAACATTGATCGTCCCCACCTTGGGCAGGTTAATTTCACCATCACGGTTAACGACGGCACGTACATTGATATCGATTTGCCCCCAGCCTTTGATGACGATCTCATCCCCGGGGCCAATCAGGTAGTCAGGCGTTACCGGTATATTTTCTACGGGCGCGAACGTGTCCGGGGCTTCATCGAACAAGTCATATCCATACATGGGCAAAGTCTTGCCTAACGACTTCGAAATGAAATCCTGAAACTCGCCACGCTCCTGCTCTGCGGGCTTTTTGGGAGGCTTGAGTGGTTTGGGTGGTTCAGCGGCGGGGGTGTCTGTATCAGGAAGGGTCTGTATATTATTCTGACCCGTAGCACTTTTATAACAGCCAAGCGGATCCATGGAATTGGCGCAGGTGTCAACCAAACTGGTTGACATACCCCCACCAAGAGCAAAGTCAGGGTTGGCCGAGCTCACTTGAGCTAGCGCAGGCAAAGGCAGGAACGTAATTGAAATGTAGATAACAAATATTCGCGCAAAAAACATATATCGGCTTGAACATCTCATGCGTCTTAATTCCAATTTAATGATAGTGTGAATATTAGCCAGCTGATTGAATGTAACTTTGCTATGCCCCCGACAATTTATGCCGCGCATCTTAACACTCGGTATATATTTTTACAGGCCTCACCTTGCTATAGTGTTACGAGCTTTTGATTTGCCCGGTTTCGTAGCGCCTGCTCGTGGATGGGTAACATTGGTTTGAGCGGATTCTTGATCAACACATCAACCTTGCGACCACCCAGTCTGATATACAGGGCATCTCTAAACATCCAAACTCCGTCGCGATACGGCGTTTGAATTTTTAGAGGCGCCCTACAGTCGAGCCGCTAGACTGCACCTCTCGCGCTTATTAATCCTTACCCTTATGCTTATTTTTTTCCTTGCCTTTATCATGCCCACCCCCACGATGTTTTTCACGGTGGCGCGGCGCGTATTCATTGTTATACCAATCTTCCTGAACAAAGTAGACCGGCCGGCCGCAAGCATCGTATTTACGGCAGTGTTTGCGCCAATTTTTTTGTTGGCCTGGTGGCACACGCAAATAGACTGGCTGATATACCACACCGACCGGGACAGGCTGAATTATCACGGGTGTTGGATAAACCAGCTGCGGTTGCAGCTGGTTTCCGATATCAATGCGCCCATAGAAGCCCGGCTGTCCAATGCTAACTGACACGCCGATGTCGGCTGCGAACACCGGGGTTGCGGCGGCGGCAATTACTGCTGCTAACAAAAAATGTTTCATTAAAATTTCTCCTTTTGTGGTTACTGTATCAACGTACGCCAAGAATACTACGCAACGAATAAGAATTTAGCAATGCAGGAAATTCAACTGCATCAAACTCAACACAATATTATCTGCGGATAATTTCACCACTGAGCCACGCTTGAATGGTTGATGATTTTTTATGCTTACCCACGCTGCCTGACAACACCAAAACTTGATTTCCAAAAAGCCTGTGACACTCCTTGGCGGTTCGCGCCGGATGCTGGCCACTGCGGTTGGCGCTGGTAGAAACCAAAGCCATATCCAGCGCATTGCATAACGCCACTGCTTGGTGATGTGCGGTGAGCCGCACTGCCAAGGTGTCATGTGCGCCGCGCAACCAGCGTGGCGAACTCTGTTTGGCGGGCATTAAATAAGTAATCGCCTGCGCGCCATCGCGGTGCAAGATGTTCTGTTCATTCTGCGCGCAAGCTTGCAGGTAAGGCGCAAGCTGCTTGAATTTTCCTGCGATAAGTATCAGGCCTTTTTGTTGTGGTCGTCTCTTGAGTTTTAATAACTTCTGCACCGCATTCCGGTTGCGGGGATCGCAGCCCAAGCCGAAACAATATTCGGTAGGGTAGGCGATCAGCCCGCCGCCTTTTAAGTATGCGGCTATATTTTTCTTGGCGCCTAAAAAATTTTGCACATCGTCGCGCTGACAAAATTAAACCCAGATAATCCATTAGGCACAATTCAGTGTGATTTCATAGTATCCGTTCGTCCTGAGCTTGTCGAAGGACTTGCTCTCACAGGGCTTGTGGTTCGACGGGCTCACCACGAACGGCCTAATGGACAATCCGGGATAAAACAACATGCTTGCAGCATCCATTGCCCGGACAGTGAGGGACAAGGCGGCGATCGCCACCGTACACAGCCTGCCCGCA
>JAYUTK010000101.1:0-10253 GCA_043755195.1 Gallionellaceae bacterium
TACCTCCGGCTAAAACGCCGGAGGGTGACACACTGAGGTGGAAACTATTGGACGCTGTTTCCACCTCTAATCTGGAAAGTTTTGCACGCTGTTTGACAGCCGCCATCGCCTGCGTGCAAGCCCAAGTACGCCAGCGCACCCTCCGCGCCTTCGCACGGCGTGGCTTGATCGGCAAGGGTGATCGGGACGAAATGATGGGTTGGGAACACGGCGGTGTTTTTTCTCTGGATGCCGAGGACGCGCTCGATGAACGGGTTGCGCCCCTCTTTGGGAACTCGAAATGCCACCTCCGATGTCCCGTCCAAAAATGCCTTGATCTGCTCCAAGGTCTGTAGCTTCGCTTCTTCCATGTGGATCACCATGCCTCGCATAATGACCGACCCAGAAAATCAATCTCAGACTCATTTCATGTTGGAAATACGCCAACCCTTCAGACTCATTTCATATTGGAATAGGCTGTCTTTTGACAGGGAGGGGCGAAATATATATCATGTGCGCCTTGCGTTTGTACGGCAATACACTTTTTGCTCGGCAATACTCTCATGTTCGCACAGCAATATATAGACAGTCTGGACTTTGCCCGTAACGGTCTGGAAATACGGGGCAAAATTCCGGCATCTGAAATGCCACGGTTGCAGTCTATGTTAGCCGCACCCGAAGGAGAGTTTAACTACCTTGTGCGGGGCGTGTGCAGCAATCTAGGTAGGCCGATGCTACAAGTAACGCTGGATGGGTCGTGTCAATTGATTTGCCAGCGCTGTTTGCAGAGTTTAGCGTATCCGGTAAAGCTGCTGACGCATTTAATTTTAGTGCCAGCGGATCAGCTGGACCTGGCTGAGGATGATGGCGAAGATTGCGACAGCATCCCAGCTGATACGCGCACCGATGTGCTGGCTCTGTTAGAAGAAGAATTGTTGCTGAGTTTGCCGTTTGCGCCTACTCATCCGCCAGAGAGCTGCAGCTTGGCAAAGGTTAGTGAGGCAATGAAAGAAGCAGGGCAGACAGTAATGAACCCGTTTGCTGTGCTGGCTAAATTGAAATCTGGCTAAATTAAAATCTGGTTAAATTTAAAAATAAGTAGTTTTATCGTTTTTGTAAGGAGTTAAATTATGGCAGTCCAACAGAACAAAAAATCCCCGTCGAAACGCGGCATGCACCGCGCACACGATTTTCTGATCAGCCCGCCGTTAGCGGTTGAGCCCTCTACTGGCGAAACACATTTGCGCCATCACATCAGCCCGAGCGGTTTCTATCGCGGTAAGCGGGTTGTCAAAGCTAAAAGCGAATAAGCTTTAATATCTGGGGAATCATGCCCGTCTTAAGGGCATCCCTTGAACTCTTTAAGCACTGCGTTACGAGGATCACCTAGTGGATGTCACAATAGCTATTGATGCCATGGGCGGTGACCATGGCACGCACGTTACTGTTCCTGCCGCTTTAGCATACCTGCGTAAAAATCCAAACGACACCATTGTGTTAGTTGGGTTGGCTGATGCTATTGCGGCCGAGCTACATGCACATGGTGCAGCCACTAGCTCAACTCTGCGTATTCATCCCAGCAGTGAAGTGGTCGGCATGGATGAATCTCCGCAATTGGTGTTACGCAACAAAAAAGATTCTTCCATGCGTGTCGCTATTAATCTGGTCAAAAATGGCGAGGCGTCCGCTTGCGTCAGCGCGGGCAACACCGGCGCATTGATGGCCACAGCTCGATATGTGCTGAAAATGCTGCCCGGCATAGATCGCCCGGCCATCGCTTCTTTTCTGCCCACCTACAAGGGGCAAGTCTGCATGCTCGATCTGGGCGCGAACGTGGATTGCAATGCCGAACATTTGCTGCAATTTGCGCTGATGGGCAGCACATTGGTGAGCGCCATTGAACATAAAGATAACCCGACCGTGGGTCTGCTGAACATTGGCAGCGAAGATATCAAGGGTAATGAAATCGTCAAGCAAGCGGCAGAATTATTGCAGCAAAGTGATTTGAATTTTTATGGCAACATCGAAGGTGACGATATTTTTAAAGGAGTGACCGACGTGGTGGTCTGCGATGGTTTCGTCGGTAATGTTGCACTTAAGACGACAGAAGGCTTGGCGCAGATGTTAGGGGGGTTCCTGCGTGAGGAATTCAGCCGCAATGTATTTACCAAGCTGGCTGGCTTGATTGCCATGCCGGTGCTCAAAGCATTCAAACGTCGCGTGGATCATCGTCGGTATAACGGTGCCAGCCTCTTGGGCTTAAAAGGTATCGTGCTAAAAAGTCATGGCTCAGCTGATGCTTTTTCTTTCTTGTGCGCCATTGAACGCGCTGCTGAAGAAGCGCGTGGTGGCATGTTGCATCACATTAGTGAGCACATAGAAAAATGGCACCATGAACGCCAGCGCGCAGTGGCGGAGGCATCCTGATGTACTCAAAAATTATTGGTACTGGCAGTTATTTGCCCGAAAAAATTCTCACCAATTTTGACTTGGAGAAAATAGTCGAAACCACGCACGACTGGATACTCAGCCGTAGTGGGATTGTCGAACGGCACATTGCCGCTGATGGCGAAATGGCCAGCGATTTAGCGTTTCATGCCAGCCGTCGTGCGCTTGAGGCGGCCGGAGTCGGCGTGGATGAAATTGATTTGGTCATCGTCGCCACCACCTCGCCCGATCAAATATTTCCCAGCACTGCCTGCATCCTGCAAGATAAATTGGGCATTAAGCAGGGCGCAGCATTTGACGTGCAAGCCGTGTGCAGCGGCTTTGTTTACGCGCTTAACACAGCCGATTTATTTATTCGTAATGGGCAGGCGCGCACCGCGCTGGTGGTGGGCAGCGAGGTGTTGTCGCGCATACTCGACTGGAAAGATCGTTCTACCTGCGTGTTGTTTGGCGATGGGGCGGGCGCGGTGGTATTGCAGCGCTGCGAAACGGCGGGCATTTTGTCGGCCAAGCTACATGCCGATGGCCGCTACCGCAACATGCTTTCTGCCAAGGGTAATATTCAAGGCGGGGTGATTTCCGGAAAACCTTATATTGAAATGGATGGCCAAGCGGTATTCAAATTCGCGGTCAAGGTATTGAGTGATGTAGTGGAAGAAGTTCTTGAGGCCAACAAAATGACGGGCGCAGATATTGATTGGCTGGTGCCGCATCAAGCCAATGTCCGCATCATGGAAGCCACCGCCAAAAAATTGGGCATGAGCATGAACAAAGTGGTGGTCACCGTTGCCACCCATGGCAACACCTCGGCTGCATCCATTCCTTTGGCGCTTGATACCGCAGTGCGTGACGGACGTATTCAACCCGGGCAAAATGTGTTGCTGGAAGCTGTTGGTGGCGGGTTTACTTGGGGTGCGATATTAATCCGCTGGTAGCTTGATCCGTCAGTCGTGTTTCAGCCCGACAACCTAAATATTAGGTCGGGTTAACACCCGATCTACAACTTAATATCCTATGACTAAATTTTCATTCGTTTTTCCCGGCCAAGGCTCTCAATCACGCGGCATGATGAATGCCTATGCTGATTTCCCCGTGGTGCGCGCTACTTTTGCCGAGGCTTCAGACATCTTGCACCAAGATCTGTGGCAATTGATGGGGGAGGGCAGTGATGCGGATCTTAATGTCACAGTTAACACGCAACCTCTCATGCTTACCGCTGGCGTGGCCGTCTATCGCGCCTGGCAAAGCCTGAACGCACCCACCCCGGCACTGCTGGCTGGGCATAGTTTGGGTGAATACACAGCGCTGGTTGCCAGCGGCGCAATTAAATTTTCCGATGCGCTGCCGCTGGTGCGTTATCGCGCCGAGGTCATGCAGCAGGCGGTGCCGGAGGGAGTAGGCGGCATCGCTGCAATTCTTGGCTTGGATGATGATGCGGTGCGTACCGTATGCAAGGAAGCTGCTCAGGGAGAGGTGTTAGAAGCTGTTAATTACAATTCTCCAGGGCAAATAGTCATCGCAGGTAACCGCGCAGCGGTAGAACGCGGCATGCAATTGGCCAAAGCCAAAGGCGCGAAACGTGCATTGATGCTGCCGATGAGCGTGCCTTCGCATTGCAGCTTGTTGCGCGGTGCAGCGGATAAACTGCGCGCGTATTTGAATAATGTGGCAGTGCAATCACCTATTATTTCGGTACTGCACAATGCTGATGTGCAAAGCTATACCGATGCCGCTTCAATCAAAGATGCGCTGGTACGGCAGTTGTATTCGCCCGTGCGTTGGGTGGAAACGATCCAATATTTTGGACGACAGGGCATGAGCCATAATGTGGAATGCGGGCCGGGCAAAGTGTTGGTGGGGCTGAATAAACGCATAGATACCAATCAGCAAGCACTGGCATTGAATGATGGCGCAGCACTGCAAACAGCGTTCGCTGCGTTGGCATAACGAGCAAGGGGAGTTAAATGAATTTACCAGGACAAATCGCATTAGTAACCGGTGCCACTCGTGGTATCGGACAAGGCATCGCTTTGGAGTTAGGCAAGCAGGGCGCTACCGTGATCGGCACTGCCACCAGCGACAAGGGTGCTCAAGCAATCAGCGAATATTTGGCAGCGGTGGGAATCAGGGGCGGCGGCATGACCATGAACGTCAATGACAGCGCCCAAATTGATCAGACGCACGATGCCATACGCAAACAATACGGCGAGATTTCGATTCTGGTCAACAATGCCGGCATCACCCGCGACAATCTGCTGGCGCGCATGAGCGACGAAGAGTGGGACGACATCATGGCAACCAATTTGAAATCAGTGTTTCGTCTGAGCCGCGCCGTGCTACGCGGCATGATGAAAGCCCGCAATGGACGCATCATCAATATTTCATCGGTAGTGGGTAGTATGGGTAACGCCGGGCAAGCTAACTATGCGGCTTCCAAGGCAGGCATGATAGGCTTTAGCAAATCGCTGGCGCGTGAAATTGGCAGCCGTAATATCACTGTCAATTGTGTTGCACCGGGGTTCATCGCCACCGACATGACCGAGGAACTGACTCAAGAACAACGTGACAAACTGGTTGAGCAAGTTCCATTAAAACGCCTGGGACAAGTGGCTGATGTCGCTGCCGCAGTGTCTTTTTTGGCCGGACCGGGTGCAGCTTATATTACCGGCGCAACGCTGCATGTGAATGGCGGGATGTATATGGAGTAATTGCATTGCTGGGGTTAAATATGAAATCCTTCAGTTATAATTTTCCGCATCGCCTCTATACTCTGCTGCCCGTACACCACCTTTATTTTCTCTCCGCTGGGAGAAAATAAAACCAATGCTGTGGCATTGTCAATCTCGTACTTCTTGATAAACTCTACCCCATCTTGAACAAAAAGATCGGCAACCAGAAAAGTCACACGACCCTTGTATTCCTCTCTCAAAGTTGCACTTATTACCCCCATATTATTCCCACTATCAACCAAGTGTGGGTTATGAACCATCACTACGATGTTTTCTCCTTTGCCGATCTGAGTGAAATCATGTGAAAATCCACGCGGCAGAAGCGTGATAAAAATGATCGCAACCCCCAGTAGAATGATGACAGTCAGTAGCTTCGTCCAGATCGGGCGCTTGGCTGTGAGCGGGGTGGCGGTGTCCGCTGATTTATTCTGATTCGGTGTTTGCATCATGTGTCCTTATTAATAAATTTTAGTTTGAGTTTGGGTTAGTTTAGCAGTGGATGATCTTTGGGTAGTTGCTTGGAGTACCATATAGCCAGCTTATGCCGCAAAGTTTTTTCAGCAACTTGATCTTCCGGCAATGGCTGTATCACTTTGTCGTGAACAAGCAGACGATAGATGTATAGAATTTTGTCGCTGGCCGAATCGGTCGCTTCAAACTGCACCACTCCTCGACCTTCAGCATATTTTACGCCCGCGAGTATGGCTTCCTTGATTAATTCTGCTTCATGCTTCAGTTTTTTCATGGCAACCTCGATATTGTCAGTTGGCTATAATTATAGGGGCTGGAACAGTAATCAACAATTCAAGCTTGCAAAAATTAAGCCCGTGGACTAAAGATGCTGAGACATCAAAATGAAGAATAGGAGTGAAATGCAGCAAGATTTTATCGTGATTGGAGCGGGCATTATCGGGCTAGCTACCGCGGAGCGGCTTTTGACCCAAGGCGCGGCGGTCACTGTGCTGGAGCGTGGTGCAGTCGGGCAAGAGTCTTCCTGGGCGGGCGGAGGAATTTTATCGCCCTTGTGTCCTTGGGATTATCCAGATGAGGTGACGCGCTTGACCCGCTACAGCGCGGATTTATTTGGCGCTTGGGTAGCGGGTTTGCAGGATGCAAGCGGCATTAATGTGGAATATGAGACGAGCGGGATGGTAGTGTTGCCACCGTTCGACAGTTCCGCTGCGCAGAAATGGTGTGCAGCGCATCATGTCAGCTTGCACCAGGGCAATGCGGCAGACTACGAATTGCAATTAAACCATGACGCGCTTTATTTGCCGCATGTAGCGCAAGTGCGGAATCCGCGTCTGATGCGTGCCTTGCGTAGCCGCGTGGAAGCGCTGGGCGCGCGCATAGTAGAGCAATGTGCCGTTTGCAGTGTCGAAGCGGAAGGGGGGCGGGCAAGATTGCTTGCCACATCAATTGGCGAATATCGTGCAGACAACTACATTGTCACCGCGGGTGCATGGAGCAAAGAGGTGCTGGGGCAACATGCCATGCGGCTGGATATTAAGCCCGTGCGCGGACAGATGCTGCTATTCAAATTTGCCCAGCCGCCGCTACGTCATATCGTCGTGCAAGATGATCTCTATCTTATTCCGCGCCGCGATGGTCATGTGCTGGTCGGCAGTACGCTGGAAGATGTAGGTTTTGATAAGCAGACCACCCTTGCTGCGCGAGATGATCTGACCCAACGCGCCCAAACAGTATTGCCACCATTACGCGATATGCCTCTAATCCAACAATGGGCCGGTCTGCGCCCAGCTTCACCCCGCAACGTCCCCACCATAGCGCGGCATCCACAATTGGAGAACCTTTTCGTCAATAGTGGACATTATCGTTATGGCGTAACCATGGCTCCAGCGAGCGTTGATATATTGTGGAATGAAATATCGGGCGCATCCCAACCATTCGATGTCGCACCTTATCAGGCAGGTTGGGGAGCTAGTATTTTCCAATTCAGGTATGAGCCTGAAGAAAATCTTAGTTAAGTGATTTTCTGAAGTGGGCTGATCTGGTTAAAAATTAAGTTTAATGGATTTTACTAATCGGTTTTGAGTTAGTTTTTTTAACTCGCCGCTTGCGGATAGGTTTGCTGCTTGCTTGGTGTATCGGGCATGGTGACCGTTGTGCCGTCAAACAGCTTGACGGGTCGGCCTTGCCACCGCCAAGCCAAGGGGGTCAGTGTATCCAATCGTGCACCGAGCAGAGTATTCAACGTGACGGGCAGTTTGATCGGCAGACGCTGGCGTGCGTCACAGTAGGCACCGGTGTTGAGTGCGTTCACCGATAGTCCTTGTGCGATGCGCTCGGATAAGCGACGACCCACCACGTCCTGGCAGGCGCGCTCAGCCGAGAGGACTTGGCCTACGAACAGGCGCAGTGTGTCCAATGGCGGGTAGATGCGCTCGCGGTGTGGCGTTCCCAGTGCGCTTACGACCGCTGTGTCGCCCAGCAAATGGCCGATTAGAAGTGTTCAGCCCACCGTTTGTAGGGCTTTAAATCCTTAACCGAGTGCCATGAGGGTGTTACCCCAGTTTGACTGTGCAAGCTATATTTTCACCCGATGGGAAATTTCGGATAAACTTTTCCAATTCCTGCGGCAACGGCGCACTAAATCGCAATGCCTCCCCCGTGATGGGATGAGTCAATGCAATCGAGTAGGCATGCAGGAACATGCGTTTCAATCCCTGCTTCGCCAGCTCCTTGTTATGCACGAAATCGCCATACTTGTCATCCCCGGCAATGGGAAAATCTAGATGTGAAAGGTGTACGCGAATCTGGTGAGTGCGACCGGTTTTGAGTTGCGCTTCGAGCAAGCTGTAACCCGGCCAACCTTGCAGCAACGCAAAAATGGTATGCGACTCTTTGCCGTCGTCACGCACCATGACGCGCTTTTCACCGTTTTGAGTGGAAAATTTATGCAGCGGCAGTTTGACGTGCTGTTTGGCATTTTTCCATTGCCCTAACACTAAGGTCAGATAGCGTTTGTCGGTTTTTCCTTCGCGCATTTGTTCGTGCAGCGCGGTCAGCACAGAGCGTTTTTTGGCCAGCAGCAATACGCCTGAGGTTTCGCGATCCAGTCTGTGTACCAGTTCCAGAAACTTGGCTTGCGGTCGGGCGCTACGCAGTTGTTCGATGACGCCGAAGCTGACACCGCTGCCGCCATGCACGGCTACACCAGAGGGCTTGTCTATCGCCAGCAAGCCATCGTCCTCGTATAGCACCGGAAATTCCAGCGCCGGAACGTAGTCGCGCTGCTGCGGCTCGGCCACCCGCACGGGCGGAATACGCACCAAGTCGCCCAGTTGCAGGCGATAAGTTTGATCGGCGCGCTTTTTATTGACGCGCACTTCGCCGCTGCGCAGAATGCGGTAGATGTGGCTCTTGGGCACGCCCTTGAGGTGTTTGCACAGAAAGTTGTCTATGCGCTGTTCACAGCTTCCCTCGTCTATTTCAACCCAGCTTACAGATTCTTTGCCTAAATCATTCATTTTGCTTATACTTCGCCCCAACGCGCATGGGTTAACGGAAAGATGGGATGCTAATTCCCCGTCAGCGTGAAACAGGCCAGTCTGAAATAGACTATCGTGCGGCCGCCCGTCCCAAACGCAGTCCGGTTAATGTCACTCACCGGCAGAAGCAGTGATGGTAATTGATTTACGCGCTCTAGGCATCCAGAACTTTAGGTACCTGTGGATTTTAGTGTGTCGCCCCTATAACAATACCGGCGGCACTTGATTGATAAATAACCAGCTTAACGAGAACACTATTGTGAACAACCGTCGCTATTGCAATACCGATTGCCCGACCCTTATTCATTTTCTCGCGCGCGGCTAGCCGCGTGTAGCTTGGTTCTGCCCGTGTCTGAGCGCGGGAGAAAAATATAATGAAACGCATGTTATTCAATGCGACACAAGCGGAGGAACTCCGTGTCGCCATTGTTGACGGTCAGAAACTGATAGACCTAGACATTGAATCCGCTGGTAAAGAACAACGCAAAAGCAACATCTACAAAGCTGTCATCACCCGCATCGAGCCCAGCTTGGAAGCGGCTTTCGTCGAATACGGCGGCACCCGCCACGGCTTTTTGCCGTTCAAGGAAGTTTCCCCCAACTATTATCTCAACGGCAGCGGCTCCCGTCCCAGCATCAAAGAAGCCTTGCGCGAAGGCCAGGAATTATTGGTACAGGTGGAAAAAGACGAACGCGGCAACAAAGGTGCGGCGCTCACCACTTACATCAGCCTAGCGGGTCGATACATTGTCTTGATGCCAAACAACCCCAGCGGTGGCGGTGTATCGCGTCGCATCGAGGGCGAAGACCGCAATGAATTGCGAGATGTGTTGGCACAACTGGAAGTGCCGCAAGGTGCCAGCATTATTGCGCGCACCGCCGGCATCGGTCGTAATCTGGAAGAGCTGCAGTGGGATCTCAACTATCTGAAGCAGTTGTGGGATGCCATAGACGGCGCAGCCAAAACGGAAAAAGCGCCATCCTTGATTTATCTGGAAAGCAGTTTGGTGGTGCGCGCCATACGCGATTACTTCCATCCTGAAATTGGCGAAATTTTGATTGATACTGACGACATCTATCAGCAAGCGCGTGCCTTTATGAGCACGGTCATGCCGAACAATGTCAACGTCATTAAGCGCTACCATGATGATGTGCCGCTGTTCTCACGTTTTCAGATTGAGCACCAGATCGAATCGGCGCATGCTCGTCAGATCAACCTGCCGTCCGGCGGAGCGATTGTGATAGACCACACCGAGGCGCTGACCGCGATTGATATTAACTCGGCGCGTTCTACACGCGGTGGCGACATCGAAACAACGGCGCTTAATACCAACCTCGAAGCAGCCGATGAAATCGCGCGGCAAATGCGCTTGCGCGATTTGGGCGGTTTGATCGTGATTGACTTCATTGATATGGAAAACAATCGCAACCAGCGCGAAGTGGAAAACCGTTTACGCGATGCCTTGCATTACGACCGTGCGCGCGTACAAACTGGAAAAATTTCACGCTTTGGTTTGCTGGAGCTATCACGCCAGCGCTTGCAGCCTAGCTTGGAAGAAGGTAATCACACGCCTTGCCCACGCTG
>JAYUTK010000102.1:0-35141 GCA_043755195.1 Gallionellaceae bacterium
ACCGGCAATTCGCAATTTTTATCCGAAGCTAATCCTCCAGCAGCGGCTATCCATCCGGCATGGCGACCCATCACTTCCACCACGAATACTTTGGTCGAAGTCTTGCACATAGAGGCAACATCGAAACTGGCTTCACGCACCGACACCGCGACATATTTAGCAACCGAGCCGAAACCGGAGCAGCAGTCGGTGATCGGCAAATCGTTATCTACAGTTTTGGGAACATGGATGGCCTGAATGGGATAAGCCATTTTGTCGGCCAGTTGGGAAACTTTGAGGCAGGTGTCAGCGGAATCGCCACCACCGTTGTAAAAGAAATAACCAATATTGTGTGCCTTAAAAACTTCGATCAGACGTTCGTACTGAATTCGATTTTCTTCCAGGCTTTTCATCTTGAAGCGACAGGAACCAAATGCGCCAGAAGGTGTGTGGCGCAAGGCCGCGATGTTCTTGGCTGATTCCTTGCTGGTGTCAATCAAGTCTTCTGTCAGCGCGCCTATGATGCCATTGCGCCCTGCATACACTTTTCCTATCTTGTCTTTGTGCTTGCGCGCTGTTTCGATGACGCCACAAGCTGAAGCGTTAATGACTGCGGTTACTCCACCAGACTGTGCATAAAATGCGTTTTTCTTGGCCATGTCGCTACTCTCCCTAATATTATTTTATATGGCAACCTTACAAAGGTTGCCAGCGATAACTTATGCGGATTTAACTTTACCTGACTCTTTAGGATGACTAATTCCATTTCCCGATCAAAAGGACATTTGTGTAGGGCGGGTCACGCCCGCCCTACGGCTTGCTTTACCTTTGAAGTGGAAATGGAATAACTCCTTGCATCATTCTACGCTATTTTTTTCTAGGTGATGGGCATCGCTTTGCTCAACCTATCCCACGGGGCTAAAAAATTTCCTTAATCATCATGCCGCAGCACCTTAAAAACCACATCCAGCCCAAACCCGCGCGACTGCATAAAGCGCATCTGTTTAGCTTTCTCTTTCTCATCCTGCGGTGCGACACCAAATTTCTTTTGCCACACTACCCTGGCCGCCTCTAATTCATTTTCTTTCAATTCCGGCATTGCAGCGCCAATCAAATCTTCCGCAATCCCCTTTTGG
Organism: Gallionellaceae bacterium; assembly: GCA_043755195.1. Taxonomy (GTDB): domain Bacteria; phylum Pseudomonadota; class Gammaproteobacteria; order Burkholderiales; family Gallionellaceae; genus Nitrotoga. The sequence goes on from JAYUTK010000102.1 coordinate 1,116, forward strand.
CGCAACTCATATGCGATACGTTGCATGCCAAAGCGGCTGCGCTTGGCGTGTACCAGTTGCGTAGCCGCGCGTTCATCGGACTGCCAGCCGCGCTTGACCAGTTCATCCAGCACCGCATCTACATTGTCGTCCGGCGTGGCGTAGGTCAGCAGCCGGCCGTGCAATTCGGCGCGGCTGTATTCGCGCCGCGCCAGATACCGCATGGCGCGGACGCGCAGACTGGTCTCAGGTTTCTTTGACAAGGACTTTGGCTGAGGGGCTCTTGCTATTGGAATTTTGGGTGGTGGCGGCCTTGGGGGATTCTGTTTCGACGTCGCTATTTATCAACGCAACACCGACCGCCTCGCGTATTTTGTTTTCGATCTCGATGGAAACTTCGGGATGCTCTTTCAAATATTCGCGCGCATTGTCTTTGCCCTGACCGATTTTTTCGCCTTTGTAGGCGTACCAGGCACCGGCTTTCTCCACGAATTTGTGCAGCACACCGAGGTCTATTACTTCGCCTTCACGCGACGTGCCTTCGCCGTACAGAATGTCGAACTCGGCTTGCTTGAATGGTGGGGACACTTTGTTTTTTACTACCTTGACGCGCGTCTCGGAGCCGATGACTTCATCGCCCTTTTTGATCGAGCCGGTGCGGCGTATGTCGAGACGAACCGAGGCATAAAATTTAAGCGCGTTGCCGCCGGTGGTGGTTTCCGGGCTGCCGAACATGACGCCAATTTTCATGCGGATTTGGTTGATGAAAATAACGGTGGTGTTGGAGCGGTTGATGTTGGCGGTGAGTTTGCGTAAAGCTTGCGACATCAAACGTGCATGCAGACCCATTTGTGCATCACCCATTTCGCCTTCGATTTCTGCCTTCGGCGTTAGCGCGGCAACCGAGTCTATGATGACGATATCCACAGCGGCAGAGCGCACCAGCATGTCCACAATTTCCAGTGCCTGTTCGCCATTGTCCGGCTGCGAAATGAGCAGGTCTTCGACTTTGACGCCCAGCTTCTGCGCATATTGTGGATCTAGCGCGTGTTCCGCATCAATAAAGGCCGCCGTGCCACCGAGCTTTTGCATTTCGGCGATCACTTGCAGTGTGAGCGTAGTTTTGCCGGAGGATTCCGGACCGTAGATTTCGATGACCCGGCCACGCGGCAGACCGCCCACACCCAGCGCAATGTCCAGCCCCAGCGAACCGGTGGACACCACCTGAATATCGCGCACAATGTCATGCTCGCCCAGACGCATGATGGAACCCTTACCGAATTGTTTTTCAATCTGGCTTAATGCTGCTGCGAGTGCCTTGCTCTTGTTGTCATCCATGCTGCTCTCCCTGTGTGTGTTAAACAATGATGGCTGATTATGGCACATCATTTTAGGCTTGTACAGAACGATCGTTCTTTGTCTATTTCAGGCTATTTCTGACCGCTGACTCAACATTTCCAGCACGCCTTGCAAGGCGATGCGCACTGCCTGTTCGCGGACTTCAGTCCGGCTTCCAGGAAGACGGTGCAAGCGCGCCTCACACGCCCCACTTTTGATACCCCAAGCGAACCACACTGTGCCGACCGGCTTTTCTGCCGAGCCGCCATCCGGCCCGGCAACGCCGCTCACCGCCAATGCTATGCCCGATTTACTGTGCTGCAACGCGCCCGCCACCATCTCGCGCACCACGACCTCGCTGACTGCGCCGTGACGCAGCAGTGTCTCTTGCGCCACACCCAGCATGTCACACTTGGCATCGTTGGAATAGGTAACAAACCCGCGCTCGAACCAGATTGAACTGCCTCTTATATCCGTCAGCGCGCTTGCCACCCCGCCGCCTGTACACGATTCCGCTGTGGTCAACATCAAGCCGTGCGCTTTGAGCGCGGTACCGACTTGTGCAGCCAATGTGTCCATTACAACAGCACCCGATCCAATCCGCGCGCCAGATCATCCTGAATATCGCTCACCGCCTCCAGCCCCACCGCGATGCGTATCAAGCCATCGGTGATACCCGCCGCGGCACGCGCCTCCGGCGTGATGCGCGCATGGGTGGTGGTAGCCGGGTGGGTGATGGTGGTTTTGGTGTCGCCCAGGTTGGCGGTCACTGAAATCAGCTGCGTGCTGTCTATCACCCGCCATGCTTCATCGCGTCCACCCTTCACTTCGAACGACACGATGCCGCCACCGGTTTTCTGCTGCTGCATGGCCAGCGTATGTTGCGGGTGCGACGGCAGGCCGGGGTAGTACACGCGCGCCACGTTCTCATGTGTTTCCAGCCATTGCGCCACGGCCAGCGCATGGGCGCTGTGCGCGTCCATGCGTATCTTCAACGTCTCCAGCCCTTTCAAAAACACCCAAGCATTGAACGCGCTCATGGTCGGCCCGGCCGTGCGCAAAAATTGGTACACCGGCTCCAGCACTTTCTTGCTGCCCAGCACCGCACCACCCAACGCGCGTCCCTGACCATCAATATATTTGGTGGCGGAGTGGATGATGATGTCTGCACCCAATGCCAGCGGGCGTTGCAGGATGGGTGTGCAGAAACAGTTGTCCACCGCCAGCAGCGCACCACATTTTTTCGCCTCAGCGGCAATGGCCGCGATGTCGGAAATTTCGGTGAGCGGGTTGGATGGCGTCTCCAGAAAAAATAATTTCGTGTTAGGTCGCACCGCCGCTTGCCACTCAGCCACATCAGTAGCGGAAACGTAAGTCGTCGCCACGCCGAATTTCCCTATGATATTGTTGAACAGATTGATCGTTGCGCCAAACACGCTGCGCGAAGCGACGATGTGGTCGCCGCTTTTTAGCAAGCCCATACAACATGCCAGAATTGCCGACATGCCGGAGGCCGTTGCTACGCACTGTTCCGCACCTTCCAATGCAGCCAGCCGTTCCTCGAACATGGTCACGGTCGGATTGGTGAAGCGCGAATAAATATTTCCCGGCTCCTGGCCGACAAAACGCGCGGCAGCTTGGGCAGCACTGTCAAACACATAGCTGGAAGTGAGAAACATGGCCTCGCTGTGTTCGTTAAATTGGCTGCGCGCTGTGCCGGCATGCACGGCCAGCGTTTCGGGTTGATACGTATGTTGGTCTGACATGTGATTCTCCTAAAACAAAAAACCCGGATAGCTTAGCGCTAAACCGGGTTGCCCACGCTTTAGCTGAATTTATTACGCGCCCGCAAGCTGATCCTCAAATCGGCGCAGACGAAAATTTACTCTCGCTGCCTAACACTGTCAATGGCTTTTATTCGTTAGCCAGGTCAAGATCAAGCTGACCATCATCTTCGCTGTTGTTAGCCTTGCCGTTTTCGCGCGCCGCCTCAATCGCATCCAGATAGTCCGGTGTGATGTCGCCGGTGATGTAGTCACCATCAAAGCATGACGCATCGAAGTGCTGCACTGCCGCATCAACTTTATGGATGGCCGCTTTAAGATCGCTCAGATCCTGATAAACCAATCTGTCAGCACCGATCTCTCGGCAGATTTCATCATCACTGTGTCCGGTAGCAATCAGCTCTCGACGAGATGGCATGTCTATGCCATACACATTGGGGAAGCGTACCGGCGGCGCGGCGGAAGCGAAGTACACCTTGCGCGCACCCGCCTCGCGCGCCATCTGCACGATCTCGCGGCTGGTGGTGCCGCGTACGATGGAATCGTCCACCAGCAGCACATTCTTGTCTTTAAATTCCACATTAATCGCATTCAGTTTCTGGCGCACCGATTTTTTGCGCATGGCCTGCCCCGGCATGATGAAGGTGCGGCCGATGTAACGGTTCTTGACGAAGCCTTCGCGGAACGGCAAGCCCAAGTGATTAGCTAACTGCAAAGCGCTGGGGCGGCTGGAATCGGGTATGGGGATGACCACATCAATATCGTGCTGCGGCCATTCGCGCAAAATTTTATCGGCCAGGCTCTCGCCCATATTCAGGCGCGCCTCATAAACCGAAATACCATCCATCACTGAATCAGGTCGCGCCAAATATACGTACTCAAATATGCACGGATTGAGCGCGGGGTTTTCTGAGCATTGACGGCTGTGCAAGTTTCCGTCGAGGTCTATGAAGATCGCTTCGCCCGGCGCAATATCGCGCATGAATTTAAAGCCCAGCGTATCCAGCGCCACACTTTCCGAAGCAACCAGATATTCGGTGCCAAGTTCGGTTTGATGGCTGCCTATCACCAGCGGACGAATGCCATACGCATCACGAAATGCCAGCAAACCATACCCAGCTATCATCGCCACCACTGCATACGCACCACGACAACGCTTATGCACACCGGACACCGCGTCAAAAATACTCTTGGTGTCGAGACGATAACGCATGGTGGAGTTGGTCTGCAACTCATGCGCCAGCACATTAAGCAACACTTCCGAATCGGAGCTGGTGTTTACATGCCGCCGATCTTCCAGAAACAATTCCTGCTGCAACTGCTCGGTGTTGGTCAGGTTGCCATTGTGGCCAAGCACGATGCCGAATGGCGAATTGACATAAAACGGCTGTGCCTGATTGTGGTCTATGGAGGAACCGGCTGTGGGATAGCGCACATGGGCAATGCCAGCATTGCCGCGCAGTGCGCGCATGTTGCGCGTGCGAAACACGTCACGCACCAGGCCATTACCCTTATGCAAATGAAATGTGCTGCCGTCTATGGTGGCGATGCCTGCCGCGTCCTGCCCGCGATGCTGCAACACCAGCAAGCCGTCATACAACACTTGATTGGCCGGCGTTTGCGCGACTAGTCCTAGAATGCCACACATAATTCAACTCCAATATTCAATTTTGCAACCCACTGGTCACACGCTGTGCCACGCTATGCGGCAATAAAGTCAGCCCAGTCACAGCCAGATTTTGCGCTGGTTTACTGAGCATGGCATCGCGCCAGATCGCTTGTTGCGGCAAACTAGTCAGCCCTGCCAACAATATCAACGCTAGCACGATCAACATGCCGCGTAGCATACCGAACAACGTGCCCAGCGACTTGTCCAGCCTGAGCAAACCAATAAATTTAATAAATTTAGATAACAAACCAGCTACTATTCCAGCCACAATCAAAGCAATAACAAACAAGACGACGAAAGCTGCTACTACTTTCCCTGCCTGCAATATGTCGGGCATATAGGGCGCAAAACTAGAGGCAAATAGTCGCGCTACCATGCCGGCTGCTATCCAACCCAGCAACGACAAGACTTCATACACCACCCCGCGCCACCACCCCAGCAAAGCTGACAAAATAACAATAGTGATGACCGTATAATCAAATCCAGTCATTATAGTGACGGGCTGATGACTGGCTTCAAACCTTGCTTCTCCAGCTTTTGGATGACTTTATCCGCCGCTTCGCGTGAAGAATATGGGCCAGCGCGCACACGAGTTTTATCATCCATTTTTTCGGTATAAGCCTTGATCCCCTGCTTGCTTAATTTTTTCTGCAACTGATGGGCAGACTCAGCGTTAGCAAACGCGCCTATCTGTACGACAATAGAACTAGCTTGTTTCTCAGCAGCAACGGGTGGCGACACTGTAGCAACAGGGCTAGTCACAGGTGCTATCGGTGCGGCTACAACTTCATCGGGTGGTGTAACAGGAGTATCCACTGCGGCAGTCGGTGGGGGTAATTGAGGGACTAGCATTTCTACTTTATCTTTGTCGGGTATTTGCAACTCGATATTCTGTGCCACAGGTTTGGGCGCACTATCAAGCAACATGGGTAGTATCACCACCAGGGCTGTCACGAGTGCCACCGCACCCACCAGTCGCCTTCTGGCTTGTCGCTTTAAATTATTTTCATCGTCCATAAACTGCTTTGCCATCTTTAAAATTCCTCCGCGAAAATCAGACTGCGCGCAATCCCCGCTCGCGCATCACTTCCGCTACGGTGTAGAACGAACCAAAGGCCGCGATTCTATCATTTTCAGCGGCTTCATTACAGGCATGGCGCAAGGCATCGGTCACCGTAACAAAGGTCTGCACCGTACCTATCACACCCTCCTCATCCAGCACCTGCGCCAGTTCCAAAGCTGTTGCCCCGCGCGGCGCGGCGATTCCCGCCACCAGCCAGACATCCACCTGAGCCCTGAGCGCGCGCACCACACCCGCCATATCTTTATCCTTAAGCATGGCGAATAGCGCAAAAGTTTTACCCGCGGGCGGCATAGCAGCCAGATTCTGCGCCAGCGAAATCGCCGCATGAGGGTTGTGAGCTACATCCAGAATCAGTTGCGGCTTGCCCGGTATCACCTGAAAACGACCGGGCAAAGTCACTTCACCCAAACCGCGCCGCACCGCCGACATATCTACCGGTAATTTTTCCCGCAACACGTCTAACGCGGCCAGTGCAGCACTGGCATTACGCAACTGAAATGAGCCGCGTAAAGCGGGGTAAGGCAAGGCACTGCGCGTACCCAACTTGCTGCGATAATTCCACTGCTGCTTACCCGCAGTAAAACTGTATTGCTCACCGAGCTGCCATAACTGAGCACCCATACGCTGCGCCTCGCTGGCTATCGCATTCGGCATATCCAAATCACCAAACACTGCCACCCTGCCCCCACGAAAAATTCCCGCTTTCTCATAAGCAATTTTTTCGCGTGTATCGCCCAGATATTCGGTATGGTCTATGTCCACGCTGACTACCACCGAACAATCAGCATCAAACACATTCACCGCATCCAGCCTGCCGCCCAGCCCCACCTCCAAAATCGCTACCTCAATTTTTTGCTCGATGAAGCACTGCATCGCCGCCAACGTGCCAAACTCGAAATAGGTCAGGGGAACATCACCGCGCACCTGCTCAATCTTTTCAAACGCGGCACACAACGCCGCATCACTTACCTGCCGTTTACCAACACGCACGCGCTCGTTGTAATCCAGCAAGTGCGGCGAGGTATAACAACCGACGAGATAGCCCGCCGCATGAAATATACTTTCCAGCATGGCGCATACCGAGCCTTTGCCATTAGTGCCGCCGACCATGATGATAGGGAAATCAGGATTGAGACTGAGTTGTTGTTTGGCCTGCGCCACGCGCTCTAAACCCAGCGCGATGGTTTTTGGGTGCAGGGTTTCGAGGTAGGACAGCCAGTCGGCTAGAGTGTTAGGCATGTTATGTAGGGTGGGCACGTCTTTGTGCCCACGCGGTTAATATCAATCATATTCCAGTACGGCGCCGCTATCCATCGCACCAGCCCAATCATGGGCATATACCGCATCGCGCACATAGCGATGAAACGTCGAATAAGGCCAATCAGCCACCTGTTGTACATGCCCATGTTTAACCGGGTTGAAATGAAGGTAATCAACATGTCGCGCAAAGTCATCTTCATCACGAATTTGATGTTCCCAGAATCGTCGTTGCCAAATTGTTGATTCGCGGTGTTTGTGTTTTGATGCAGTCATCCAGTCAGCACGGCGATACTCCTCTTTACAGGCCAAAGAAACTGCACGCTTAACCATCATCCAACGGGTGGAAAAATCGGCATCATCTTCAGGTAATGTCCACACGCAATGCAAATGGTCGGGCATCAACACCCATGCATCAATCACGAAAGGACGCGCCACACGCACCTCTTCAATTGCGCCGCGCAATGCGCTGCGTATCATTTCGTCACACAAAATAGGTTGCCGCCGATAGGCGACCACCGTGAAAAAATAGCTTGAACCCGCAACCGATGCGCGGCGATAACGTGACATGGTTATTTATTTTACGGGATTGTGGGCGCGCGGGCACACTGAAGTTGTGCTTAAATTATTCGACACCTTTAGTCAGCGTGGGCACAGACGTGCCCACCCTACGAACTGTGCACTTTTGCGTCCCGCTTGACTGCCGGATTAGGTGATACTTTGCGAGAGGATGATATCCTCAAGGTTCCCGAGCATATCCCCGAGCGCCGCGTGACAGGTGTCCCATGCGCCCATGAGGTCACCTTCCGGTGTTCCTTTTTGATCTAGATCGAGAAACTGTTGCACGGCTTCTGATGGCTCAAGTTGTGGATTGTGGCTCACAAGTTTTTGCCAAGTTTGGACAAGGCGGAATCGCGCACCGTTGAGATAGTAACCTCCCATCCACTCTTGCGTCCTCTTATCGCCAGGATACGTGATCGCGTTGTCCTCCAAGATAGTCTTGAGAACGTCGCGCGCAGCAATGTGGATAGCTTTGCGCGACCTCTTTGTATTACTAAGGAACGCTGCTCTCCACAGGGAGAACGCCGCGCCCGTGAGCAGACCGATAAGGGCATCTATAATATCTGGGGCTGTATTGCAATCAGTGTCTTGAGACTCCAGATGCCGGTAGAGGCGTAGCAATACATCTTGGTTTACCTTCCTTGCTTGGATGAGCCAGCCGAAGTTGTCGGTCGAGGAACTCATTGCATCACCTCTCGCCTAACGTGAAGTAGCCAATCCTAAATTGACGCAAAACACTGCGTCAAACGGTTACCAGTTAGCTTCTATGTGCGTTGTAATTGATGTACTTAATTTTGGTATCACACTGCCAACGCAATAGCATGCGTTTTCTGCTCAACAGACTGAATGAGATCCTGAATGGCATCAACTTCCGCTGCCTCAAAATAAGATTCGCCACACTGCAAACACACCCATGCTGGAACGCTATCCAATGTCAGATGACAACCCTTGCGATCAATATGAAACGGAGTTTCTCCTTTTTTCATTTCTCCTTGGCAGTGCAAGCATTTCATGGTGTTCTCCTCATCTTAAAATTACTAACCCATTCATTTTCGCCAGGAATATAGGCCGTGATGATAGCCAGATAATCTTCCTTATGAGCACAAACAATGTGAATCGGACGATTGACTACCCCTCTTCCAAGCATCAGGCAACTATGGCCTCTGACATCTTCTGGATAATCTTCAATGATCTCGCCATGCTCTATTACCTGACGAATTTCTGCTGTGCTAATCATGCGTTCCGGCCTGTTCATCTGGCGAAGCGCGTGGGGCAGAAAAAGACATCTCTTTTTCGCGGCTTCACGCACTTGTAGAAGAAAATTGCCGTTATAACTCATTTCGCCAGATTACCCTTAGATGCCCAGCATTTCAATGCAGGCAGAGCGCGGTGCTATGCCGCCACCGCAACCGCTGGCTGTTTGGTCAACAGCGTAATGAGTGTAGCTAGTTGATCGCGCATTTTTCGCCTATCCACAATCATGTCTATCGCGCCATGTTCCATCAGAAACTCGGCGCGTTGAAAACCCTCCGGCAAAGTTTCGCGCACTGTCTGCTGGATTACGCGCGCGCCAGCAAAACCGATCAAGGCACCCGGCTCGGCGATCACCACATCGCCCATAAAGGCAAAGCTGGCGGAGACACCGCCCATAGTTGGATCAGTCAGCACTGAAATGAATGGCAGCTTTTCCGCGCTCAACTGAGTCAGCGCAGCACAGGTCTTGGCCATTTGCATCAGGGACAGCAAGCCTTCTTGCATGCGCGCACCGCCGCTGGCAGAAAAACACACAAAGGGAATTTTTTGCTCGGTGGCAAGCTGCACTCCGCGCACAAAGCGTTCTCCAACCACTGAACCCATGGAGCCGCCCATGAAAGTAAATTCAAATACAGCAGCTACCAATGGTATGGAATGTACGCTACCTTGCATCACCACCAGCGCATCGGTTTCACCGGTGTCCTTCTGTGCCGCCGTCAGCCGCTCGCTGTATTTTCTGCTGTCCTTGAATTTCAGCGTGTCCAGTGGCTGCACCTCGACACCGATTTCAAATCGCCCATCGGCATCCAGCAGCCAATCCAGCCGGTTACGCGCAGTGATACGAAGATGGTGATTGCATTTATGGCAAACGCCGTGATTTTTTTCCAGGTCGGAGTAGTACAGCACCTCCTGACAAGACGGACATTTGTGCCATAAACCCTCAGGCACATTTTTTTTGCTTTCTGCCCCCAATTCACGGCGCTTAACCTTGGGGGGCAATAATTTCTGAAACCAGCTCATGCAACTCTCCTTAAGCTTTTCAAGCCTGATCTACAGCTTGTCTTAGTTCCTTAACCAGTTTGCCCACATTGGCAAGGACATTTTGTTCCGATGAATTTTCGATTTCCTGCACAATACGGCTGCCCACCACAACACCATCACATAAGCTGGCGACAGCCTGTGCCGTCTGTGCATCGCGGATGCCAAAACCCACGCCGATGGGCAAGGCGATGTGTTTTCTGAGTTGCGGAATTTTCCGTTCGATGTCGCTCAAATCGAGATTACCGGCACCGGTCACGCCCTTGAGCGAGACGTAATAGACGTAGCCGCGCGCCTGTTTGGCCACGCTGGCAATGCGCGCATCATCAGTAGTCGGGGCCAGCAGGAAAATGGGGTCTATGCCGTGACGCTGCAAATGGCCGAATGCTTCATGACTTTCTTCCGGTGGAAAATCTACAGTCAGCACTCCATCCACTCCGGTTTCTTCACACCGCTGAGCGAAAGTCTCCCAGCCTATCGCTTCAATCGGATTGCCATAGCCCATCAACACCAGCGGCGTCTTGTTATCTTTTTTACGAAATTCTGCCACCATGTCCAATACGCCGCGCAGCGACATACCGTTCTTGAGCGCGCGCTCTGAAGCGCGTTGTATCGTCGGACCGTCCGCCATCGGATCGGAGAACGGCACGCCAAGTTCGAGTACGTCCGCACCTGCGCTTACCAGCGCATGCAACAAAGGCACGGTGAGGTTCTGCGACGGATCGCCAGCGGTGATGAAAGGGATCAGCGCTTTGCGCTTCTGCTGCTTGAGTTTCTCGAAAGTTGATTGAATACGGCTCATAGCGTGATCCCTTTGATGCGCGCCACGGTCGCCATATCCTTGTCGCCACGCCCAGATAAATTCACCAGCAGCACTTTATCCTTACCCATCATCGGCGCGATCTTCATCGCGTGCGCCAAGGCATGGCTGGATTCAAGCGCCGGAATGATGCCTTCGAAACGGCACAGCGCATCGAACGCGGCCAACGCCTCGTCGTCGTTAATCGCGACATATTGTGCGCGTCCCTGATCTTTCAAAAGACAATGCTCGGGGCCGACGCCTGGATAATCCAGTCCGGCGGAGATGGAATGCGTCTCTATAATCTGGCCATTCTCGTCCTGCATCAGATAGACCTTGTTGCCATGCAGCACGCCGACCTTCGCATTCGCGGTGAGCGGCGCAGCATGTTGCCCACTGCCGATGCCGTGACCACCCGCTTCCACGCCAATGATCTGCACATTTCTTTCTTCAATGTAGGGATAGAACAATCCAATCGCATTGGAGCCGCCGCCGACGCAGGCGATAACAGCATCCGGCTGACGGCCGATCATCTCAGGCATTTGCACCTTGGCTTCATTGCCGATGACGCACTGAAAATCGCGCACCATCATCGGGTAAGGATGCGGACCTGCCGCCGTGCCGAAGATGTAGAACGTGGACTCGACGTTTGTCACCCAATCGCGTATCGCTTCGTTGCAGGCATCCTTTAGCGTCCGAGAACCGCTTTCCACTGGAACCACTTTCGCGCCCAGCAACTTCATGCGGAACACATTCTGAGCTTGGCGCTGTATGTCCTCCGCGCCCATATACACGATGCATTCCATGCCGAAGCGTGCTGCCACTGTTGCAGTCGCCACGCCGTGCATGCCCGCACCAGTCTCCGCGATGACGCGCTTTTTGCCCATGCGTTTGGCCAACAGCGCCTGACCGATGGCGTTGTTGATCTTGTGCGCGCCGGTGTGATTCAGATCTTCGCGCTTCAGATATATCTGAGCGCCACCCAAATCTTCCGACAGGCGCTTGGCGTGATAGATCGAGCTGGGACGCCCGACGTAATGCTTCAATTCGTAGGCGAATTCGGCCTTGAATTCGGGATCATCGCGGAAGCGCAAATATTGTGATCGCAGCTCTTCCACTGCCGGGATCAGCGTCTCGGCCATGTAGATACCGCCATAGATGCCGAAGTGACCTGACTGGTCAGGATAGTTGTAAGTCAATGTTATTAACCTCGTTGATGAACGTAGCAATTTTTGCTGCGTCCTTAATGCCTTTAGTTATTTCCACTCCGCTCGACACGTCTACTGCATAGGGACGCACCTGTTGAATGGCCGATGCCACATTACCGGGCTGCAAGCCGCCGGATAAAATCACCGGCAGCGGCAATGTAGGAATCAATGTCCAGTCAAAAGTTTTTCCGGTGCCGCCCTCAATACCTTCTACATGTGCATCCAGCAACAAACCTTGAGCAGTATGAAAACGCGCCGCGCATTGTAGCAAATCTATCCCGGACTTGACGCGAATTGCCTTGATATAGGGCTTGCCAAATTGGGCGCAAAAATCGGGCGATTCTTCACCGTGAAATTGCAGCAAATCCAAGGACACGTGCTTTAGCACCGCGCGCACAAAATTAGCTTCGGCATTCACAAATAATCCCACTACCGTAATAAAAGGTGGAATGATTCGCGCCAGTTGCGCCGCTTGCTGCACTGATATGTTTCGCGAACTTTTGTCATAGAACACCAGACCGAGTGCGTCCGCACCGCTGTTAGCCGCCGCCTGCACATCCTCAGCGCGGGTGAGGCCGCAGATTTTTATTCGGGTCATAATTCTTCGAGAGATAGACTTAAACGTGAAACGGTATTGTAAAGCATTACCGCAATCAACCAAATTCAGTTGCAACCATCAACTCCTTTGTCAGGAAAATCATCCCGACACATGCGGGTAGCTATTCAAGAAATGGGCGTTTACAATAGCCAGCGAATCAACAACAAAATTTTGTAATTTTTTTCCGGATGAATAATTGGTTTTTTTGGAGATGACATGCAAATTCATAGAATAAGCCGCCTGATGTTGATAGCTATAACAAGCTTATTAGCTTCAGGGTGTGCCAACATGATGATAACCGGCTCAGCCGATGTTAAAAAAAATGCCTTCGGCTCCAAGAAAAAATATGCTGTTGTATCCATAGCCGCACTCAAAACATTTCGTGGACAACAGGGGATGGCCCAAATGTTTAAAGATAATGACAACATTCCGGGCACAAACACCCAGCCAATTATCAACAAACTTAATTCAAAAATTATAAGCGCCCTGGACAAATCCAAACACTTCTCTCTAGTGCCTGAGAGCACGGTACTGGGCAGCAAGGCCTACAAGAAACTTACAGAAGACGAGCGGGCAATGCAGATAGTATTTTTAAACGATAAAATAAATGTAGCAAACAACTACAAGTATATTTCAGACGAAAAGAAATTTGCAAAATTGGCGGCCGATTTAGGTGTGGACGGGGTAATTGGCATTACCATGACCTTTACTTCTGTGGTTGGGGGTGGGGTTTTTAGCATCGGCGGGATAAGTTTGGGCAAAAAATCCTATAGTGCTACAGCAACGATCACCGCTGTCGCCTACAACAAAAACGGCGAGGTCGTATGGAAAGATGCCACCGCCAAACAAGCAGAGCCTGGTGACACCAAAGCTATCGTTCTGATTGACATATCGAACATGACAGATACAGGCTTCGAAAAGCTGCATCCATCTGCCATTGAAATTGGCGGCAAGGCAGTGGATGTGTTGCTTGCCCGCTTCGACGATACCATGGCCGGCAAAGAGACTAGCAGCTTTCAGAGTGTGAAGTAACCTCATTACGGCGACTGCGGCAATCCCCACTTGGCATCATAGGCAATATGGCGCAAATACAAGCCATCGGGCGCAAAAGTGGGCGCGGCTAAATGACGGTTGCGACTTTCCAACACGTCTTGCATCCACAGCGGCGGATGCTTGCCCTTACCTACATAAACCAGACAGCCAACAATGTTACGCACCATATGGTGCAAAAAAGCATTGGCGTTAAAATCAAAGATGATGTTATCGGCTTGGCGGGAAATGGCAAGCTGAGTCAGATTTTTGATAGGCGACTTTGCCTGACATTCCGCCGCGCGGAAGGCACTGAAGTCATGTTCGCCGAGAAGATAATTCGCCGCTACGCACATTTTTTTTTCGTCCAGCGGCGCATGGTACCAACCGACTCGACCGTATTGCACCGCGCTACGCACGGGCCGATTAATGAGCAAATAACAATAGCTGCGCGATTGTGCAGAAAAACGTGCATGGAATTCATCGGGCACGATATGCGCCCACAATACGGCAATACTCTTAGGCAACAGGGAATTCACTCCGCGCACCCAAGCTGTTAGCGGACGCGCCACCGAAGTATCAAAATGCACCACCTGTTCCAGCGCGTGTACACCCGCATCCGTGCGACCTGCCGCAATAGTAGCAATCACTTCGCCAGCAATGCTACTCAAAGCAGCTTGCAAGGCATCTTGCACCGTGCCTCCACCAGTCTGGCTCTGCCAACCAAAAAACTGACTACCATCATATTCGATACCTAAAGCAATTCTCATATGAGCACCAGCAACAGCAAGCAAAAGCCGCAGATCAGCAGCAAACCATCGCCCACCTTAAGTGGCATAAGTTGTAGCTCGATGCTTTGCTGTTTAATTTCCTCCTGCACCAACATCCGCTCAATGCGGGTGCGCCAATGAACGGCAGTGTCGTGCAAAGAAGATTCAACATAGTGCAGCGTCAACGCTAAACGCACTGCTACGCGCGTGCGCGACAATCCGAGATAACGCAAGGGATAGCTCAAGGCATATAGACCACTGATCAGTTGTGGTTGCGACAAGGAGCTCTGCAATACAACCAAGCCAGCCAGTGCAAATACCAGGCGACTCAATTGCAACAGGCCGTCGAATACACCTTCATAAGTTGGGCTAAATTGGGCAAGTGATGCCCATACTGCTACCCCGGGCGTGGCATATGAATAGATCAGCAACAACGACAACATCATCCAGCGTGTGCGGTGCAGCAATATGTGCAGACGCTCGGATGATAAGGAATAAGCCAACAATAGCAATAACGCACCTGCCAGCAGCAAGACTGCACCAGCCAGCGATTGCAGCGCGACAACCAGCACCAGCCAAAGGAGGATGAACACGGCGGGATGGGGTATCTGCCAGCGATGGGTTTTTGCGGTTTGTAGATTCATCCTTGGTATAACCACAGATCATTCAACTGCGGCTTTTAGGATTAATAGTTAGAAGATCGGGCAAAGCTAACAGCTGCTAGGCAAGCTGAACCGGGATACAAAACAGACTCACGAATAATCACAGTTGCTTTAACAACACCTCTGCAGCTGTGCGCTGTTGATCGTCACCCTCCTGCACCACTTCGTCCAGTATCTCGCGCGCACCAGCGACATCGCCCATTTCTTTATACGCATTGGCTAGATCAAGCTTGGTGGCTACGTCATGCCAGTGCTCGTCTTTTCCATCTGCGGCGGACGGGAAAGGAGAACTTGGCTTAGCGGGCTGAGCCAGGTTCAGGCTTATTTCGGCCATATCAAAATCCAACATGGGCTTGGCCGCAACTTGTACTGGAGCAGCTTCAATTTTATTGGCTGCGGGAATATCCAGGGTAAAGGTCAGACCCATATCAGCTTCCGCCGGAGCTGCCGCTTTCGGTACGGCTTCTGTTGCCGATGGGGCGGGAGCAATACCAGCCGTCACATCAAAAATAAGATCATCCAATTCTTTTGATGACGTTTCGGCGCTGACTGCGCCTTGCACAGCTGCGACTGGGCGACTACCAGTCACGTCAAAATCCATAGGTGCATTTAATACTAATGTACTGTCGAAATTTTGTTCCTTACTGACTGCGGCTACTTTCGTTGTGGCCAAACCCAGATCAAAATCCATAATAGGTGACTGTGCTGCGGCCGCACCCACATCAAACATCACTTCAGGTTTGGAAACAACCAGGGATGCGACAGACTGCGCCACCTCTGCTGATTTGCCACTGCCGCCGTACATCGGGTTGTTCGGCTCCAGCTTAAGACCCATGATGGATGCCTGCTCCCATGACTTAGCATCACCGGAATCTTTCAACTGTTGGGCAATGGCAGAAAACGCAGTCACATCTCTACGGTTCAAATAAATGGACAGCAACTTGAGGTGAACTTGGTGATAAGCTGGATTTTTAATCAGTGCATCTTTGAGAATTTCTTCAGCTTGTTCGTCACGGCCAAAATTCAGAAACAGATCCGCCTCACTAATTGGATCCACCTCTTCGACCTGAGCATTGCTATTACTAGCAACAGCACCCGAACCAGGATTAGCAGCAGGCACATTAACCAATGTAGTAGTGAAATCGCCGGTTTCCGGGGAAGGAACTATAGGAGCAGTAATCCGGCCAGTCGTATTACCTTCGTCACTCTCAAACATTCTGCGTTTACGTCGCTGAGCGCGTTGTCTGAGCACGACACCCAGGGCTACCAGCCCCAGCAACACTACCGTCGCTACTCGATACAGTGGCTCGCCTAAAAACTCATCCAACAAGGAAGGTTGCACCGAGGGCATAGCGGCTTGCGCTACTGGTTTTGCTTGTTCAGCCGCGTCGGTAGCGGCGGCGGGGGTAGCTTGTGGCAGCACTTCCAGCTTGCCAGCATCAGTTTTTGTTTCTGGCACAGCAGCTTGATTTTTCAGCTCCAGCAAGCGCTGCATGGCCTTAACATTTTTTTCCAATAGCGCCGCACGATCTTTGTTTTCTGCGACCGTCTTACCCTTGGCTATCGCTTCTTCTTCCTGTGTTTGTGCATCGTCCGCAGTATCTTTGGCCTTACCGCCCCCAGCAGTATGGTCACCGGGTGCTTCACCCTTGGATAACCTAACCACTTCTTTAGCAGATTCTTTGGCCGGAGGAGTCTGGTCAGTGACCGAAGCACTGATCTTTCCCGATGCTTCCTGCGTAGGTGTCTGTTCCGTAACCGCCACACTAGCTACCGCAAGCCGTTGCCTGTAAGCATGCCAATCGGCAACTTGGATACGAATTTCTTTTACCGCCTGAGCCTGCGTCAACTGATCCACTTCTGATTGATCTGGCATACGCAGGATTTTTCCTGCCTGCAAGCGGTTCATGTTTTTGCCGTTAAATTTTTCGGCATTAACTCGGTACAGGGCAACCAACATGCGCTCTACACTCACATCGGAGGATTTGGCCAGGCTAGCAATCCGGTGCAGTGTGTCACCACGCTTGACCGTAATATCGCCCGATGAAATATTGCCTTGTGCTTTATCCGCCTCAGCCCCGGCTGAATCTGTTGGTGTCTCGCTAGCTATTTTTTCTTCCGTTGCTAAGGAATCACTTTCGGCCGCCATTACACCTGATGCTGCGTCTTCTCCGGCGCTCATTTCCAACCCTGAATCCACCCCCGGCACAGAACCCGTTTCTGGTACAGCGCCTGCCTCTGGTACGGAGCTTATTTCTGATTCTAATTCTGCTATCGGTTCAACAGGCTTTACTTCTGCCGCTTTGGGTTGATCCGCAGCATAGCCCGGCGGATCAAGGAGAAAGGTATATTCACGCAACAACTTTCCGGATGGCCAGCTTAGCTCGACCAACAGGCTCACGAATGGCTCGTTAATAGGTTGCAGGGAGGTGATGATGAGATAAGGACGATCGCTACTGGGGTTAGTCTCGATCTTGAATTTCAACTTCGGCAAGCTATACGGATAATCCAAGCCCGCAGACTTGAACATTTCGGGTGATGCTAGGCGCACAGACAGGTTGTTTGTTTCGGCTTTACTGGCTGTATCTAGCTCGACCTCAAGCTTTAGCGGCTCACCCAAAGCGGAAGTCAGATTGATGCCGCCCATCCCCACAGCCAATGCCAAACCCGGCATGGCTAAACCCGCAACAATTGCTAATGCTTTAATAAATGATTTCAGCACCCAGCCACCTATATTATTTATCCACACACAATCAACATAACATCAAGAGGTTACCAGCACAAGCTAAAAATACACATTAATGTTCTATTGCAAGTAATTTTTCACCAAAATTTCGGCAATTTGAATGCTATTGAGCGCCGCGCCCTTGCGTACATTGTCGCTGACCACCCACAAGTTCAAACCACGCGGATGGGACACATCCTCGCGTATGCGTCCAACAAAAGTTGCATCCTGACCCGCTGCCTCAATAGCCGTAGGATAGCCGCCCGGCTCACGCTTATCCAACACGGTCACGCCCGGCGCTTTTTCCAGCAAAGCACGCGCTTCAACGGCAGTGATTTTTTTGTGGGTCTCGATATGCACCGCCTCGGAATGGCCATAGAACACTGGCACACGTACCGCAGTCGGGTTGACCATGATGCTTTCATCTTCCATGATCTTGCGCGTCTCCCACACCATTTTCATTTCTTCCTTGGTGTAGCCATTTTCCATAAACACATCAATGTGTGGCAGCACATTAAAAGCAATGCGCTTTGGGTAAATCTCAACTTTCACATCCTGATGATTGAACAAGGCGCGCGTCTGATCTGACAATTCATCAATCGCCTCCTTGCCGGTGCCGGACACGGCTTGATAAGTGGCGACGTTGATACGCGCGATACCCACTGCATCGTGTATAGGCTTGAGCGCCACCAGCATCTGGATGGTGGAGCAATTCGGATTAGCGATGATGCCGCGATTTTTATATTGCGCGATGGCATGCGGATTGACTTCCGGCACCACCAGCGGAATATCGTCGTCATAGCGGAAGTGCGCGGTGTTATCAATAACCACGCAGCCAGCCGCTGCCGCAATCGGCGCATATTTTTCTGACACACTGCCGCCTGCGGAAAACAAGCCGATCTGCGCCTTGGAAAAATCAAAACCTTCCACATCCAGCACGGTCATTTCCCGACCTTGAAAGATCACTGTAGAACCGGCAGAACGACTGGAAGCCAGCAGATATAAATTTCCCACTGGAAATTTACGCTGTTCCAGTATGGACAGCATAGCCTCGCCCACCGCGCCAGTCGCGCCTAATATACATACATCGTATTTCTTGCTCATTACATTTCTTTCTCAAAAAATTAGCTCATAGGGTGGGCACGTTTCTGTGGCCACCCTACAAATTATTTACCACCGCGTCGCCCATCGAATCAGTGCCCACCTTGTCTATGCCTGACTCGGCAATATCTGCCGTGCGCAATCCTTGCTGTAAAGTTTTACGTACCGCAGTCTCAATGCGCTGCGCCACATCCTCCCGCGCAAAAGTGTAACGCATCATCATTGCTACTGACAAAATCGTGGCTAGCGGATTAGCGATATTTTTTCCTGCAATATCCGGTGCAGAACCGTGGCACGGCTCGTACAAACCTTTATTATTCGCATCCAGCGAGGCCGATGGCAACATGCCGATAGAGCCGGTCAACATCGAAGCCTCGTCCGACAAAATATCGCCGAAAATATTGCCGGTTACGATTACGTCAAACTGCTTGGGGGCACGCACCAGTTGCATCGCAGCGTTATCCACATACATGTGCGACAAAGTAACTTGCGGATATTCCTTGGCCACTTCGGTCACCACTTCGCGCCACAGCATGCTGGTATCCAGCACATTGGCCTTGTCTACCGAGCACACTTTTTTATGACGTTTCATGGCAATCTGAAAGCCGACATGCGCCACGCGGCGAATTTCTGATTCGCTGTATAACATCGTATCAAAGCCCTGGCGCTCACCATTTTCCAGTTTTCGCACACCACGCGGCTGGCCGAAATAAATGTCGCCAGTAAGTTCGCGCAGAATCATTATGTCCAGCCCGGACACCAACTCCGCTTTCAGACTGGAAGCGTTCACCAACTCAGGATAGACCAGCGCCGGACGCAGGTTGGCGAACAGGCTCAGCCCCTTGCGTATGCGGAGCAAACCTTGCTCCGGGCGCATAGCACGGGGCAGCGTGTCATATTGATAACCGCCCACCGCGCCAAGCAACACAGCATCAGAATCCTGCGCTAGTTTCAGCGTAGCATCGGGCAAAGGGTCGCCCGCTGCATCGTAAGCTGCACCGCCGATGTGAGCGTATTCCAATTCAATTTTCAAACCATCGAGACGCAAAGCTTGCAGCACTTTTGCAGCCTGCGCCATGATCTCTGGCCCGATGCCATCACCAGGCAATACGGCAATTTTCATTCATAATCCCTGTCAATTAGTAGCTGTCAAAGCCACGGGTGCACCGCACGATGCCTGGACTCAAACGCCGCAATCTCATCCACATGCTGCAAGGTCAAGCCAATATCATCCAGTCCATTCAGCAAACAATGTTTACGAAAGGCTTCCACTTCAAATTTATAAACCGTGCCATCCGGCGCACTGATAGTCTGCTGCGCCAGATCAATTTCTAATGTGTAAGCCACCTGACCCACTGTCGCTTTGAACAGCGCATCTACTTGTTGCGCTGCCAAGCGTATCGGCAACAAGCCGTTCTTAAAGCAGTTATTGAAAAAAATATCGGCGTAACTGGGCGCAATAATGGCGCGAAAGCCGTAGTCTTCCAGCGCCCAAGGCGCATGTTCACGCGATGAACCGCACCCAAAATTTTCGCGCGCCAGCAAAATCTGTGCACCTTGGTAGCGCGGATGGTTGAGCACAAATTCATCATTGAGTTTGCGCTTGGAGTTATCTATGCCGGGTTCGCCGTGATCCAGATAACGCCATTCGTCAAACAGATTGGGGCCAAAACCGGCACGCTTGATAGACTTTAAAAACTGTTTGGGAATAATCGCATCGGTGTCCACATTAGCGCGATCCAGCGGCGCAACCAGCCCATTTAGAACGGTAAATTTATCCATAAACTATCCCTTGGCTGCCTTCTCAATAGCCTGCCCACCTTTTTGTATATCCTCGCCCAAACCCTTCATGGTATTGCAGCCAGACAATGCAGCCAGCGTCACCAACAATAAAGCCATCTTCCTCATGTTCGTTCCTTTCACCATTTGCTGACATCTACAAAATGTCCCGCAATCGCCGCAGCGGCGGCCATTTCCGGGCTGACTAAATGGGTGCGGCCACCCGCTCCTTGTCGCCCTTCAAAGTTGCGGTTGGAAGTCGAGGCGCAACGCTCGCCCGGCAATAATTTGTCGTCATTCATCGCCAGACACATCGAGCAACCCGGTTCGCGCCACTCAAAACCTGCTGCGATAAAAATCTTGTCCAGCCCCTCGCCTTCGGCCTGCTTTTTGACCAAACCAGAACCGGGCACCACCATCGCCAATTTCACATTGGCCGCAATATGTTTACCGCTCACCACATGCGCTGCCACGCGCAAATCCTCGATACGCGAATTGGTGCAAGAACCGATGAATACCTTATCAATTTTAATTTCAGTCATCGGAGTATTGGCTTGCAAACCCATGTATTTCAGCGAGTGCTCGATGCCGCTACGCTTCACCGGATCGCTCTCGCGCGCCGGGTCGGGCACACGCCCATCCACCGCCACCACCATTTCCGGCGATGTACCCCAAGTCACTTGTGGCTGAATGCTAGCCGCATCCAGACGCACCACCTGATCGAACTGCGCGCCCGCGTCGCTATGCAAAGTGCGCCAATAGGTCACGGCTTGATTCCACATCTCGCCCTGCGATGGCGCGAACGGGCGACCCTTGAGATAGTTGATAGTGGTATCGTCCGCAGCAATCATGCCGGCACGCGCGCCTGCTTCTATGGTCATATTGCACAGCGTCATGCGCCCTTCCATCGAAAGATTGCGGACTGCGCTGCCAGCAAACTCAATGGTGTAACCCGTGCCACCCGCCGTGCCAATTTTTCCAATCACCGCCAGCGCAATGTCTTTAGCAGTCACTCCCTTGCCCAGCGCGCCTTCAACCAATACCTGCATGGACTTAGTTTTTTTCATCAGCAAGCATTGCGTGGCCATCACATGCTCGACTTCAGAAGTGCCGATGCCAAACGCCAACGCAGCAAATGCGCCGTGGGTGCTGGTATGTGAATCGCCGCACACCACCGTCATGCCGGGCAAAGTCGCGCCCTGCTCCGGGCCGATCACATGCACAATGCCCTGACGCAGATCTGACATTTTGAATTCGGTGATGCCCAACGCCGCGCAGTTTTCATCCAGCGTCTCGATCTGCAAACGTGAAATCGGATCGGCGATGCCCTGTGCGCGTCCCGTGGTCGGCACATTGTGATCGGCCACGGCCAGCATGGAAGCGATGCGCCAAGGCTTGCGCCCGGCCAAGCGCAGCCCCTCAAATGCCTGCGGGCTGGTCACCTCATGCACCAGATGGCGATCAATATAAATCAGCGCCGTGCTGTCAGCTTCCTGGCGGACTACGTGTGCATCCCAAAGTTTGTCGTATAAAGTTTTTGCGCTCATTGCTGTACCTATTTAAACTGGCAAGACTGAATAGGCGATTATGCCATAACAGGTGTGGCATGGCAGCTAGCGGGCATGACACTTGCGGACATTACATCGGAATTTTTATTTTTAGCAGTGCCCTCAAGTTTAATTGCGCCTACACAATCACACTTTATCCGAGCAACCTCACTTTACCCCCATGCACTTCAAACGCACTTGAGCGCAAAGTTGCCAGAATTGCGTCTAGTCGCTCATGTTGCGCCACACTGATGTGGGCATAGCCTAGTGCCGAAGCAAGCAATACTTCGATGCCGTTTTTGGCCGAACTGGGTGCATCTCGCCCTTCCAGTGCGCTTTTCATCATGCTTAATTTAAGCGCGCGCCTGGCATCCTGAAACGCGGGCGGAGATTCCATTTCTAGCGCCGATTCCATCTGCAACAGCACTACGTCAAACGATATACCCGTCGGCTTGATTTCATCGGCCTTGAATCGTAGTTGCAACGCTTGCTCCCACAGGGTCGGCAGCGCAGGCAGTGCAGACCAGCGCGCATCACTATCCAGCAAGGGCTGGGCGCTTGCTTCCTGCTCTTCGCAAAGCGCCAATTTCTTGCTCAGGGAATCCCAAGTAGCATTCCAAATGCGCTGGGAGCTGCCCGCAACGTATTGCAGCGCTGTTTGACATGCGCTACGGAATTTTTCATTGAGTTTTTCGGCGGCGTTTCTGGGGGGATCACCCGCTTTGCGCCATTCCATTTCCACTGCGGCGAGGGTGCGTTTTATATCTGCCGGAGGCGTGTCCTGATTTAATTCACAGACACGGGCGATCAATGCTTCGCGTGCGGCTTGGTTGGCTTTTAATTCGGCCTCTTTGGCAGTCGAGGCTGCATCACGCAAGCTAAATACGGCATCTATCGCCGTCTTGAATTCTGCCCACAGCGCGTTTTCAACATTGCGTAGCAAGGGGTGCGATTTGGAATGCGATTGCCACTCGGCTTGCACGGCGCGCACTTTAGCAATGACATCGCGCCCTTGTGCATCTTCGCTTAACGCTTTAGCGCGGGCAATAAATTCTTCCCGTGCAGCTTGTGCCGCGCGTCGCATTTCCAATAAGGGATTTTCCAAACGTGCGATACACGCTTTCATCTGCTCCAACAGATCATCGCGTGATTTGTGCGGCACGGTATGTTCGACTGGCCCCAGCTTGCGCCACTCGGTTTGAAAAAGCTCAAGCGCACGGGCTATTCCACGCCAATCAGGTTCATTGCTACCCTCCCCCTGCGCTACATTTACGGCATCCAAAGCGGCTAACAATTGTTTGCGGGCGGCTAGATTATTTTTCCGCTCGGTATTCAATTTATCCAGGTGCGCCGCCACTGGCTGATAAGCAGTTTTAAGCGCCTCATCGAAACGCTGCCATAGTTCGCGGCTGGTAGCGCCGCCCAAGCGATCCAATTCTTTCCAGCCCGCCCGCAGTTTTTCGATCGCTTCTGTATGTTGCTTGAGAGCCAATTTAGCTTGTGGCTGACCGTCCTCACCCACAGTGGCTTTGGCCAGCGCTTCGGCTTCCAGCACCAAATCGTCACGCACCAAGCCGCCACCCCAATGTTGCCATCCCTTAAGGCGCGCGTACTCGGCTTGCACGGCATGGATGCGGACATGCAGCTCACCACTGACGGTTTTGCTACCCTGATCTTCCTGAATTGAAATCAAGTATTTGTTAGTTTCGGTCAGATGGCCTGCCGCGATTGCAGCCTCTGCTTTTTTTACGATCACTTCCAAAGCCGCATCGTGGGCCTGTTGTACTGCCTTGCTTTTTTCGCTGGCGCGCTGCTTACCCTCGGCTTGACGTGTCTTGCGCGCATCGGTTTGCGAGCGCCCCCACCCCTCAAAATACGCATTCAGCAGCTTATCGAGGTGTGTATCAGCGAGGGGCGACAACGCCTGCCAACGCTGGCTCGGCGTAACGGTAGCTACAGCCGAGTCAGCAATCTGGCTTGATTCAGCATGACCCGAATGTTCCCCTTGATAGAGCGCATCCAAAATTGATAATCGGGTGCTGATCTGGTCTGCCTTGTGCAAGGCAGCCTGCAAAGCATCAACTAGTTCCGCCATTGAATCTTTATCAGCCAGGATTAAAGATGAAGCGACAGGAACGGCTAACACAACGATGCGCGCGCTATCGCTGGCGCTAGCAATAGCGGAGGCGAGCGCAGCCCATTCCTTGTTGTCTGCGCTTATGCCAGCGCAAGCGGCGTTCAGTTGAGTCAAAGCCTGACGGGCTTCAGCTGTCCAGCGCTGAACGGCTCGCAATGAATCGCTGCGTTCGCGCATCAGCGCTGTTAATTTTGTTTGCAATTGGGCAAAGGTGGCATTCTGCTCATTTTCTAGCAACGCCTGATCGAGTGCGCGCCAAGCTAGATCAAGCTCCACCAAACGATTGGCCGGGATGATCGCTTCATTAAGCAATGCAGTAGCATTGGAAATTAACTGATTGGCAGCCTCGC
Source organism: Gallionellaceae bacterium (assembly GCA_043755195.1). GTDB lineage: Bacteria > Pseudomonadota > Gammaproteobacteria > Burkholderiales > Gallionellaceae > Nitrotoga. Next base: position 25,785 of record JAYUTK010000102.1, read on the forward strand.
ATGTCTCGCGCTTTTCAACCAGCGCTTCGTAGCGCTGTTTAGCCAAGCGGTGAACGCGACGATCATGGGTTCGAAATTCGCGTTCAGCCAATTTAAGTGCCGCTTCGCTTGTGAGCGCAAGCACGGCAGCGTGCTTGATGTCCACGGACGGCGCATCTTTCGCCACAGCCAACAGCTCGTGATCTTTGCCGATGGCAGATTGTAGCTTACCCTCCCATTCAACCTTAATTGCCAACTGCTTTACTTCCTGCGCTGCCAACAGCGCTTCGGTCGCGACTTTAGCAGCTTGCAAATCCAGCGCTACGCTGGCGGGCGCTTCATTTCTTCTAAAAATATTGCTGAACATGATTTCTGGCTCTTTCAATCAAATCGAGACACGCATTGTGCCAGTTGTGTGCGTGCTGCCGCAAGGCGCATGTCTAGAGGCTGACTTGCGCGCCGTGGCCTTCGACCGGAGTGAAGGTAAAGCCCGACTCTTGCTTGATGCTGCACAGGGTATCGGCCAGCGCATACTGACCATTGGCGTGGACGATCAGCGTAATATTTTTCATGTAGAGCTCTGCTGTACAGCTTGTAATTTGCGCTCAGCGCGGCCTTCTAGTCAAGCGTAGAGCGTAGGCAAAGCACCAACGTCAGCAATGTAGAAGTGAATTGTCTGTCTATCATCTGCCACCGCGAGTAGGTACTGAAGTTCAAAACCCGAACTCCTGGCAAGAATTTTTCAAATGAATGGTAAAGATTTCTCAAAGGGCAAGGGGTGCGTGACCATCTATGTATATCTCAACAATAAGTTAAGTAACATTTGTCCTGATGATTCAAAGACCAGCCAGCCAAAGCCTCAACCGGAGGCCTAACCCCGTGGTGTAGCCGACCTCCACAAAGCGTATCTGGCCATCAGGCGCGATAATAAAACTGGTGGGAACACCACGTATGCCCCATGTGCGGGAGAGCTCGCCATCGGTATCGTTCACTACCGGAAAATTTATTTTTTGTTCCTGCATGTAGCGGGTTATCTCAGCCGAGCCGCCGCTCTGCATGGCGATGGTGATGGTGTTGGGGTGATCCTGCGCAATCGCGGCGATGGAATCCTCTTCAGCGCGGCAGACTGGGCACCAGGTCGCCCAGAAATGCACCAGTACAGGTTTTTCTGGGCGCGCTGGCAGCGTATACGGCTGACCCGCGAGCGTGACACCTTGCAAGGCGGGCGATGGCCCATCAGGCATGTCGCGTTGCTGCCACAGGCGTATGCCCACAACAATAATCACGAATACCAGTACGCTGACGGCATAGCCACGCCATTTAGCGGCACGCGATTTGCTGTTGGTTTCTTTTGTCATGAGGCGTTATCCAAAAATTCGTTCGCATTGAGCCTGTCGAAATGTGGGTGAATTCTTGTGCTTCGACAAGCTCAGCACGAACGGACCTCTGCTTCGACAAGGCTCCCCTGAGCGAAGTCAAAGGTCTCAACACGTTCGGTCATCATTAATTTGTGCCGGATCAATCAAACCAAATGAATCAGGGACGTCGAGTGGACACCAGGGCCTCGTCCACCAGCGTTTTTAACTGTTCGTAACCGAATTTCTGCAACGGCATGCCGTTCACAAAAAATCCCGGTGTCTTGGTCACGTTGAGTGTCCGCGCATCGTCCATGTCCTGCGCAATCACGCGGGCGATTTCGGGTGACGTCATGTCGGCGCGCATTTTTTCAAAATCCAAGCCGAGTCCTTCGAGATGCCGCCACACCAGCGACACCTGCGCCGTGTGGTGCTGCGTCCATTCGGCTTGCGCGGCGAGCAGCGCTTCCAAAGCCGGCCAAAATTTACCCTGCTTGCGGGCTGCCTCCAGCACCGCCACCACCTGATCAGAGCCTTGGTGAAAGGGCGTGTAGCGCAGCACCAGACGAATCTGGTCTGGATTCGCCGCCATCATCTCCTTAACCAGCGGATAAAAATCGCGGCAGGTCTCGCATGCGGGATCGAAAAACTCCACAATAACGACGGGTGCCTCGGCACGGCCTAATGTCGGCGAGTGCATGCGCACCAGCACCGCGCGATTCGCTTCGGCCTGCTGGGTGGCTTGATCTGCTTTTTGTGTTGAATAGAACCAAGCACCCATGAAAAAAGCCAGCAGCAAGCCCACTGCGGCAACGATGAATAGTGCTTTTTGTTTCATTTTGAGCTCCGAAAATACGCCGCGATCAGCAACGCCAGTATGGTTAAAAAAGCCAGCACAGACAGCAGCGGAATTGTGACAAACCCGAACCACTCAATCACCGTTTCCGAGCACGGCACCCCCTGCGTGCAGGGCTTGATACTCTCAGGAATCACTCCAGCGACCAGCAGCAGATGAAAGACCGCAAACAGGAAGCCGATAACAGCCAGCGGCAGCGCATAACGTACCACGTTCCGGTCAAAGGGAAAAAGACCGAGCGGCAAAATCACCGCCAGCGGGAACATGAAAATGCGTTGGTACCAGCACAGAACGCAGGGCGGCAGTTGCATGACTTCGCCGAAAAACAGCGCGCCCAGCGTCGAGACGCTGGCGATCAGCCAGGCGCAGAAGATCAGCGTCCATGCTGCTGTGGTGTCGCGTAGGGGGGCAAGGTGTTGGGTGGTATTCATCGCATCAGGCGGGGAGTTGGTTTACTGAAGCCTTACTACGCCTCTGAGACAATTTCCTAATGGGCGGAGCGATTCTGGCTTGTTGGCAATTAACCAAGATATAATTTCCGGCACATCTCGCGTTTTATTGAACTCATGGCGTGTTTCAGTAAGCTCTGAAAAAATTGTAGTCAGCACCTTTGCACCGCGAACCTTGCTCACATCACCAGATACTGAAACGCCAGCATTTGCCAATGCTTCCTGAACTTTCTCTAAGGTCAAATTTTCGCCAAGATCATTTAATACAGCCACAATCGCATCTGGAAACAATATGTAATTTTCCAGCATGGCTCGATCCAGAAAACGCAACACCCCTTTTGATTCCTGTTCAAGTCGGGTGCAATCAGCCTCTTTGCGAGTTTCACTATCCAAGAGAATTGCAATCATAGGAGGCACAAGAGCGGATGATGTAGTCAGACGCTGATACAGCTTTACAACTTCAGTCGGATCAACACCCTTCCTTTTTTCAAATGTCCCTGTGTGTTCAACCCGTAACACTGCAGTCCCAGCAGCAATCTCTGGACAAAAATGCCTGAGCAATTCGGGCATGACCAACTCTTCGGTTTGCCCCTCCACCCAAAGCACCCGATCACGCCCATGCAAGTCTGTCATACGAATTCCAAGATCAGACAAACCAGTACGAATATCGGAAATATTTTTCGCATCAACCTGCTGAATCGTTGTGCTTGCGCCATCGAACTCGAACAGAGTTATTAAGTTTGGCTTGACTGCGGTCAAGACATCAGGCGAATGGGCAGTAAGAATATATTGGTGTTGCTTTCCTTCGGTAGCAAGAATTTGCAGTAATTCACGCAAAGCACGGGGATGCAAAAATGAGTTCGGCTCATCAATGGCAATCACCTGCGGATGCCTTGCTGTAAGCACCACATAAAGCATCGCAATGACATTGCCAATTCCTGCACCCATCCTCGCAATAGGAATAGCGAGGTCATCTCGCCTATCTTCTGGGTGCGTAGGCAAACAGCGCAATTGAAAATAACCATTGGATATAGGGGTTGCCTGAATCCATTTCACACTGGGGAAAATACGGTTTACCCATTTGCAAAGCATCTTGTGTCCATGAGCATCATTTGATTGTAGGTAGTTAATGCAATATGGCAGGTTGGTTGCCTCACGATCCAAGAGTGGTTCGCCCGTATTGCCGCACTCCCCTCCTGGTCTGCGTTGTGCAGAAAATCGGTAAATTGCTCGACGATATTGCTCGTAGTACCCGGCTACAGTGCCGCTTATACCTCCAAAATTTGCTATTTGTGCACTTGGGGTTACTTCAGAATCGCTAAAATGAAGAGGCAATGCTGTTAACGTCTCATGTGGTCTGTTGCGCGAAAAAACACCTGATTTGCCAAGTACCGTTTCATAACTAACCGAATCAACGCTTGCCTCAAATCCAACCTCTAAAACAAGTCCCGCTGATGTAATAATTTTCTGTGCAACTACTTCTTCTTGCCCTGCCTGAGGCGCGTAATTTTGAGGAAGCGGCACATAAAACTGGCCACCCACCAAGCGGTGCAGCTCTGGAATATCTGTCACTATTCTTACAACAATTTTAGAATTACCTATTGCACGTCCCCCGAATTCTAGAATATTCAGAACTGAGCGATGTGGTTCATTCACACCAACATTGAGGTCAAGTGCCTCAAGCACTGTGGTTTTCCCTGAATTATTTGCGCCAACAAACAGGTTGAATCCATGTTCGAGCATTATCTTCTGGGGCTTCCAGAAACATTTGTAATTCTCGACCTCTATAGATTCAATATGCATGGCAGCTCCAGTTTACGAAATTCGCAGCAAAATTTGGGGTCAATGAAAAGGTGTGTACTAAATCCAGGAATTAAAGGAGGAATTAAAGGGGTCGGGTTCGAAATACATTTCTGCATCAAAAAATATCCCCACTCTGCCACATTTTCCCTGGCAACTATTGGGGTCGCAACTATTGCGAACTATTGGGGTCGGGTTCGCAATAATTTTCTGGCAGCGAATCTGTCCATACCCCCGCACCCCTACACCAACAGCCCAGCCAACTCCTGATAATCCGGAAACCGCGCATCGACGCTCAGCAGTTGCGCTTGGTGTTCGATAGTCGTGGCGATGATGATGCGATCAACCGGGTCTTTGTGGTGTTCGGGCAACGTGACAGCGCGCTCGGCTTCCTCACGCTGCGGCGTCATACAAGACCTTGCCTTCCTTTTTCGCCCAGTAGGGAACCGTGCCTGGCACCTGGCTGCGGCGATCAAATTCCGCCTCGGAATAAAGCAGCAAATCCACCCCCACACCCACCCGCCCAATGGCTGCTTTCAGACGCAGATATTCTGCCGCTTTATCCGGCAATTCCCGCTCGACAACCATTAGATCAAGGTCTGAATTTTTGTCAGCATCTCCCCGTGCTTGCGAACCGAATAAGATTACTCGTGCAGGCGAGCCAGTGTTTGCGACGATGCGATCCACGGCGGACTGCAATTTTTTTGGTGTCAAAGAATTGTTTTGCAAAGGCGTTCTCCTTGGGATGGCGTTTTTCTAAGTGAATACGCTGACGAGCCATTTTAAATAAACAGTTCAAGAGCAAATCGGTCAAACTCGATTGATTTCGTTTTTCAGTGGCTATGCAGCTTCTCTTGCAACCACACCTTGATGAGCGATTGATACGGCACATCTCTGGAGTTCGCCGCCGCCTTGATGGAGTCCAACATGTGCTGGGGCAGGCGCAGCGAGATGGTCTTGGTGGTCGGCTTCAGGTTCGGCAATACGGCACGCTTGGCCTTTGCCCAATCCATATACTCGGCGGAGTCGTTCTTCTCCCAGAATGTGCGCTCTTCAGCCTCGCTGGTGAATTTGGGGATTTGTTTAAGTGGTTTGCTCATAAATTTTGCGCTCCTTCTTGTGCATGTCTCTGGCTGAAATTACGCGTATCTTTTCTCTGGTGTGCCGTAGCGTGAAGGTGATGTGCAACAACCGCCCTTCATCCGTTTTGCCAAGCGCATGATTGCGGCTCTCACGCTGGCTGTGTTTCGCATCTTCCAACAATAACAATGGATCGTTGAAGAAAACCTGCTCGGCTTCGGCCATGGACACATCATGTTTTTCCGTGCTTTTGCGGGCATTGCCATCATCCCAGTCGAAGCCCGTGATTTTGGTCAGGTCGGTCATAGTGTGTATATTATGAACACATACGCCAGAATGCAAGTCGAACTTGCCAATCAGCTTTGTGGGGCGCGCAAGAACGACGAACTGCACCGCCCCTCGCTCCAGCGCAACGCGAGGCGATGCCATTGGCAATCTCTGGAAAGAGCGACGCTTATTTGCCTGTGAAATTTGCGGCCATATAGTGACCGTCCAGGGTATAGAACAGATAGAGCGTCTGTTTCGCCTTGTCCGATGCCGCGCTGTTTGCGAACTCCACAACCCATTCCGGTCCTTTTTTGAAGGTCTTCTGGTAAGCCTTCGCTGGTTTGATCCCGCTCCAACTCTTGTCGACTTTTCCTTTCGACACCAGTTCGCTAACTTGTTTGGTCGCCTCTTGTTTGGCCACCTCTTCTGAAATCGGCCCTTGAGAATGGGAATGCTCGTGGTCGGCTCCAGAAAAAGCGGGGGCGGTCATCAGGCTGAGGGTACACAACGTTACGGCAATAATTATCTTACGCATATTTACTTCTCCTTTGGGTGAGTTAATCAGTGGGTTAATCATGGGTTAATCAATAGAATCGTGTATCGCTTCGGAACGAAGCGCCTCGGCGCGTTCGGCATCCAGTTTGATATGTTCGTGCAGGTGATTATCGGCGCTAAAGCCAAATTCATCCGGGCTGCTTTGGTGCGAGTAACCGTGCATCTGCATCAGAAACAGCAGCGTGCCCGCGAAAATCAGCCCGACATTCGACACGCGGCTGAAGGACTGGAACGATTTTGTTTTCCGCCAGCCCGCGAGCAGCGCCAGCATGACCGACAGCGCCAGCACCTGGCCCAGTTCGACACCGATGTTGAACGAAATGATGTTCATCAGCAGGTCGGTTTCGCTGAGCGGCAGCTCCTGCAGCCGGGTTGACAGCCCGAAGCCGTGGATCAACCCCAGCAGCGCGATCATGGCGAGCAGGTTGGGTGGCGCAATGCCAAGATAGCGGCGAAAGCCATCCAGGTTTGCGAACGCGATGTACGCCACGCTCAGGCCGATGACGGCGTCGATTAGCAAATAATTCATCTGGATGTGGTTGAACGTGGCGAAGATCAGCGTGACGCTGTGCCCGAGCGTAAACGCGGTGATGTATTTTACGATCTCGCGGAACGTCTTCAGCAAAAAGACGATGCCGAACACGAACAACAGGTGATCGTAGCCGGACAGCATGTGCGTGGCACCGAGTGACAAGTAGCGCAGGTTGCCTCCCGCCACGATTGCCAGCTTGTCCGCCTCGGACATGCCGTGGCCGAACGCCAGCGCCGGAACTAGCAGCGCCAATGCCATCAGCAGGGCGGATTTTATAATTGACATCATGTACACCTCTCAGGTTATATAAACTTTAAACATCAACCGCAGTGCGTCCAGACTACGGGCATCCGGAAGCCTCTGCATCACAACCGCCCCTGCTTTTCCACCGGCAGTATCCAATAAACTCCCCGCCCCGCCAACCCACAGTCGGCGGTGCGCAACATCTGCAACACAACCTCCACATCACCGTCCTCCAACAAAATATCCACGCGCACCTGTGGCGTGTAGCCGACCACGCGGTCTCTTTCGGAGAGGGTAGGGTCGCGGCCATCCTGCGCGCCGTGACCTTCGACCGGAGTGAAGGTAAAACCCGACGCTTGCTTGATGCTGCGCAGTGTATCGGCCAGTGCTTGCTGGACATCGGCGTGGACGATTAGCGTTAGATTTTTCATGTGAGGCTCTCCTGTTCAGTTTGCAATGTGCGCTCAGCACGGCCTTCGAGCCAGGCATAGAGCGTGGGCAGTAGCACCAGTGTCAGCAGCGTGGAGGTGAACAAGCCGCCGATCACAACTACCGCAAGAGGGCGCTGCAATTCGGAACCGGGGCCGCTGGCAAGCAGCATCGGCACTAATCCAAGACTCGCAATGAGCGCGGTCAACAGAACCGGACGTAATCTGCGTTCCGCGCCTTCCTGCACCGCTTGCAGTACGCTGCGTCCAGCTGCACGCAATTGGTTGAAATAGGTCACCATCACCACGCCATTCAGCACCGCCACGCCGAACAGCGTGATGAAGCCGACCGAGGCGGGGACGGATAAATACAGTCCGGAAAAATACAAACTCACTACGCCGCCTATCATGGCGAATGGGATGTTGAGGATAATCAGCCCAGCTTGGCGCAAGGAGCGGAAGGTGGTGAACAGCATGACGAAGATGAGCGCGATGGACACTGGCACGACCAGCGCCAAACGCGCTGCCGCACGTTGCTCATTTTCAAACTGGCCGCCGTAGCTGATGTGGTATCCCTGCGGCAACTCCACCTCGCGTTCAATGGTAACGCGCACCTCATCCACGAAGCCAACCACGTCGCGGCCTTCGACGTTGGACTGCACGACCACTTGACGCTTGGCCGATTCGCGCGTGATCTGCACCGGGCCGTCCACCTCCTCAATATCGGCCAGCAGCGCCAGCGGCACTTTTGCGCCGCCCGGTGTTTCGATCAGCAGTTGCCCGAGTGCTTTTGGTGAGGCGCGCGCCTTTTCGGGATAGCGCAACAACACCGGACTGCGGCGATTACCTTCGATGATTTCGCTCACCACTTTGCCGCCGACCGCAGTTTCTATCATCTGGTTGATGTCCTCGGTACGGATGCCATAACGCGCGATGTCCGGTTGACGGATGCTCAGGCGCAAATATTTTTGCCCCGACAGCCGCCCGCGAAAAATATCTACCGCACCGGGAATGCGCTCAATAATCTCTTCAATCTGTTTGGATTTTTCTTCCAGCAGCGCGAGGTCGTCACCGAACAGTTTGATCGCCATCGCGGCGCGCACGCCGGTCAGCATTTCCGAGGTGCGCATGTCTATTGGCTGGGTGAAAGCGATGTCGAATTCCAAGTCTTTGAAACGCTCCAGCTTGTCGCGCAGTTGCTGGTTAAATTCTTCGACGCTGATGCCCCACTCGCTACGCGGCTTGGTCAGCACGAAATTATCGGTCTGATACAAGCCCATCGGATCCAGACGCAACTCGTCCGCACCGGTGCGCGACACCACGCCGGTGACCTGCGGCAACTCCATCCATGCTTTGTGGATAGGCTCGTCCAGCGCCAGCGAATGTTCCAAGGATACGTTGGAAGATTTCTCGACAATAATCACTGTCGAGCCTTCGTCCATCACCGGCATGAATTCGCGCCCGATCGACGGAACCAGCGCCAGCGCGCCCACCAGTGCGATCACTGCTATACCTACCGCCACGCCGCGATGACGCAGCGCCCAGTGCATCAGCGGCAGGTAGATGCGTTTGATGCGCGTCAGTATCCAGTCGTCTTGATGAACACCGCCGCGCATCAGAAAACTGGCCAGCACCGGAATCACCGTGAGCGAAAGCACCAGTGAACTGAGCAAGGCAAACGAAATGGTGATGGCAAGCGGCGTAAACATTTTTCCTTCCAGCCCGGTCAGGCTGAACAGCGGCAAGAACACCATGATAATAATCAGCACACCGGAAATTACCGGCGTGGCGACTTCCAGCGTGGCGCGATAAA
>JAYUTK010000103.1:0-33277 GCA_043755195.1 Gallionellaceae bacterium
CAAGCGGGCAAGATGCCCGCGCTCCAAAAAATACGAATAAATCAGCGTTAACTTAGCTTTGTTCCCACGGCAATCCGGCTGCGCGCCAGCCGCTCAGAACATTGCGGTGTGCATGGGCATCTTTGTCACCTTCAAAGCCTTGCAGCACATTGTAGCAATCGGTATAGCCGGCTTGAGTGGCAGCCAATGCTGCGTTGTGCGAACGGGCACCGCTGCGGCAAATAAACATCAGCAGCGATTCTTTGCTGACTTGCTGTTCCAGTTGAGCGATAAAATGCGGGTTGGCTTTCATGTTGGGGTAACTCGCCCACTCGATTTCTACCGCACCGGGGATGGTGCCAACCCAGTCCAGCTCGGCCTGTGTGCGGACATCTACTAGTACCGCACCCGGTGCCAAACTCATAATCTGTTGCGCTTCGTCGGGTAACATTGCGCCCTCGTAGGGCAAATTCATTTCAGTGGAGCGGTTTTGTGCGGCTTGCAGAATTTCTGTGATTCTTTCCATGATTCCTCCAGTAATACTTAAAGTGTTATCCTTGCCAATTACTACCAAACGCACAACATACTATCTCAACCGCAATGAAAAATCACACTCACGCACACAGTCATAGCAAGTCCGCCGCGTTTGAGCCAGCCCACCCGGAGCGCTTTGCTGCTGCACAGAAAAGCACCTGGGTTAGCATCTGGATCAATCTGTTGTTGACTGTGCTACAAGTGGTGGTGGGGGTTTTTGGTAAGTCGCAGGCGTTGATCGCGGACGGTTTGCATTCCTTATCCGATTTGCTGGCCGACATCATGGTGTTGTTCGCCAATCGCCACGGCAATCGCCATGCCGATGCCAATCATCCTTACGGCCATGCGCGCATTGAAACTGCCGCCACGCTCATACTAGGCGTGACGCTGGTGGTGCTGGGCGTACTGCTGCTGGTCGCTGCGGGGATGCGTTTGCAAAATCCACAGAACATCCAGACGGTGCATCCGCTGACGCTGTGGGTGGCACTGTTTACGCTGGTCTCCAAAGAAGGATTGTTCCGCTACATGCTGGCCGTGGCCAAGCGTGTGCGCTCGCAAATGCTGGTGGCGAATGCTTGGCATGCGCGCTCTGACGCGGCCTCGTCGCTGGTGGTGGTGATTGGTATTGCCGGCAATCTGCTGGGTTATACCTTTCTTGATCTGGTGGCGGCAGCGGCGGTGGGTGTGATGATTGCACACATGGGCGGCAAGTTTGCCTTGGAAGCATTAGCTGAGTTGGTGGATACCGGCCTTGAGGCGGAGGAGGTGGAAGCGATACGCAGTACACTGCTGGCCACGCCTGGGGTACGTGGGTTGCACGAGTTACGGACGCGCAAGATGGCGGACGATGCGCTAGTGGATGCACATGTCATCGTTGATCCAAAAATCAGCGTGTCGGAAGGGCATTACATTGCCGAAACGGCGCGGCAGGCGGTGCTAACGCAGCATCACGTCATGGATGTGATGGTGCATATAGATCCAGAAGATGATTTGCAGGCCAAGCCCAACGCGCATTTACCCAGCCGCGAATTGCTGCTTAATCATCTGGCTGGACGGCTAGGCCATGATCTGCCGCTTCCCAGCCACACCGTGCTGCATTATCTGGATGGCAAGGTTGACGCTGACATTTTTCTGGGCGCAGCCGATTGCCATGATGCGGCTAGGGTTGAATCGCTACGGCTTAAATGTGACGAAATAATTTTGGATGATCCCTATCTCAGGTCACTCCGCCTGCATCGAAGCTACGCACAGAAATAGTGCAAGCTTAAAGCTATGTGCCCAATTCTTGGGCGTATTCGGGAGGGTAAATTTTTTATCCATTTTTTTATCCATGTAATAGGGCAGATATGGCAAAATGTCGGGCTTGAATTTGTGTGCCAAGTTTACGATTGGGTCAGAAATAAATTTTTTGTTCTATTTTGACGTTTATGGGAGAGATTTATTATGTTGAAGGCTGCTGATGTTTTAAAGTTACTTAAAGACAATGAAGTTAAATTCGTTGATCTGCGTTTCACCGATACCCGTGGTAAGGAGCAGCACGTTTCCATACCCGCGCATGTTGTGTCAGATAGCGACGACTGGTTTGAAAATGGCCACGCTTTTGATGGCTCGTCCATCGCTGGCTGGAAAGGGATACAAGCATCTGATATGTTGTTGATGGCTGATCCTGATTCTGCGTTCATTGATCCGTTTATGGATGAAACCACACTGGTGATGACCTGTGACGTGATCGAGCCCTCTGACGGCAAAGGCTATGACCGCGATCCCCGTTCCATTGCTAAGCGCGGTGAGGCTTATTTAAAAAGCAGCGGTGTTGGCGATGTAGCGTACTTTGGCCCGGAGCCAGAATTCTTTATTTTTGATTCGGTTAACTGGCAGATAGATATGTCAGGTAGTTTCTGCAAAGTTAATTCCGAAGAAGCCGCTTGGTCTTCCGCAGAAAAATACGAAGGCGGCAACACCGGCCATCGGCCTGCGGTTAAAGGCGGCTATTTCCCCGTGCCACCGGTAGATGCGTTGCAAGACATTCGCTCTGCCATGTGTTTGGCGCTGGAAGCGATTGGTGTACCAGTCGAAGTGCATCACCATGAAGTGGCGACTGCGGGACAGTGCGAAATTGGTACTCGCTTCAGCACACTGGTGAAGCGCGCTGATCAGACACAAAAACTCAAATACGTGGTACATAACGTCGCGCACCAGTATGGCAAAACGGCAACCTTTATGCCTAAGCCTATCGTAGGTGACAACGGTTCCGGTATGCACGTTCACCAATCCATCTGGAAGGGCGGCAAAAACCTATTCGCAGGCAACGGCTACGCTGGGCTGTCCGAGATGGCGCTGTATTACATCGGCGGTATTATCAAACACGCGCGCGCGCTGAATGCGATTACCAACCCCGGCACTAACTCCTACAAGCGTCTGGTACCCGGCTTTGAAGCGCCAGTTAAACTGGCATACTCGGCCCGTAACCGCTCTGCTTCGATCCGCATTCCGTTTGTGCAAAGCGATAAGGCGCGCCGTATCGAAGTGCGCTTCCCGGATCCTACGGCCAATTCTTATCTGGCCTTTACCGCGATGATGATGGCCGGTTTGGATGGTATTCAGAACAAGATCCACCCTGGTGATCCAGCCGACAAAAATCTGTATGACTTGCCGCCGGAAGAAGATGCAAAGATTCCAACGGTCTGTTCCAGCTTGGAGCAGGCATTGGAAGCGCTGGACAAGGATCGTGAATTCTTGACGCGCGGCGGTGTGTTCTCCAACGACTTCATTGATGCTTACATAGATTTGAAGATGGAGGAGGTCACTCGCTACCGCATGACGACGCATCCGGTCGAGTACGACATGTACTACAGCCTGTAATCTGTTTTTTCGCTTAATAAGAAACGGAGCCGAGTCAGGCTCCGTTTCTTTTTTGGCCAACGAGTTTGTCACTCAGTCAGGCATAACCTATACTTCGCATTCATCATAATTTTGTAGGATAACCATGAAGTACTGGCTGTTGTTTGCGATGCTATGTCCCGGATTTGTTGGCTGGGCACAGGCGGAAATATACAAGAACGTTGATGCCGACGGCCATGTCACTTACTCCAGCTCACCCTCTAAAGGTGCGCGCAAGCTCAATTTGGAGAGAATGCCTGCCATTGCTGCTCCACCGCGCGCCCGTAATAACGCTACGCCTGCTGATTTTCCACGGATAGATTCCGATACTCAACGCAATCGCGATAATGTACGCAGAAAAATCTTGGGGGATGAATTGGCGTCGGAAGAGAAACTACTGACTGAAGCCCGCTCCAATTTGCACTATGCCATGGAAAACCCAGCGGTATATGACAAGGATGGTAACACTTTGCTCGATGTGGCTGCTTACAAAGAGAAGGTCAACACCTTGCAGAAGCAAGTAACGCTGCATGAAAATAATATTGCAGCGATTAAGACTGAGTTACTTAAATCCAAATAGCTCCCAATCACTGGCATGTTTACTGCTTTATGAGCATTTATGCCTGACACTCGTCTCCCCACATTGGATCATCTCAGCACAGCAGTTATCCTGCTGGATAGTCGTTCGCACGTTAGCTATATCAACCCTGCGGCAGAAAATTTATTTGCCTTGAGCAGTAAGAGCTTGGTCGGCCATCCCTTGCAACAAGCGTTGACCCATACCGGACAATTGGTGACTGCCATACAGCAGGCGCTAAGCAATAATGCCAGCTTCATAGAGCACAGCCTCACGCTAGGCACACATGCCCATTCCAAGCTGCAATTGCGCTGCACCGTCACTCCGTTGCAATTGGACAAACATTTTTTGATACTGGAATTTCACCCGATTGATCGCCCGCTGAAGCTGGCGCGTGAAGAACAGATGTTGGACCAGACTCAGGCTAATCGCCTGTTGTTGCGTAACTTAGCGCACGAAATTAAAAATCCGTTGGGTGGCATACGCGGCGCCGCGCAATTGCTGGAGCAGGAGCTGGAAAAGCCGGAGTTACGTGAATACACGCAGGTGGTGATACAGGAAGCCGACCGCTTGCGCGGCTTGATGGAAAAATTGCTGACCCCGCAACATGTGCCACATTTCGGTGCGCTCGACATACACGAGGTGCTGGAAAGGGTGCGTAAAGTGGTGTTGGCGGAAATGTCCACGGAGTTGATTATTATGCGTGACTACGACATCAGCATACCCACCTTGCAGGGAGACAAGGAGCAGTTGATTCAAGTCATGCTGAACCTGATTCGAAATGCCGCACAAGCGATGCAAGGTCGCGGCACAATAGTGTTGCGTACCCGTGTCGCGCGACAAGTGACGCTGGTCAAGAAACGTCTGCGCTTGGCGATGATGGTACAAATTATAGATGACGGCCCCGGTGTGCCGGAGCATTTGCAGGACAAAATTTTTTATCCGCTGGTGTCAGGGCGCGCTGATGGGCACGGTTTAGGTTTAACCTTGGCTCAGGATTTCATCAGCCAGCATAAGGGCAGTATTGAATTTGACAGCGAACCGGGGCGCACTTGCTTTACCGTTATGCTGCCGCTGGAGTTAGGTTGAAGGGGAGGGGATTTTGGTCTTTACGAACGCAAAATGGAATAAGAGGTAGCCTATGAAACCAGTCTGGATTATTGACGATGACCGTTCCATCCGCTGGGTGCTGGAAAAAGCACTGGCTCGCGAGAACATAGAATTCAAAAGTTTTGTTTCTGCCGATGAAGCGATGCAGGCGCTTGCGCGCGGTGTGCCGCAAATCGTGATTAGTGACATTCGTATGCCGGGTCGGTCTGGCTTGGATCTGTTGCAAATATTACGAGAGCAATACCCGCATATACCGGTCATTATTATGACTGCCTATTCCGATTTGGAAAGTGCGGTCTCATCGTTTCAGGGTGGCGCATTTGAATACTTACCCAAACCTTTCGACGTGAACAATGCGGTGGAATTAATTCGACGTGCGTTGGAAAACAGTAGCCGTAAAACGGCCTCTCCCGAAAGCACCCTTGCCGCCCCCGATATTCTTGGGCAAGCTCCAGCCATGCAGGAAGTATTTCGTGCCATCGGAAGACTGGCACATTCGCTTGCCACCGTGCTCATCAACGGCGAATCCGGCACTGGCAAGGAGTTGGTGGCGCAGGCTTTACATCGCCACAGTCCGCGCGCCAATAAATCTTTTGTAGCCATTAATACTGCCGCCATCCCAAAGGATTTGCTGGAGTCAGAATTGTTTGGCCATGAGCGCGGCGCTTTCACGGGTGCTACGACGACCAGGCACGGACGCTTCGAGCAGGCGGATGGCGGCACATTATTTTTGGATGAAATCGGCGATATGCCGGCTGAATTGCAAACGCGATTACTGCGTGTATTGTCTGACGGAAATTTTTATCGTGTCGGCGGTCATCAGCCGATCAAATCCAATGTACGCATTATCGCTGCCACCCATCAAAACCTTGATGCCAGAGTAGCGCAAGGCTTATTCCGCGAAGATTTATTTCATCGCCTCAATGTCATCCGCTTGCGCTTGCCGCCGTTACGCGAGCGGCGTGAAGACATTCCATTGCTGGCAAAATACTTCATGCAAAAAAGTGCGCGCGAGCTGGCTGTCGAAAAAAAATTCCTCAGTGAAGAAGTGCTCCAATTTCTTGCAGCACAAGAATTCCCCGGTAATGTGCGGCAACTAGAGAATCTGTGCCACTGGCTGACCGTGATGACACCCTCGCAACAAATTGAAATAGTTGATCTACCACCAGAATGGCGCGAGACACCGCTAGCGGCAGCTATTTCGGAAAGTTGGCGTCATGCCTTGGCGCAACAGGTGGCGCTGGCATTACAACGCGGGGATCAAAATATTTTAAGCAATTTGAGCCGACAGTTTGAAAGTACGCTGATTTCCCAATCATTACAGCACACCGGCGGACGGCGCATCGAAGCCGCCAATCTATTGGGCATGGGGCGCAATACGCTGACGCGCAAGATACAGGAGTTGGGGTTGGATAATAGTGAAGTGGGCTAATAGCCTTGCTAACCCAGAGTAATCTCAACCATCACCGGCGCATGATCCGAAGGCCTTTCCAGCTTGCGTGGTGCTATGTCTATGGTACAAGCCACGCACTTCGGCAGCAGCATTTGGCTAAGTAAGATGTGGTCAATGCGTAGCCCCATCTTGCGCCGAAAAGCCATCATACGATAATCCCACCAAGTGTAAGACTTCTCTGCTTGCTCAAAAAGACGGAAACTATCATGCAGGCCAAGATTCTCCAGCGCACGGAATGCGTTGCGTTCCGGCTCACTCACCAGCACATTGCCAGCCCACAATGTTGGATCATGGACGTCGCGGTCTTGCGGTGCAATGTTGTAATCACCCAGCAGCACCAGTTGCGGATAGCGCAGCAGTTCGTCCTTTAGCCATTCCTGCAAAGCGGCCAGCCAGGATAGTTTGTATTGATATTTGTCCGAGTCCAAGCTCTGGCCGTTGGGCACATAGATGCACACTAAGCGTATGCCGTTAATCGTGGCAGCAATAACCCGCTTTTGTTCATCCGCAAAATTGGGGATTCCGACTGCTACATTGTCAGGCGCGATCTTGCTGAGGATGGCGACACCGTTGTAGGTTTTCTGACCGCTAAATACCGATTGGTAGCCAGCTTGCAGCAATTCCGCATGGGGAAATTTACTGTCTTCTTGCTTTGTTTCCTGCAAGCACAAGGCATCCGGTTGATTTTCTGCCAACCATTCCAGCACATGAGGCAGGCGCACCTTGAGCGAATTGACGTTCCATGTGGCGATACGCATAGTTATACAGTTGAGAAAATATCAGGGTAGGGAAGGGGGTTTGCTCTAAATTGAATTACTTGGTCTGTTGTTCAATTTGCTGTTGCATCTCTTCAGCCTGCTTCTTCGCAGCCAGTTCTACCGCGTTGGCCTTTTCTAGCGCTTCGCGCTGAGCTTGAAATAATTTAGTCTGTGTAGATTCTTCTGCGGGTGGCTGGGGTTTTTCGCCACAGGAAATATTTATCAGCCCGGCGAATAATAAAAAAATGCCCGTTTTTTTTGTGATTATTTGCCAATTGTAAATTCCATTTGTGCTGGATTGCATCATGCCTCCTAGGGTTAAAAAATAACTACCGTTCAGTTCTTTAACATAAATTCTCAAACTATTTTCTGTCTAGGGATTAGTTAATACCGGCGGGTAACCCGCAGCATCCAGCTCAGTATTCCACTGACGGGCTTGCAATCCTTTGACCCAACTCTTGCCTACAAGCAGGGTCGGCACTCCATCGCTATTTGATAGCTCTTTAAAGGCTGCAAACTCGGCTTGTGTAGCTAGAGTTTTTTCGTCAAATGGAATGCTGCGTTTAAGCAATAAATTTTTAGCTTCCTGGCAAATATCACCACAATTCGTTGCAATATATAAAGTGACGGGGAAGTTTTGCTTGGCGCGACGAGTTTCATATGACAACCCCGCCTCGTCATTCGCTGGAGCAGAATTTAGTTTGATTGTTTTGATACCTGTCATGCCTATAGCCGGAACATCGCTGTAGTGCATTTTTCCTGCTTGATCCGCCCAACGATACAATTCATCTGCGACTGCGTTACCGCAAATTACCCCCAACATGCTTAGCCACAGTATGAGTCGCATCCCATTTCCTCACTGTAGGCCGCTGTGTCGGAGCAGGGCATCTATGCTCGGTTCGCGGCCCCGAAATGCTACGAATGATTGCATGGCATCGCGACTGCCGCCTACTGCCAGTATTTCATCGCGGAAGCGCAGACCGACAGCCAAGTTGAGCACACCGTTTTCCTCGAACAAGCTGTATGCGTCGGCAGACAGTACCTCAGCCCACTTGTAACTATAATAGCCCGCCGCATATCCACCGGAAAATATGTGCGAGAAACTGTTAGGAAAGCGATTAAAAGCGGGCGGGATCAGCACGGCCACTTCGCGTCGCACATCGTTTAGTAGCTGCTGTATGGTCTGCGTGCCTTGCGGATCGAAGCTGCTATGCAGACGTATGTCAAACAGAGAGAATTCGATTTGGCGCAGAGTCTGCAATCCATTCTGATAATTTTTGGCGGCTAACATTTTGTCAAACAAGCTACGCGGCAGTTTTTTTCCTGTGTCAACGTGGCGAGTCAAATCTTGCAACACGTCCCACTCCCAACAGAAATTCTCCATGAATTGGCTGGGCAGTTCCACGGCATCCCATTCCACACCATTGATGCCAGACACGCCGAGGTCTTCTACTTGGGTCAGCAAATGATGCAGGCCGTGACCAAATTCATGGAATAGGGTAATCACTTCGTCATGGGTGAACAGCGCTGGTTTCCCCCCCACCGGGGCGGCGAAATTGCAATTCAGATAAGCCACGGGTGTCTGCATGCCGTCTGCTGTGCGGCGACGTGAAATAGCATCATCCATCCACGCGCCACCGCGTTTGCTGCTGCGCGCATAGAGATCAAGATAGAACTGGCCGATCAATTTGCCATCGTTATCCTGAATGTCGAAGAAGCGCACGGTCTCGTGCCATTTTGGTGCTTGAGCAGGGCGGACGGTTAAGCCGTAGAGCGTCCCGACCAGTTTAAACATGCCAGTTAATACACTGTCTTCGGGAAAATATTGCTTCACTTCCTGCTCAGAAAAGGCGTAACGCTGTTGGCGTAAATGCTCGCTGACATAGCTTACATCCCACGCTTGCAATTCTTTGATGCCCAACTGTGCGCGGGCAAACTCGCGTAGTTGAGCTAAATCCTGTTCCGCAAATGGTTTCGCACGGTCGGCCATCTCACGCAGAAAATGTTCCACCTGCTGCGGCGTATCAGCCATTTTGGTGGCCAGCGACAATTCAGCGAAATTGGAAAAGCCGAGTAACTGCGCTTCTTTCAAACGCAATTTTAGAATATCCAACATCAGCGGCGAATTATCCAACTCTGCTTTGCCCAGATCACTGGCGCGAGTGCTGTAGGCGATATACATGCGTTCACGCAGCGCCCGATTGTCAGCGTATTGCATGAGCGGGCCATAGGAAGGTGCGTGCAAGGTAAATAGCCAGCCAGGTTTGCCGATGAGCTGCGCTGCTTCGGCAGCGGCCTGACGTTCGTCCGCAGGGATTCCAACCAGTTCGGATTCGTCTTCTACCAGATGAGTGTAGGCATTTGTTGCATCCAGAATGTTGTCCGAAAAGCGCGAGCATAGCTCAGACATTTTCTCCTGAATGGCGATGAACAAAATTTTGTCCGCAGGCGACAACTCCGCACCGCCCAAGCGAAAGTCGCGCAATTCATTTGCGATAATTTTCTGTCGAGCCGAGTTTAAGGTTGCAAATTCAGCACCGTCATGGATGGCTTTTACCTTGGCAAACAAGGCGATATTTTGGGAAATTTCGGCATGGTATTGAGAAATTTTAGGCAAATTGGAATTGTATGCCTCGCGCAGAGCAGCAGAGTTCATGACCGCATTAAGATGTGACACTTGCCCCCATGATCGAGCTAGATGTTCGTTGCTGTCCGCCAAAGGCTGGATGCAGTTATCCCAGGTTGGCATAGATAAGTTGGCCAGCACACGGTTAACGGTTGCTCGGCATTCAGCCAGCAACTGATCAATGGCAGGGGGAACGTGTTCTGCTTGGATTTCCGCGTAGCGCGGCAAGCCGGAAAAATTGAGTAAAGGGTTCATCATGCCAGAGTAATATTTTTAAATAGAGTAATAATTTTAAATTTCCCCACAAGCGAATGTCGTTGTGGGTGTGTGATTTATGACGCGATGTCCTAAAATAAATCTACGGTGCTATTCGCGTTGGAAACAGCGATACGTGACCGATATTGCTGTTCTCGTTCCACGATAGTGTTGTTATGAACGCTACGTAATTTCTTAACTAATACCTTGCCACTATTCGGGAAAAAATAAACTTTGCGCGGATAAATATCGAGCATGTCCTGAGCAAGGACTTCTATTTGTTCGGTACGCAGATAATTGATGGCAAACTCAGCATTGCGCTCGCCCACATTATTCACGGTAAAGCCGGGCATAACGTTACCCCCACCAAATAGTTTGGCTTGTAAATTAGAACGCTTGGCCCCCATTTTCAACAAATCATTAATCATTTTTTCCATGGCATAAGTACCATAATGAGCTAACGGGCTGGATAAATCTGCAGCGCTCCCGTGCTGCCCGCTGTCACCCGGTAGCATGAAATGGTTCATACCACCCATGCCGCTAATGCGGTCGCGAATACAGGCAGCAACGCACGAGCCCAGCACCGTGACCAGTGCTAAATTGCGTTTGGTCACGTAGTATTCTCCCGGTAAAATTTTTACCGCATCCATTTGAAAAATTTTATCGTGGTAAAGGTTGGGCGACTGCGCCTCTTCATGCCCTCCGTAGATGGATGTCATAGCATGCCCCTAAAATTCAAAATGAGTCTCATGGCCGGTCAATTAAAATGAAGGGGTATTTCAAAACTCTTGCCACTCTTCATCATCTGAATTTTGCCGGGGCGCATTGAGTTTGCCAGCAGAATTTTTGGGTAGAGAGCTTGCGCCACGAGTGGCCGATTGACTAATAGCCTGCCTTCTTGCTTGAATTGCATCACCACTGTTTTGCTGATGTTGAGTATCTACGTGTTTGGCATCAAGTCTGAAAACGCTGACCGCCTCGGCCAGATTCTGCGCTTCCGCCTCCAGCGATTCAGCGGCAGCAGCAGCTTGTTCCACCACTGCTGCGTTCTGCTGCGTTACTTCGTCCATTTGGTTAATGGCTTTGTTGACCTGTTCGATACCAGAGCTTTGCTCCATCGAGGCCGCCGTTATTTCCGCCATGATGTCAGTCACACGCTTGACCGCAGTGACAACTTCGCCCATGGTTTTTCCGGCTTCATCTACTAACTTGGTACCGACTTCAACTTTATCTACCGAATCACCGATGAGGGATTTGATCTCTTTGGCAGCTGCGGCTGAACGTTGCGCCAAACTCCGCACTTCTGAGGCCACGACGGCAAAGCCGCGTCCTTGTTCACCGGCGCGCGCCGCTTCTACCGCAGCGTTGAGCGCTAAAATGTTGGTCTGAAAGGCGATGCCTTCAATG
The DNA here is from genome assembly GCA_043755195.1 of Gallionellaceae bacterium. Classification (GTDB taxonomy): domain Bacteria; phylum Pseudomonadota; class Gammaproteobacteria; order Burkholderiales; family Gallionellaceae; genus Nitrotoga. The sequence continues at coordinate 11,580 of JAYUTK010000103.1, forward strand.
ACGCTGATGATGTCCACGATTTTTCTTGAAGATTCGTTGATGGATCCCATGGTTGTTACTACCCTACCCACTACGTCCCCGCCCTTGATCGCAATGTCGCTGGCTCCTTTCGCCAGTTGATTAGCCTGCTTGGCATTTTCGGCGTTTTGCTTGACGGTGGAAGTCAATTGTTCCATGGAGGAAGCGGTTTCTTCCAGCGCCGAGGCTTGTTCCTCGGTGCGCTGAGACAGATCGCTGTTGCCTGCTGCAATTTCTTTTGTGGCCGTGGTAATTGAGTCAACGCTCGTTCTGACATTGCCGACGATTTCGTACAGGCTATCGTTCATCTCCTTTAATGCCTGCATCATCAAGCCTGTTTCATCTTTGGAATAGACCTCAATTTTTGAGGTCAGATCACCTGAAGCGACTGTGTTGGCAAGCTGAACAGCTTTGAAAAGTGGGCGCGTAATGCTGCGTATCAGCAAGAAAGAAATGATGAAAATTGAAACGAGGGCAATGGCCATGGTCGTGATAATGGTATTTTTTATGACGATGCCTTGAGCCAGACCGACATTTTGTGATTCTTTCATGCTTTCATCCATGAGGTCGCCCAAGGCCAACATGGTGCCGGCTAATATTTTGAAAGTGTTTATGTATTCGGGTAGTCGCGCATTGGCTGCAACATTGTCTTCAAATGCTAGATTAGCAATAGTGCTGGCAGTTTTAATGTACTGTTCAACTGCGGGTTCTGCTTTTTGCAGAATATCCTTGATATCTTGATTCAGTGGCAATGCGGCATTCGCCGCAATTTTTTCACGGAAAACGGCGGCATGCCCTTCAAGGTCATTGATGAGCAAGTTTCTATCCTTGGATTTTTTTACGAGGTCAAATTTTTCTTGCCCAGCTTGCAGAGCAGCAAGCACATCACCATGCAGTGCGATACGCATAGTATCGGCCTGCATCTCATTATGTTGGGCATTTGAGGTTAGTAGGATGTTTGCCATGGCATCATTTAAGCGGACTACCCCCCAGTAGCCAGTGGCAGAAACAATACCTACAAAGATCAGACTGAGTAGGGCGGTGCTCAGCAAGCGTTGTTTGATGCTAAATGAAATTTTCATGTATCGTTTCCTTGTTATCCAATTTTTCTATTGCCCAATTTTTCTATCGTAAAGCAAAATATTGCTGGATGCGCCATGATGATGAAGAGCGCATCCTGTCGAGGCATTTCACTTGCGGTGACGGCAATCGTTAATATTTATGTAGCACTTGCCCCCCCGCCATTGGTACGCTGACGTAACCAACAGCCCCTGGAGTTTTGTGGATGAAGCTATATATTTCAGCATCCCCGGACTTGACCTCTGGCGCGGTTAAGCCAGCACGGAAGGCTTTTTTAATCCATAGCGCCCCATATACGGCAGCATCCATTTTCATTACCTTGCTAAGAAAGTCACTTTGTGCCGCCGCATTGTCAACTGGCACTAATTTAATTGAGCCAGAAAATTGCCTTTCGCCTGCATATACCTCTTTTAACTCTGCCTCTGTGAGAGTTGTGCCGGGATAAGCAATGATATAGAGATTGCCTGCCATGGTAATAGCAGAGGCAAAAATACATATAGAACCCACGCTCAAAACAGTCAACAGCTTAATTGATTTTTTGGTTGAATAGAATCGCATCATCCCCTCCTTAGAATCGAACTGAATATTGAGCACGGACTTCCCGGTATTTGCCATTTTCTGGGCCGGAAATGGAGATGCCATCCCCTTCCTTGGTGCGGTTTGCCTCGAGTTTGAGTGCCGCCTTGGTGTTTAGCATATAGCGCATACCCAACACTTGCCGTGTATAGGACACGCCATATTGTTGATTATTGAAGTAAGGGTCTTTCTGATTCAGTGATGCTTTTTCCCCTCTCACATAAGGCGTCCAGACTCCCGCTAGAGTGTAACCAACTTGGGCGAAGGCAAGCTGGCTCGAATGAGCTCCTGACGCGGCAGGGGTGAGGTCATCATTTTTAAAGTGGTAGTACTCAGCAATGGCTTCCAAGCTGTCGTTTTCATAAAACCCATACAAACCGGACATGGCTACCTTTACTTCACCGGTAACAGGGGAGAGCGTATCTGCATTCCGCAGGGTGACATGCTCGGTGAAGCCATGAGCCCCCAAGACTAGACCCCCCGTTTTATAGGCGATGTTAGCGCCAAATAATTTATTGCCATTGCTATCGCGCGCATTGTTGATGTCCAGCGAGCCAGTATGAGTGGGATCTGGGTCTGTCGAGGGTATAGTGGTGGTATCTATATTCATAGCATTGCCGTTACCCACGTAAACATCATAGATCAACCGGGAATTGCCGATAGCAGCAGCGCCCGTTGCCCAAGCGCCCATGACGTGCGATGGCAATAAACCGCCTTTGTCCTCAAAATCTATGAAGCGAGGACGCATGATGGAGGTCTGAATTTGGGCGCCGTGGTGGAAGCCGGTATTCCAGTAACCATAAGGAGCATGAAAGCGTCCCATCCAGGTCGTGAGCTGATCGCTAAATGTGTAACCCAATTGGATGCGTTCCAGATCTGTGGCTAGACCGCCATCAGGCGCAAATTCAAAAATCAGCTCGACCAATGCCTTGCTGCGGTCGGTGAACTGGGGCGTCAGATAAAAATCTAGCGCGTTAGCCCAGAACCCACGACCTGCTTGATCTATGCGGGTCTCATCATTGCTGGCATGAGTAAAGCCTGCATCAAAAAATCCATGTACTGGGATGCCGGCAGTGGGCGAGACTTTGCCATCATTCTCAACTAATTGGACAACATCTCTTTCAACTGTAGCCAGCCTAGCTTGTAGGTCGGCAATGGTCTCCGCGTCACCAGCCCAAGCTGTGCCTGAGAGTAAAAAGCTTGCCAGCAGCGTGAACCCACAACGTGTCATCCGTTGCCGGTTACGATTTGTAGTTATTAGATTCATTGTTTCTCCCCTTATCGTGAAAAATTAAAAAAGTGCAAGATCCTGTTCTCGTTAGGTCTCTAAGTGGTAATTTTTTCAATCAACTCCATTTCACTGCTTATCATCAACTTCTCAATGTCAACCAATATCAACATGCGATCATCTACTGTACCTAAGCCCAGAATATAGCGGGTGTCAAAAGAGCCGCCAAATTCCGGCGCAGGTTTTATTTGCTCAGGTTTTAATGTAAGAACATCTGAAACACCATCTACTACCATCCCTACCACACGATGAGCAATATTCAGAATAATGACTACCGTTAGCTCATTGTAAGTAATATTGTCCAGCTTGAATTTGATGCGCATATCTACAATCGGCACGATGATGCCGCGCAGATTGACTACTCCCTTGATGAATTCGGGCGTGTTGGCGATGGAGGTGACGGCATCATAGCCGCGTATTTCCTGCACCTTGAGGATGTCTATGCCATACTCCTCCTTGCCCAGCGTAAAGCTGAGAAACTCGTTGTTGCCCTGCAATGAATGGCCACCAGATGATATTTCTTGAACCGTTTGCATCATTCACCTCCTGAAATTATCTTGCTCACGCCATTTCAACGCGTGTTTGCACATCTTGATTGATACGCACCAACGCTGCCACATCCAGTATCAGCGCCACCCGGCCATCCCCCATAATGGTTGCACCGGAAATGTACGGCACTTTGCGGTAATTCGATTCCATGCTTTTGAGAACAACTTGATGCTGACCAATGAGCTCATCCACGGCAAGCGCGATTTTTTTGCCATTTGATTCCAGCAATACCAAGATACCTTGCTCCGGCTCAGTGATCTTGGTGTTAATGTTGAAAATTTCATGCAGGGATATGATGGGTAGATATTGGCCGCGCACATATACGACGTGCCCGCTACTTACACTTTTAATGTCGGCAGCAGTTCCCGGTAATGACTCGACAATGGCATTTAATGGAATGATATAGGTTTGTTGTCCAACAGAAATTGAGAGGCCATCCAGAATGGCTAACGTCAATGGTAGGCGTATGCTGACGTTCATGCCCAAGCCTTCCATCGAATCAAGTACGATATGCCCGCCCAGTTCATCTATATTTCGTCTGACTACATCCATGCCTACACCGCGCCCGGATACATCGGTGATGACTTCTGCGGTAGAAAATCCAGGTTCCATAATCAGCGCCCAGATATCCTGATTGGTCATATCTTCATGCAGCGGTAATCTTCGCTCGCGCGCTTTTTGCAATATCTTGCCACGATTTAAACCGGCGCCATCATCCGATACCTCAATTACAATATTTCCGCCCTGGTGAAATGCCTTAAGAATAATGGTGCCGCATGGATTTTTTCCGGCAGCAATACGCTTGTCGGGAGATTCAATGCCGTGATCCAAGCTGTTCCGTATCAGGTGAGTAAGCGGATCAGAAATTTTTTCGATCAGCCCTTTATCTAGCTCGGTATTTTCTCCTACCATTTTCATTTCTACTTGCTTGTTCAGCTTGCCTGACAAGTCGCGCACCAAGCGCGGAAACCGACTAAACACAAATGCGATTGGCATCATGCGTATGGACATCACGGCCTCTTGCAGGTCACGCGTATTGCGTTCTAATTGTTCCAGGCCGCGTTCCAAAGTGACGTTTTCAGTGGCAATATCTTGTGCAGCTACCGCCAATATGGCTTGAGTAATGACGATTTCACCCATTAGATTGATGAGTTGATCCACTTTTTCCACACCAACTCGAATGGATGTGGCTTCAGCTTGAGTAACCACGACTTTGTCAGTCGCACGCATACCAGTGCGTATGCCGCTTTCACCGGGTGCATCGGCGGCACGCCGCCCTAGTTGGTCGGAACTTCCTATCCTGCCATGTTCAGCTAAGGGGTTTGCTAGCGGAGTGGCTGAGGCAGGTGAGTCTGAAGTGGCATCAGGTGAGTCCTCAAACAAGCCATAGCCTTGAACATCTTCTCGCTTGGCTTGCTCCACCGGCGTTTCCATGAAAAACCCGTAGCTTGAATCTTCTTCGGCAGCAGCTTGCGCCGAAGTAAGTGAATTTGTTGACAAGCGTGAAAGTTTTTCACAAATCGCCAGCACTTCTCCGCTGTCTTCTTTGCCCTCGCCACGATGCCGGGCTAATTGCATGGAAATGACATCACCTGCCTCAAGGAATGCGCTGACCATATCGTCAGTCAGCGTCATTTCCTGTTTGCGTAATCTATCGAGTAATGTTTCGAGGATATGCGTGGTATCGGCTATGTCACTAAAGCCAAAAGTACCAGCGCCACCCTTTATGGAATGCGCCGCACGAAAGATTGCATTAAGGTCATCAGGAGGGGGGGCAGCAATATCCAGTGCCAGCAGCAGCGCCTCCATTTCTGCGAGGTGCTCGGCAGTTTCTTCAAAGAAAAGTTTGTAGAATTGGCTTAAATCTATGCTCAACAGGCCACCCCTAAAAATTCAGTTATTGTCGCTATATTGGGCTACTCACGAAATAAATTAGTATAAATATTTAAGTGTAGCTTTAAATTTTCATACGGGAGTGTGCTGACAGGAAAAATTCTTATTGCCTGAAAAATCCGTAATCTTCTTGCTTATCCTGTTCTTCTTGCTCTCGTGTCGTGGGTTTAACTTGAGGCTGTTGCCCAAAAAATCCATAATCTAGGTTGTCTGCTTGCGCTGCTGCATCGCCGTTATTCCCTTTCGACGTTGAGCCGGAGTGCGTTTCAAGTTCTCTAGGGTCAGTGGCGTTTAAGAAGCGCTCCAGTTTGGCGCATATTGCACTAACTGCGTTGGCATCTACCTTTCCACCTTCGCGATGTTTGGCTGATTGCGCGGCGATCACATCACCCGCTTCGAGAAGTGCGCTGGACATTTCCTTGGTGAGGGTTAACTCTTGCGTACGCAATTTTTCAAGCAGTGTTTCGAGAATGTTGGTGACTGCGGTCATATCGTTGTAACCGAGAGTGCCCGCACCACCTTTTTTTATGAAGGTAACCAAAGAAATTAACCCAGAACTTTCCTGATGACTTCAAGTAATTTTTGTGGGCCGAGAGGTTTGACTAGCCAGCCATTGGCACCTGCCTCCTTGCCTTGCGCTTTTATATCATCATCGGATTCGGTGGTAATCATCAGGATCGGTACGCTGCGATAAGCGGGCATGGTACGCAAGCTTTTGATGAGGGTCAGGCCATCCATGCGTGGCATATTCTGATCGGTTAGTACCAAGTCGGCAGTCCTTGTCTGTGCTTTCTCCAGCGCTTCTTGCCCATCGCTTGCTTCCAACACTTCATAGCCAGCGCTCTTGAGCGTGAATGCCAGCATTTTCAGGATGGCACCAGAATCATCAACAACTAATACTGTCTTCGCCATTCAAACTCTCCATAACTTCGATGCACACTTAATCTTACACTTCGCTGAGAAATTAAAACAGTGCTTACTGGTTTAGTGATTCTCTAAGCCTATAGCATACAGGTAATCACGTTCAATCGCAGAAATCTTGAAATTTATTCAGATGCTTGGTTCTTAGCTCTGCCTATCCATTCTACGGTACTGCACCGCCTCAGCGATGTGGGCCGTCAGGATATTTTCACTGCCTGCCAGATCAGCAATGCTGCGCGCCACCTTTAATACCCTGTGATAAGCGCGCGCCGATAAATTGAAGCGGGTAATCGCTTGATGTAATAACGTCGCGCCTTGTGTGTCGGGCGCGCATAGCACATCAATTTCTGGCACGGTCAGTTGTGCATTGGGTTTGTTCTGTCGCTGCATGGAGCGTTGCCGGGCTGCTTCCACGCGCGCCTGAATGTTGCTGCTGGCTTCGCCATCGGCTTGCTTGAGCAAGGATTCTTGCGCCACGGCGGGGACTTCAATTTGAATGTCTATGCGATCCAAGAGCGGCCCGGAAATTTTTCCGCGATAGCGTGCGACTTGATCGGGTGTGCAACGGCATTTGCCGTTGAAATGGCCTAAATAGCCACATGGGCAGGGGTTCATGGCCGCGACCAATTGAAACTGCGCTGGAAAATCTGCGCGATGTGCGGCGCGCGAGATGGTGATGCGGCCACTTTCTAAAGGCTCGCGCAGCACTTCCAGGACATGCCGATCAAATTCTGGCAGCTCGTCTAAAAATAAAATACCGTGCATGGCAATGGAAATTTCGCCCGGACGTGGATTGCTGCCGCCACCAACCAGTGCCACGGCCGAGGCGGTGTGATGCGGTGCGCGATAGGGGCGGCGTTTCCAGTTTGCCACATCAAACTTGCCGCCGAGTGATTGCATGGCCGCGCTTTCCAGCGCCTCGGTTTGGGTCATTTGTGGCTGGATGCCGGGGAAGCGCGCAGCCAACATGGATTTACCGGTACCCGGCGGGCCGCTCATCAACACGCTGTGTCCGCCCGCTGAGGCAACTTCCAATGCGCGTTTGGATTGCGCCTGACCTTTCACATCGCGCATGTCGGGGTAGTGCGGAAGCGTGGGCTGAGCGTCTGCTATATGGCGGATAAGCGCGGTGCGGCCGGATAAATGTGCCGCCACTTGCAGCAACGATTGAGCTGGATACACCGTCGCATCTTCCACCAGCGCCGCTTCTGCCGCGTTGATTTGAGGCAACACAAAAGCGCGACCGCAATGTGCAGCATGGTAGGTCATGGCCAGCGCACCGCGTATCGGCCTCAATTCGCCGGTGAGCGCCAGCTCACCGGCAAATTCATATTCGGCCAGGCTTTTGGAAGGTATCTGCCCGGATGCAGCCAGAATGCCGAGCGCAATAGGCAGGTCGAAACGTCCGCTTTCCTTGGGCAGATCGGCGGGTGCGAGATTAACCGTGATGCGGCGATTGGGGAATTCAAACTGGCTGGTCAACAAGGCGGCACGTACCCTATCTTTGCTTTCCTTCACCTCGGCCTCAGGCAAGCCGACGATGGTGAAGCTGGGTAGGCCGTTGGCCAGATGCACTTCAACCGTGACCTGTGCCGCATCCATGCCGGACAGGGCGCGGCTGTAGAGCACGGCTAGGCTCATAAATCTGTCATTCCCGCGCAGGCGGGAATCCAGTCATGAAAAGACTCTCCCGCATTGCGGGAGGCAAGGACAGAAAAGCATCTTAGATAAAAGCGCTGGATTCCCGCCTGCGCGGGAATGACGGGTTCCCCAATTTTTTTTTGTAGCATCAAAATTATTTGCGTTGCGCTTCCAATACGGCAACCCGCGCTTCCAGCGCCGCCAACATTTCTTGGGTGCGCGACAGCAGTTGCGTCTGCACATCGAATTCTTCGCGTGTCACTAAATCCAGCTTGGCAAAGCCTTGTGCCAACAGCGCACGCGCATTTTTCTCGAAATCTTTGGCTGGGCTGCTAGTCATCAGATCATTTAACTTGGCAGAAATCTCATCGAAAAACTTTGTGTTAAGCACAGCGCACCCCCTTATATTTAAGTTGTGTGCAGTGTAGCAAAGTTTCTTGTCGTGAGTGCCGCACCTGATGGGTGCGTACGCTAGTTATGTCCGCATGAAAATGGTGCATAATGTCCGCGCCACCCCCGAAATTTTTGTTTAGTTGTTTGTTTTGTAATGATAAAAAGTGGTGGCATGGAAGCTGCTAAAGGTCGTGGGGCGGATATTTTTATCCCGTTTTTAACCAACCAGAAAGGAAACATCATTATGAAAAGCAAGTTTTTGAATTCGTTGATCTTGGCTGCCTTGGCGATACCCGGTGTGGCAATGGCGGCAGATGTGGAAACTGCCGAGCATAAAGAAGGTAAACACGTTATTCCAGAAACAGCACATCACACCATTACCTCAAATGTCGGCTTGTTTAGCAATTATCTGTATCGCGGCATCTCGCAAACCGGGGGCAAGCCGGCCATACAGGGTGGATTTGATTACGCGCGTACCGGTGGTTTTTATGCTGGCGTGTGGGGTTCCAGCATTAGTTGGTTGACGGACAGCCCGGCAGTAACCGGAGCAACTAGTGCACAAGTGGAATTGGATATCTATCTTGGCTTTAAGAACAGTTTTGCCACAGACTTAAGCTATGACATCGGTTTCCTGCGATATAACTACCCGGCAAGCTATACAGCCACTCTTCCATCGGGTGCAGCAAAAGCGGACACCAACGAGATATATGGTGCGTTGAGCTACTCCATCGTAACGGCTAAATACTCTTACAGCTTGGGAGATACGTTTGGCATATCTGATGCCAAAGGTACTAGCTATGTCGAATTGAACGTGAGCTACCCTATCCCAGATGCTGGCGTGACGCTAGGCGCTCACTATGGCAAGCAAACTTACAAAGGATCATCAACAGACGCATTGGTGGCAGCTTCAAGTACGCCAACCTACGCTGACTACAAGCTGAGCGTCAGCAAGGATTTTAGTGGTTATGCGGTAGGGTTGGCATACAGCAGTACTAATGCCAACAAGGTTCAGTATACAAGCGGCACCAACAAATATTTAGGTAAAAATGTAGCGGTGCTGTCCTTAGCACGCTCGTTCTAATCTAACCTAGGGCGGGATAAATCCTGCCCTTATTCAAGGAGAGTGAAATGAAAATGGTCACCGCTATCATCAAGCCGTTCAAGCTCGACGAAGTGCGTGAAGCCCTGACTGCAATAGGTGTGCAGGGCATTACGGTCACTGAGGTCAAGGGTTTTGGGCGGCAAAAGGGGCATACCGAGTTGTATCGGGGTGCTGAGTATGTTGTAGATTTTTTGCCCAAGATCAAACTTGAGGCGGCTGTCAGGGCGGACATTCTCGATCAAGTAGTCGCGGCCATCGAAAAAGCTGCACAAACCGGCAAAATCGGCGACGGCAAGATCTTCGTCCACGACATCGAACAAGTCATCCGTATCCGCACCGGTGAGACCGGTATGGATGCGCTATAAGGGGACTATTATGACTAAGCTTTTTATGTATTTCACGCTGCTGGCCGTGTTGTGTGGGTTAGCAGGTGCTGCTGTGGCAGCGGATGAACCTGTTGCGGGCAGTGCTATGGAGGTAATGACAGTCGCCGATGCGCCTGTTGTTGCAGAAGAGGCTGTTCCCGTAGCCGCACCCGCACCCACGCCCAATAAGGGCGATACGTCGTGGATGTTGGTCGCAACCTTGCTGGTTATTTTGATGGCCATCCCCGGCCTTGCGCTGTTCTATGGTGGCCTGGTGCGTAGCAAAAACATGTTGTCGGTGTTGATGCAGGTGTTCTCCATCTTCGCGCTAATTATTGTTTTGTGGGCTATCTATGGTTACTCGCTGGCGTTCACGCCGGGCAATGCTTTCATCGGTGGTTTCGATAGACTATTCCTGAAAGGGATATTTGATCCAGTTACCGGTGCAGTCGCTAACGCGGCCACATTCAGCAAAGGGGTGGTGATTCCTGAGTTTGCATTCGTGGCTTTCCAAGCCACTTTCGCTGCCATTACTGTTGCACTGATTGTAGGTGCCTTCGCTGAACGGATGAAGTTTTCCGCCGTGTTGTTGTTCTCCGCATTGTGGTTTACCTTCTCTTACTTGCCGATCGCGCATATGGTCTGGTTCTGGCCGGGTCCTGATGCTTTCACGGATGCCAATGCCGCTGCTGCGGCGGTGGCCGCCTCCGGCTGGTTGTTCCAGAAGGGTGCGCTGGACTTTGCTGGTGGCACGGTGGTGCATATCAATGCTGGTGTAGCTGGCTTGGTCGGCGCTTACATGGTCGGCAAGCGCATCGGTTACGGCAAGGAACATTTCACGCCGCATAGCTTGACTATGACCATGATAGGCGCATCCTTGCTGTGGGTAGGCTGGTTTGGTTTTAACGCGGGCTCGGCACTGGAAGCGGGTGGGACGGCCACGTTGGCATTTGCTAATACGCTCATTGCTACGGCTGCTGCAGTGTTGACTTGGCTGGCTGCAGAATGGGTGTTAAAAGGCAAGCCCAGTTTGCTGGGCGCAGCTTCAGGCGCAGTGGCCGGCTTGGTTGCCATTACGCCAGCCTGCGGTTGGGTCGGTATCGGCGGTGGCTTGGCTATTGGCGCATTGGCGGGAGTAGTGTGCTTCTGGGGTGTGACTGGCCTTAAGAGAATGCTGGGCGCGGACGATGCGCTGGACGTGTTCGGTGTGCATGCTGTCGGCGGTATCTTGGGAGCATTGCTGACTGGTGTATTTAACTCCTGGAAGATGGGCGGTACCGGCATTCTGGACTACGTTAATAACACCGTTATTGATACAGAAATCGGCGCGCAAGTGTGGATACAAGCACAAGCCGTGCTGACCTCGGTCATTTGGTCCGCAGTAGTGGCTTTCATCTGCTACAAGGTGGTGGATCTAACCATCGGTCTGCGTGTTAGCGAAGAGGAAGAGCGCGAGGGACTTGATACAGCCTCACATGGTGAGCGTGCTTATAATATGTAAGGGTAATTTGTAAAAATTGTTTGCAGTGAGTATTAAAAAAAGAAGGGCGCATTAAGCGCCCTTCTTTCATTTGTTTATATTCGAAAATTTAAGTTGACCATTCCATATACATCCGATTTCTATCACGTTGCCTTCGTTCGCTTTGTCTGCGCTCTGTTGCAACCTGCATATCAAGTTGACGCCTATCCATTGATGGAGGTTGCTGCGTTTGGTTAGTTAGCCAAAAAAACAAGACGGCAAAGCATACGATGCCTAATCCGGTTAGGATACCCAGGAATTGAATGAGCAGATCATAGCTATTCATGACTCTAAAAATCTATTAACTTGACTCCAAAGGAACTAACAGGTTAATTGAATAAGTTATTCTAACACCAACAGGGAAATAGAGTTACCATGTATTTTGCAGATAAAATCCTGCATTTCGGGTAAAAAAATCACTGTTTTGGAGAATTGCCATTAACCATTTCGATATTCTCAACTTGTTGGTAAACGGCTCACTGTTCCGCGGTGTTCCGCGCGTCTTTCTGCAAAGTCATTTGGATCATTTTGGCCGCCGCTCCCTGCAAGCAGAAGATACCTTGCTTGCCGTAGGAAAGCCAAATGACAGCATTTATATTATTCTGTCGGGGCGACTACGTATTCATCTGGGTAGCCCGAAATCGGAAGCCATTGAGATGTTTGGCCAGGGTGATTGCGTCGGTGAAATGTCCACCCTGCTGGATGACGGACAAGTTTCTGCATATGTCATTGCCGATACGAATTGTGAACTGCTGGTTATTGGTCGTGCAGTAGTTTGGTCGCTTATAAATGACTCGCAAAAAACTGCACGCAATTTGCTTAATATTCTGGTTGAACGTATGCGTGTCAGCAACCGTTTATATGTAGAAAGTATGGAGCAAAAATGCGGCTATTCAAAAAACATCACCATTGATGACTTAACTGGTCTGTATAGTCGTCAGGGGATGAACAGCGATTTTAAGAGGCAGATTATGCGCTGCACCATGGATCATGAGTCGAGCACACTCATGCTGTTGGAGGTTGATCATTTTCAGAAATTCAGTAAGGCATATGGAAATTTGGGGGCAGACCAAGCGCTGCGTAATACGGCACAGAATATATTGGACAGCATGCGCCCGCGCGATCGAGCTGCTCGTTATAGCAACGAGAGATTTGCTGTCCTTCTACCCAGCACATCTTTGGCTGAAGGTCGTATAGCCGCAGAGCGGCTCAGGTTAAATATAAGTCAGTCAAATGTCATGACACCCAGTGGCGATGTCCTACCCCCGGTGACCGTTTCGCTGGGCATCAGCGAAAGTCGCGCTAGTGATACGCTAGAGCAGTTGCTCATGCGGGCTGAATCAGCGTTGCTCCAAGCAAAAGCTACCGGACGCAACTGAATATAGTAATCTGATTTGTTTTGACTTTTGCGTTTGTCGTGGATTAGTTGCAGATATTTGGGATTATCCTGTTGACGAGCGCAATGGATATAATATAAAGTCGCGTTTTTGAAATGTTTGATGGGTATCTTTAGCGTTTTTATACATTAAGGGGTGAGTATGAATAAATCTGCATTACTTAAAAGACTGGCTTTCTGCGGTTTTCTATTATTTTCTGGTTCGCTCTGGGCGATGGAAGCGGGCTCGACTGAGCCTGTTGTCGAAGCTATAAGCAGCCCGGTGGTTGGAGATCCAGTGGTTGGCAAGCAAAAAGCTTTTATGTGCAAGGGTTGCCACAACAAGGTCGGCTATAAAACTGCCTATCCAACTGTCTATCAAGTGCCTAGGCTGGGTGGGCAGCACGCTGAATATCTGACTAGTGCTTTGGGTCAGTACCGCAGTGGTGAGCGTACGTTTTCTACAATGAGAAACATTGCCTCGTCTCTGACGGATCAGGATATTGCAGACATGGCTGCTTATTACTCGTCCACAGGACATTGAAAAACACGAAGGGGAAATTAATGAAACTAATCGCTATAGTTGCAGCTGTATTAAGTCTGATTGCTGGCCAAGCAATTGCCGCTGATATTGACGCAGGCAAGGCCAAAGTTACTGAAGTTTGTTCTGCATGTCATGGCATGGATGGCAATAGCACATCTCACGATTTTCCTCGGCTTGCTGGGCAAAATGAGGATTATATTCGCAACGCACTGCGTTCTTACCAGAACGGCGCGCGAAAAAATCCAATTATGGTGAGCATGGCCGAAGGGCTAAGCAAGCAAGATATCGAAAATGTAGCGGCTTATTTTGCAAGCCAAAAGGGCTTGTTTGTTAAGCGCGACAATTAAAAAATCAGGACTGACACTCGTCAAGACTGGTATATCGCAATCGAATAATATTCAAAGCGATGTACTGAAGCACAAGTAATATTTAGGCCGCATGAAGTGCCAATGAAGAACGGGTAACACCTTCCGACTTTAAATTGCACGACATGCGGCTTTTTCATGTGTGCTGAGCCGATTTGCTCATAAAGCAGCTTCTGTAAGCTACGTTTAAGCATCATTCGCTACAACCACAAGTTGCAGGACATCCCTTAATATTTAAACGATAAACTAGAACACATGCAAAAAAAGAATAGTTTTACCTATGAAGAACTACTGGCTTGTGGGCGGGGTGAATTATTTGGGGAGGGTAATGCACAGTTACCGTTGCCACCCATGTTGATGTTCGACCGCATTATTTCGATTACCGAAGAGGGTGGTAAATATGGCAAGGGTCAAATTATCGCTGAGCTAGATGTTAGTCCTGATTTATGGTTTTTTGGCTGCCACTTTGCCGGTGACCCAGTGATGCCGGGCTGTCTCGGTTTGGATGCGATGTGGCAACTGGTCGGTTTTTTTCTGGGTTGGATGGGTGGGCCTGGACACGGTCGAGCGTTGGGTGCTGGCGATGTAAAATTTAGTGGGCAAGTATTGCCTACCGGCAAGCTGGTAACCTATACCATAGATCTTAAGCGTGTCATTATGCGTAAGTTGGTCATGGGCATTGCTGATGCAAGCATGACTCTGGATGGACGAGAGATTTATGTGGCTAGCGATTTACGGGTGGGCTTGTTTACCCAGACAGATAACTTTTAGAGCAGGAAATTTTGGAGAGTAGGCATATGCGTCGTGTCGTTGTCACTGGAATGGGGATAGTCTCCAGTCTGGGTAATAATAAGGCTGAAGTTCTGGAGAGCCTGCGCGAAGGTCGCTCGGGAATTGTTTTTAGCCAGGAATATGCGGATCACGGTCTGCGTTCCCATGTTTGTGGCGCTATCCAGTTTAATGCGGGTGAATTAATAGATCGCAAGCTTATGCGCTTTATGGCCAAGGGTCATGCTTATGCTTGGATTGCCATGCAAGAAGCGATAGCCGATGCTGCTTTGTCGCCGGAGCTGGTCTCCAATATACGCACTGGACTGATTGTGGGCGCGGGTGGCACATCCACAGAAAGCATGTTGGAAGCGACCAATACCCTGGCAGAAAAAGGTGTGCGCCGAGTTGGCCCATACATGGTCACAAAAACCATGTCTAGCGGCGTGGCCGCATGTCTGGCAACGGGAGCCAAGATTAAAGGTGTCAACTACGGCATCAGTTCAGCGTGCTCCACCAGCGCACACTGCATAGGCAATGGCGTGGAACAAATTCAAATGGGCAAGCAGGATATTGTGTTTGCCGGCGGAGCGGAAGAAGAGCATTGGACCATGGCTTTTCTGTTCGATGCTATGGGTGCGCTTTCCAGTAAATATAACGACAGCCCACAAAAAGCCTCGCGCACTTATGACGCTAATCGTGATGGTTTTGTTATCTCTGGCGGTGGCGGTATTGTGGTATTGGAAGAGCTTGAACACGCCAAAAAACGCGGGGCAAAAATCTATGCCGAGGTTGTCGGCTATGGTGCAACTTCTGACGGTTATGACATGGTTGCACCCAGTGGCGAAGGCGCGACCAGATGTATGCAGCTGGCGCTACAGGGCGTTGAGGGAGAGGTGGATTACATCAATACTCACGGAACCAGTACGCCAGTAGGCGATGTCAAAGAGTTGGAAGCAATCAGAGCGGTGTTTGGCAACAAGATTCCGGCTATTGCTTCGACTAAATCTCTTTCAGGTCACGCGCTGGGAGCGGCTGGCGTGAATGAAGCAATTTATACCTTGCTGATGATGGAAAACAATTTCATTGCCGCTTCAGCTAACATAGAAACATTGGATGCCGCTGCTGACGGTCTGCCTATTGTTCGTCAGCGCATAGATAACGCCAACATGCAAACCGCAATGTCTAACAGTTTTGGTTTCGGCGGTACGAATGCTACGCTGACCTTTTCTCGCCGCAAGTTATAGTACGCAGGGCAGTAAATTCAGTGCAGCCTTCTTTTGCGGCACGAATAATTAAATGGCAGCACCAGCATGGTCGCCACACATTACCTTGGCAGGGGGCGGATGCTTATCATGTGTGGCTATCTGAGATCATGCTGCAACAAACCCAAGTTGCCACTGTCATCCCTTATTACCAGCGTTTTATTGCGCGCTTCCCGCATGTTGCTGAGCTGGCACAGGCCAGTGTGGATGAGGTGTTGGCGTTTTGGAGCGGGCTGGGTTATTACTCGCGTGCGCGCAATTTGCATGCAGCGGCGCGGCTTGTCATGCAAAACTATGAGGGGAAATTCCCGCAAATATTTGAGCAGATTCTTGCCTTACCTGGGGTCGGCAGATCAACTGCCGCAGCCATCAGCGCCTTGGCCTACCATGAGCGACGCGCCATTCTGGATGGCAATGTCAAGCGCGTATTGGCGCGCTACGCAGCCATTGAGGGATATACCGGTGATAAAAAAATTGAGACAAGTTTGTGGCAACTAGCCGAATCATTGCTGCCACAAAAAAATGTCGCTGCTTATACGCAGGGCTTGATGGATTTAGGCGCACTGATCTGTACGCGCAGTAAACCGCAATGCGGTATCTGTCCAGTGCAATTAGATTGTGTGGCTTATCAGGAGGAACGAGTATCGCAACTGCCTGTTCCGCGTCCACACAGGGTGATACCAGAACGTCACAGTACTTTTTTATTGTTGCTGAATGGCAATGACATCCTGTTTGAAAAACGGCCAAATAGCGGCATCTGGGGGGGCTTGTGGTGTCCACCACAATTTTCAGATGCGAGGGCGGCGCTGGATTGGTGCGAGCAATCAGGTATGAAAATTAGCGATAGGAAAACACTGCTGTCATTCACCCATACCTTCACCCATTTCAAGCTACACATCGCACCATTGTGCGTGGTGCTGCATCACAAACCGCTCATCGCAGCACAGCCGGGAAATATCTGGCTGGACAGGGATGAGGCGCTGCTGGCAGCGATTCCAACGCCAGTTCGGAAAATAATTTGCGGGATTAAATAATCAGAACGCCTCGTTCTCGGCCAGATAACGCCACTGTCCTACCGGCAAATCGCCCAGTCTTATTTTGCCAATTCGCACACGCTTTAGCCCAGTGACTTTTAGTCCGACCAATTCGCACATGCGGCGTATTTGGCGTTTTTTTCCTTCATTCAAAATGAAGCGCAACTGGTCATCGTTTTGCCAGCTTACTTTTGCCGCCTTCAGCGCAACGCCATCCAGTTTCAGGCCGTGATTTAACAGGGTCAGCCCGTTGCCGATTATTTTCCCTTGTACGCGCACCAGATATTCTTTGTCTATGGCAGAGTCTTCACCAATGAGTTGTTTGGCAATTCGTCCATCTTGAGTCAGCACCAGTAAACCCTGTGAGTCAATGTCCAATCGGCCTGCGGGTGCAATACCCATTAAGTGCATGGGATGAAAATGCAGCGGCGATTTATCGGCAGGCCAGCGTGAGGTTGCGCTAATCAGCGTGACGGCAGGTTTGTGATTATCTTCCGCCTGACCCGACACATAAGCGATGGGTTTATTCAATAGTATAGTCACGCGGGTCTGCTGCTTGTTTTGTGCGGCACGATTCAGCGTGATGCGCTGGGTAGGGTCTATGCGGGTACCCAATTCGGTCACCGGTTTACCATCCACCAGCACCCAGCCTTTTTCAATGTAACTATCTGCTTCGCGGCGTGAACACAAGCCTTGTTCTGACATTAATTTAGAGAGTCGAATTTTTTCCATTTTTTAGAGTAGTGTGCGGCGCGCACTGCTATTAGAATCAAGCGTCGCCGGGGGTGACAGAAAATTTAACGAGGTCGGTGGGATTTTCCGAGAAATTTTGCCCTAGGCTAATGACACCCGAACCCAATAGCACCACGGCTTCGCGCACAACGCTGAGCACTCGCTTGTCGTTGAATTTGATGTAGGTGCCATTCATGCTTTGATCGGTCAATATGAATTTCCCAAAGCGGAATTCGATGCGCGCATGTTGGCGCGAGGCAAAACTATTCTGTGAAATAATTTCACAGCTTTGTTCCCGACCTAACACCGCATTTTTATGGTGTTCGTTTATCTTGAGTGTTTGGTCAAGGTAATTCAGGGTTAATTCCTCACTGGTTTTGATGGGTATGCGTAAGGTCGCTTCGCCTATTCGGGTGCGTGACATATCACCCGCATCCCACTCGATTTGAAAAATATCGAATTGTTCTTGTTTTCCCTTTATTTCGGTGCGTCGAATTTTGTGCGCCTGTTGACGCAGTGCGGGCGGCAAAGCATCCATCACTGCTTGTGTAGCTGATATTTGGCGGGATCGAGTAATGGCCGTAATACGCGCGGCAACATTGACGGTGTCGCCATATACATCATCCTGTTCGATAATAACATCGCCATAGTTAAAACCGACGCGGATATGCATGGGAACAGAAAGCGGCAGCGTGTTCGATGGCTGGTAATTTTCTACCGCCGTTTGCATGGCACATGCGGCGCGCAGAGCCGCTTCGGCGCTGGGAAACCGGCACATGATTTCATCACCTATGGTTTTAATCAGCGTACCCTGATGGCTGTGAACTGCGCCGGACATGGTGTTAATGCACCTTGCTACCATTTGCCGTGCCAAACCATCTCCATGCTTATCATAGAGTTCAGTGCTGCCGCTAATATCCGCAAACAGGATGGCGAGCTTCTCAGTTTTCAGTGGCATGTCTCTAAAGCTGTTCCGATGATTTTTTCAGATATGTAAAAATGAATTTTACAGGACACGGTTACTTCAGGAACGAAAATTACACCGTATAATCCGCAAAATCAATCTATTCCCCCATTCATGCTGAATATCCCGCGTCTGAAACAATCGGTGACGGTCTTTTGTGCTGGTCTGCTGGCAGTGACGGGCTTTGCGCCGTGGTCGCTATTTCTGTTGGTGGTTTTTGCGCTGGCTGTGCTATTTTTGGCTTGGCAGCGTACACCTGAAAAAGGCGCGGCAGCATGGTTGGGCTTCATCTTTGGCATGGGCTTGTTGACTGGCGTTTTGGACTGGATTTATATCGCGCTACACGATTATGGCGATATGTCTTTTTTGCCAGCGCTGGCTGCGAGCCTGCTATTCATTGCCGTTTCGGCGGCGCTGCCTGCGTTCGCGGGTTTTCTTCAAGCACACTTTCATGCCCCGGTTTGGCTACGTTTGGTGTTAATTATGCCCGCGCTGTGGGTGATGACAGAATGGCTGCGCGGGCTACTCTTCACGGGATTCCCTTGGCTGACATTAGGTTATTCGCAAGTGCCGGTCAGCCCATTGGCAGGGTATGCGCCTGTGATTGGTGTGTATGGCGTATCCCTAGCCGTGGCTGTCAGTGCGGGTTTGTTGGCGTTGTTGTGGCAGGTGCGCTGGAGTAAGCAGGGCAGGGCGGCGCTGCTGGCGCTGGTTTTACTGTGGGGTGTCGGGGCGATGCTACGCATGGTGCAGTGGACAGCGCCTACTGGCGAGCCGATCAAGGTAGCTTTGGTGCAAGGCAATATTCCGCAAGAACTCAAATTCCACGAAGATAAATTAGTCAGTACGTTAGAAAGCTATCGGCGCTTGGTGTTGCACAGTGATGCCCGATTGATCGTGTTGCCGGAAACCGCGCTGCCTTTATTGCGCCATGAATTACCGGAAAATTACCGAGAAATTTTGAGCGACCATGCGCGCCAAATGGGAGGCGATTTGCTCATAGGCGCTTTCGAGCGCGAGCAGGGGCTGTTTTATAACAGCGTATTCACACTAGGCACTGCACAGAGTCAAAGCTATCGCAAGAATCATTTGGTTCCGTTCGGCGAATTTATTCCGCTGCGCCCAGTGCTGGGCTGGTTTATCAACGAGGTGTTGCATATCCCCATGTCTGACCTGGCGCGTGGTGGCGCACGGCAGCAGGTGCTGCGCGTGGCGGGACAGCGCGTGGCGGTGCAGATATGTTATGAGGATGTGTTCGGCGAGGAAGTGATCCGCTATTTGCCAGAAGCGACGTTGTTGGTCAATGTCAGCAATGATGCCTGGTACGGAAAATCGCACGCGGCAATACAGCACAACCAAATTGCCCAGATGCGTGCGCTTGAAAGCGGGCGCATGATGCTGCGCGCCACCAATACCGGCGTCACTTCGATTATTGATCGCAATGGTCAGGTGCTACAAATGCTTCCGCAGCACGAAGAAGGCACACTCAGTGGATGGGCGCAAGGTTATACAGGCAGCACTCCCTATGTGCGTTGGGGAAATGCAGCGATGTTAGTGCTGATTTCGCTTATGCTGATAGGTGCCAGAACGGTATTCAGGGATTAAACAACCGCGCCAACTCCAACCCGGGATCAGATGCGCGCATGAAAGCCTCGCCCACCAGAAAAGTATGGACGTGATGGTGGCGCATCAATTGCACATTCTGCGCATGAAAGATGCCGCTTTCGGTAACCACAATGCGATCTTTTGGGATGCCAGGCAATAAATCCAGCGTAGTTTGCAGGCTCACCTCAAAAGTACGCAGGTTGCGATTGTTTATACCGATCAGCGGTGTGTGCAATTGCAGCGCAATGTCCAGTTCGCCCGCATCATGCACCTCCACCAGCACCGCCATGCCCAGCTTGCGCGCCAGCGCTTCAAAAGTTTGCATCTGGTTCAGGGTCAATGCAGCAGCGATCAGCAAAATACAATCTGCTCCCATCGCCCGCGATTGGTAAATTTGATATTCATCCACCATAAAATCTTTACGCAGCACGGGAATGGCGCAAGCATTGCGAGCCTGTTGCAAATAATCGGCACTGCCTTGAAAAAACTGCTGGTCTGTTAGCACCGACAAGCACGCTGCACCATGCTGTGCATAGCTCGCGGCAATTTCTGCCGGGCGAAAGTCAGGACGGAGCACACCCTTGCTGGGGCTGGCCTTTTTTATTTCAGCAATCACTGCCGCCTGGCCTGCTGCAATTTTATTGCGGATGGCAGCGACAAAATCGCGGGGAGGAGTGGCGGATGCGGCCTCTGAACACATTGCTGCCAGCGGTTTTACAGCTCGCGCTGCTGACACTTCCTGTGCTTTAACGGTGAGAATTTTATGAAGAATGTCAGACATATAATTTATTCGAATTCCATTTTATCAGTGATCGTTTCTATCTGAACTTGGAACAAGACCGGCATTTTAGCTCAACCTTACTTAACTTATATTCACGATTGAGATTCAGGCAACGCCCCCAAACAGTATTTCTTGAAATTCTACTGCCCCCACTGTATTAACGTGCGTGTATTCATGGAATTCCACAGATTTTGCTATGAAATAACATATAACTGGTAATTTAAGGCCACATAAAATATGATCTTGCCAATGCTGTTGTAATTTTTTGTTTTTTAACTTTTGTTCAGACGGGGGGATCTAAAATGGAAACTTCAATTGTTACAAATCAGCGGCTGGATAGGATTGATGCCCAGCCTGTCATGGCGCGAAATATGACGTCAAAGGCATTGGGTGTGACGCTTGCCTTTATGGTTATCCTCCTTGCCATGTTCACTCCGCGTGTGGCTGAGGCTGGGCCGAGCGATCTGGATGCTGCTATTAGGATTCCCTTCCCCACATCAGCTGTGGCTTATTTGTGCGGTAACTGTCACGCCAACTGGAATGGTCCTGTCCCTGGTTATTCTAGTAGCGTAGATTATTTTATTTATAATGGCTTGGCTCCAAGTCCAATCTCAAGCCCAATCCCCACCACTAACACCATGTATGCGATGGATAGTGATCAAGACGGCAGGACTAACCTGGAAGAAATACAGGCATCAACATCGGCGGCTCGCCCCGCGCAATTTCCGACTGGTGTGAGCACAGGCCCTAACGACGCTGTATAAAAACCCCATTCTGAAACCCTGTTTCAGTTCTGGGTGGATTTTTTTCAAAGCAAACTGCGATTTTCATTTTCGGCTTCCTGAATGCCTAAAATATTTCCATTGCAAATCTGCCCGATCCGGCAAGGCGTAACGTGCGATACAGAGGCGATTGTGCCT
>JAYUTK010000104.1:0-9831 GCA_043755195.1 Gallionellaceae bacterium
CGCAAGGCACGGCTGTAGTCACGATTTTCATAGTGCTTGGAAATGTCTGGGGCTGCATCTTTTATTTTTTTAATCAACGGGTGATTGTGTACTGCGTTATCAAGCTTCCCATCAAAATATTTAGTGATAAACCCAGCAGTGCGACTCGCTATATTGATGTACTTCCCAATCAAATCGCTGTTTACTTTCGCGATGAAATCATCAAGGTTCAGGTCTAGGTCTTCCATTGTGCCGTTCAGCTTGGAGGCATAGTAATAGCGCAGGTATTCAGTATTTTCTACATGATCCACGTAGCTTCTGGCCGTGATAAACGTACCGCGTGACTTGGACATCTTTTCCCCATTCACCGTGAGGAAGCCGTGCGCGAATAATTTAGTCGGCGTGCGGAAACCGGCGTGTTGCAGCATGGCGGGCCAGAACAGCGCGTGGAAGTAGAGGATGTCTTTGCCGATGAAGTGGTATAGCTCAGCTTTGGAATCCGCTTTCCAGTATTCATTAAAGTTGATTCCCTCGGCATCGCATAATTTCTTGAAGCTCCCCATATACCCCACCGGCGCATCCAACCATACATAAAAATATTTTCCCGGCGCATCGGGAATCTCAAAGCCAAAATACGGCGCATCGCGTGAGATGTCCCAGTCACTTAATTTATTTTCACTCTCGCTGCCCAACCACTCCTGCATTTTGTTGGCGGCTTCGGCTTGTAGCGCGCCGCCTCTGGTCCATTCACGCAGAAAATTCTGGCAGCGCTGATCGGACAATTTGAAAAAATAATGGTCAGAATTGCGCCGCTCCGGCTGCGCGCCGGATACAGCGGAATAGGGATTAATCAACTCGATGGGCGCGTAGGTTGCACCGCACACCTCGCAGTTGTCGCCGTATTGATCTTTGGCGTGGCATTTTGGGCATTCGCCCTTGATGAAGCGATCCGGCAGAAACATTTGCTTCACTGGATCATAAAACTGCTCCACCGAGCGCACTTCAATCAAGCCAGCATCTTTGAGTTTGCGATAAATCGTCTCCGCATATTCTTTGGTTTCAACACTGTTGGTGCTGCCATAGTGGTCGAACGCGACATGAAATCCGTCGAAATCCGCTTTGTGTTCATGCCACACGCGGTCTATCAATTGCTCCGGTGTGATGCCTTCTTTTTCGGCGCGCAACATGATGGGTGTGCCATGTGTGTCATCAGCGCAGACGTAATGGCAGGTGTGACCCTGCATTTTTTGGAAGCGCACCCAGATGTCGGTCTGTATGTATTCAACCAGATGTCCGAGGTGGATGCTGCCATTGGCGTAGGGTAGGGCGGAGGTAACGAGAATCTTGCGCGACATGGATGAAAAACCTCTTGAAAAGTGCGGCAATTGTAACAAACTCGGCTATAGGCGGGGGCGGCAATCTTGGGTAGAATGCCTGCCCCCCAAACATAAAACGCCAACATCCCATGAGTTTTTCTGAAGCAGACGTACAAGCCGCATTGAAACAGTTGATTGATCCCAACACTAAAAAAGATTTCGTGGCGGGCAAGTCGGTGAAGAATATCAAGATCAGCGGCAATGCCTTGTCGCTGGATATTCAGTTGGGTTATCCGGCGAAAAGTGTATGGTCTGAAATACAGACGATGGTAGAAGCGCATCTGCTTCACGCCTTGCCGGGCATAGATGCGCTGTTCGTCAATGTCAGCAGCAAGGTGGTGCCCCATGCAGTGCAGCGCGGTGTGAAGCTGGTAGATGGGGTGAAAAATATTATTGCAGTGGCCAGTGGCAAAGGCGGCGTGGGAAAATCTACCACTGCCGTCAATTTGGCGCTGGCGCTGGCCGCCGAGGGCGCGAAAGTCGGCATGCTGGACGCAGACATTTACGGCCCTTCGCAGCCGACTATGTTGGGCATTACCGGCCAGCCAGTATCGCGCGATGGCAAGTCAGTCGAGCCGATGGAGGGGCACGGGCTGCAAGCCATGTCCATCGGCTTTATGATACAGGGTGACGATACGCCTATGGTTTGGCGCGGCCCGATGGTGACGCAGGCGCTGGATCAATTATTGCACCAGACGCGCTGGGATAATCTGGATTATCTGGTGGTGGATTTGCCGCCGGGTACTGGCGATATTCAGTTATCGCTGTCGCAAAAAGTGCCGGTGACCGGTGCGATTATCGTCACCACACCGCAGGACATTGCTTTGCTGGATGCCAAAAAAGGTCTCAAGATGTTTGAAAAAGTGAACATCAAGATATTGGGCATTGTGGAAAATATGAGTACGCACATCTGCTCCAAGTGTGGACATGAGGAACATATTTTTGGCAGCGGCGGCGGTGAGAAAATGTGCGCTGATTACAACGTCGAATTTTTAGGGGGGTTACCCTTGGATATTCGCATCCGCGAACAGGCTGATTCTGGAACGCCGACCGTGGTGGCCGACCCGGATGGACAGATTGCTAAAGAATATAAGCAAATCGCGCGGCGCGTGGCAGTCAAGATCGCAGAGATGGCACAGGATCACAGCGCAGCGTTTCCGAAAATTGTGGTGCAGAATACTTAAGGAAATTTAATCCAGATAAACCATTTAGACACAATCCGGTGTAATTTCCCGGTATCCGTTCGTCCTGATCCTTCGACTGCGCTCAGGACTAAAGGCCTTGTCGAATGGCTTGTTCTGACGCGGCTTGTGGTTCGACAGGCTCACCACGAACGGCTTATGGATTATCTGAGTGTAACCTTAAAGCCAGCGCATAAAGCCCATTTCCAAGGGATGGGTCAGCATGGCATGATGAGGATAAACTCGTATGCGATATTCAAGTTTGCCGCACAAATCCGGTGTTAAATCCAGTGAAAAAATTTGCTCCCCCGTTTTGCTGTCGTCGCCTTGAAATTTAAATGGGTGGCGAGCAGCCCGCTTGAGCTTTTGTTTGTTGGATTGATGACTGATCAACATTTCCACCACCACGTCAGCAGGCTTCAGGCCATTCAATTGAACTGACACATCAACATGTACGTTCTCGCTAAAAGTAACACTTAATTTGGGCGCACCCAAGCTGCGGATAGTGACCCCAGGCCAAGCATGGCGCACGGTATCTTTCCAAGTCGCAATCTGACGAGCGCCCGCGAAATTGTTTTCGCAATATTTACGATATTGCCGGGTAGCAGGTACATAGGTTTTAGCGACGTATTCACCCACCATGCGCGTGGAATTAAAACTGGGTAGCAAGGTTGCGATAGAGCGCTTGGACATCTTGACCCACTCCTCAGGGAAGCCCATTTTATTGTGATCGTAATAAGTGGGAATCACATGGTCTTGTAACAGCTCATACAGCGTTCGGCTTTCTTCGTAATTGCGTTGCGCCTCAGGCAGGGATTCAGAAACCGGCTTGATTGCCCAGCCATTTCCTTTTGCATAGCCTTCGTCCCACCAACCATCCAGCACAGATAAATTAAGCACGCCATTCATGGCGGCCTTCATGCCCGATGTACCACTGGCTTCCAGCGGATAGAGCGGGTTATTCAACCATACATCCACACCAGCCACCATGCGTCGTGCCAGGCGCAAATCGTAATCCTCTAGCATCAGAATTTTTCCTTCAAATTCTGGCATGTTGGAAATTGCGGTCACGCGGCGAATCAGATCCTGCCCCGGAATGTCTGCAGGGTGTGCCTTGCCAGCAAAGATGAACAACACCGGGCGTTCTGCATCGCCGGTGATTTGGCGCAGCCATTCCAAATTTTCAAACAGCAATGCGGCGCGTTTATACGTTGCAAAACGGCGGGCAAAGCCTATGGTGAGTATGTTGGGATTGGCCGGATCAGCATATTTCAGGATGCGATCGAGGTGCGCTTCTGAACCGTGATTGCGTGCATGTTGCGAGCTGACGCGGTGGCGTATCAGCTGCAACATTCTCGATTTGAGCGAGCCGCGTACACTCCAAAATTGGTGGTCAGGAATATGGTCTATTTTTTCCCAAAAACCAGCATCGGCCATATGCTGACTCCAGTCCCAGCCGAGGAAACGAACAAACACTTCCGGCCATTCTTTGGCTAGAAAAGTGGGGGTATGCACGCCGTTGGTGATATAGCTCATGGGGTTTTCTTCCGCTTCGATTTCCGGCCACATTTCAGCGCAGATTTCCGAAGAAACTTTGCCGTGTATGCGCGATACGCCATTGTGGAAACGTGAGCAGCGGATAGCCAGCGTGGTCATATTGAAATCCGCCGTATCCGAGACATAGCCCAAAGCAAAAAATTCATCACGGCTGATTTTTAGCTGCGGGTAATATTTTTCAAAATACGGCATCATCATGTCGCGGTTGAAATGATCGTGCCCAGCGGGAACGGGGGTGTGTGTAGTAAACACCGTGTACGCGGCAACGGCTTCCAGCGCGCTCAAAAAATCCATGTTCTGAGCGATCAATGTACGCATACGTTCCAACATCATAAACGCTGCGTGACCTTCGTTGATGTGCCAAGTCGTAGGCTTGATGCCCATTGCCGCAAGTGCGCGAACACCGCCAATACCCAGCACAATTTCCTGCTCGATACGCATGGTTTTGTCGCCGCCATAAAGATGGTGGGTCACGGCACGATCATGTTGGGAGTTTTCTTCGAGATCGGTATCCAATAGATAAATCGTGACATTGCCGACCCGCGCTTGCCACACTTTGACTTTTACACTGCGCTCGCGTAAATCAACACTGACATAGACTGCCGATCCGTCATGGCTCAGTGCGGGTGAAATGGGCAAGCTCTCAAATTCAGAATCGGCATAGATTGCCTTCTGGTTGCCTTGGGCATCTATGGTCTGATGGAAATATCCGCGCCGATAAAGCAGCCCCACGCCCACAAACGGCAGGTGCATATCGCTGGCAGACTTGCAGTGATCCCCCGCCAAAATGCCCAAGCCGCCGGAATAAATGGGGAAGCTTTCGTGAAACCCAAACTCGGCGCAAAAGTATGCGATCAGATCAGTTTCAGCAAATCCTTGGGTGTGGTGGTTGTGTACCGGCTTGGTGTGATAGCTGTCATAGGCAGCCAAGGTGCGATAGTAATGCTCAAGAAAGACCTGATCCTCGGATGCGGTTATCATGCGCTGTTCATCCACGCTGCGTAGGAAAGCCTTGGGGTTTTGCCCGACGGCATCCCACAGGTTTCGGTGGATGTGAGAAAATAGATCCCGTGTGGGTAAGTCCCAGCTATACCACAAATTATTGGCCAGTTCTTCTAGCCGGGCTAAACGAGCGGGAACTTTGGGCCTGACTTCCAAGACGAACGGTGTGCTAGCTTGCATGATTTTTGCTCCGGCTGTAGTGATCGTTAAGATTATACCGAACAAATGGCAAGCAACTGCCGACAATGTTAAGGCCAAAAAGCCTGAAAAGAAGTGGTATCTCGTGCGCTATTGCATTTTTTAAATGGGTGAAAAGTCGTAACTGAAAAATTTGATAGGTATTGCAGAGTACCCGTAGTGTGCAGGGGAGACTTTGGCGGATTAATGCCATTAAATACAACGAGGGATATTTTTATGTTAAGCAACACACAAACACATAGCTTTAGTCTATTCATGCCTGAAAGCGCCACCCCTGCGCGCTATTCTGGTTTCAATTATTCCGGTACAAATTATTCTGGCACACAAAATCACTCGAAACTGGGGCAGAGCTTCAAGTTTCTGCTGGTCGCCGTATTGGCGATTTTTGTCACAGCCTGTGGTGGTGGCGGGGGTGGTGGCGGAGGTGGCGGAGGTACGCCTAGCTTGACCAGCATCGCCATCACCCCGGCTTCGGACGTTTCAACTCCGATTGTCTTGGCCAAAGGTGAGCCCAGCCAGCTGACTGCAATGGGTACTTTTTCGGATGGCACCATCTCCCTCATCACTAATGAAGTTACCTGGATGTCGGAAGATTCAGATATAGCCGGTATCGATGAGATCACGGGTGCCATGAGCGGTGTTGGGGTCGGCCAGACTTTGGTCACCGCCACCTCGAAAGACATTGTTTCACTACCAGCATACATCTTTGTCACTGAGGCCAGGCTAATCAGAATTGCGATCACCGCAGGAACAGTGTCCATTGATCAAAACACTACTGCCCAGTTTACGGCTACCGGTTTTTATTCTGATGGTGTCGAGGGCGACATCTCCAGCAATACTTTGCTCACTTGGTCTGCTTCAGGTGCAGCAGTCACGATAGATAGCAGCACTGGCGAAGCCACCGGCGTTGCGCTAGGCAGCAGCACCATCACGGCTTCGTTGAGCGGCGTTACTTCCAATCCAGTCACGCTGACCGTCACCGAGCCGACCTTGAGGGCCATCACTATCACGCCTTCATCGGACATCATCATCGTCGCCAAAGGCAGAACGACCAACCTAACTGCCACCGGTACTTTTTCGAGCGGCTCCCCATCTGACATCACTAAGGAAGTTACTTGGTCATCAGCTGATAGCGCAAAGGCCAGCGTAGGCATTCACACCGGAGTGGTGTTTGGCGAAGCAGTTAGCGCGCCCGCCATCGTCGAAATTACCGCTACCATGAATAATGTTACCTCCACCACCCCCGCTCGCATTGTCGTCACCGATGCGGAGCTGGATAGTATCGCGATCACCACGTCCCCTGCGAATACAGAGTCCATTTACAAGGGCACTCAGGTTCAATTTAATGCTACCGGCACTTTTTCAGATACCACTACTGGCGGCATCACCGGCTCGGTTACTTGGTCTGCTTCGAGTACAGCAGTCACCATCGATTCCAACGGTTTGGCCACCGGCGCTGAGGTGGCCAATAACATCAGCATCACAGCTTCATACACGACTTCATCGGGTGCTGTGGTTTCGAATACCGCCACACTGAGCGTCACTCCCGCAGTCATCACCTCCATCGCCATCACCCCCGCCACGCCCAGCGTCTTGGTAGGCGCTACGGTCAACCTGATTGCCACCGCTACTTATTCGGACGGCAGTGACGGCGTTGTCACTGCCAGCTGGTCATCCTACAGTGACGACAAGGCGACCATAGGACCAAACACCGGTATCGCCACCGGTGTGGCAGTGGGAAGCAGCACTATCTTCGCGTCAGTGGGCAATGTTCATGCAGAAAACATCATCCTGACGGTTTACCGCACGTACACCGTGGGCGGCACACTGAGCGGTTTGGCATCAGGTAACAGCATCAATATCGCTAACGGCGACACGAACAAGACGCTCACGGCCAACGGCACTTTCACCTTCCCTGGCAATCAGCTCGATGGCGCGGCCTATAATTTGTCCATCGTCACACCGCCAGTCAATCAGTCCTGCACCCAGACTTATGGTGGCACGGGCAATGTCAACGGCGCGAATGTGGTGATGCACATTATCTGCGGCCCGCAAGTGGGTTTTGTTGGCACAGCGAGTTTGGCCACTGCGCGCACCGGCCACACCGCCACGCGGCTGCTCGATGGCCGGGTGCTGGTGGTGGGGGGCTCTGATGGTAGCGACATACTTGCCAGCGCTGAGCTGTACGATCCAGTCGCCAACACTTGGTCGTCAGTGGGCAGCTTGAATGCTGCGCGCACTGGCCACACTGCCACGCTGCTGCCCGGTGACTGGGTGCTGGTGGCAGGGGGAGCTACCACTAGTGCTCTGAACAGCGCCGAATTGTACGACCCGACCAACAATACTTGGACAACGACGGGTAGCTTGACTGCTCCGCGTTACGATCACACCGCCACGCTGCTACTCAATGGCCAGGTGCTGGTGGCAGGGGGGACTAACACTAGTGCTCTGAACAGCGCCGAATTGTACGACCCGACCAACAATACTTGGACAACGACGGGTAGCTTGACTGCTCCGCGTTACGATCACACGGCCACGCTGCTGTCTGATGGCTGGGTGCTGGTGGTGGGGGGGAATAACGCGGGTGCTCTCAGCAGCGCCGAGTTGTACGACCCAATTACCAAAGTCTGGTTACCGACGACGGTGGGCTTGACTGCTGCGCGTTACGATCACACCGCCACGCTGCTGTCCAACGGCAAGGTGCTGATGGTGGGTGGGCTGGGTGTTAGCGGCATACTCACTAGTGCCGAACTGTATGACCCAGCCACCGATACTTGGTCAGCGGCGGGGAGCTTGACTGCTGCGCGTTACGATCACACCGCCACGCTGCTGTCCAACGGTAAGCTACTGCTAGCCGGGGGGTATAACAACAATGGCTATCTCGCCAGCGCCGAGTTGTATGACACGACCGAGAGCATCTGGTCTGCGACAGGCAGTTTGAGCGCTGCACGTTATTTCCACACGACCACGCTGTTACCCAACGGCAAGCTGTTGGTAGTGGGGGGGTTTGGTGATAGCGGCATACTCAACAGCGCCGCACTGTACGACCCAGCCACTGGCATCTGGTCGGCGGCAGCTCCCATGAATACTGCGCGTTTCCTCCACACGGCCACGTTACTGCCCAATGGCAAGGTGCTGGTGGCGGGGGGGTATGGTGCTCCCGGCATACTCACAAGTGTCGAACTGTATGACCCAGACAACAATACTTGGACTGAGGTCGGCATCTTGAGCGCTGCGCGTTACTATCACACTGCCACGTTGCTGCCTAACGGTAAGGTGCTGGTGGTGGGGGGGTATGGTGACAATGGCTATTTTGCGAGTGCTGAGATGTATGATCCGGTCGCTAAAACTTGGTCAGCGGCGGGGAGCTTGACTGCTGCGCGTTATTTCCACACGGCCACGTTGCTGCCTAACGGTAAGGTGCTGGTGGCGGGGGGGAGTAACGGGAATATTGCTGGTGCTCTCACCGGCGCCGAATTGTATGATCCGGCCAGCAATAGCTGGTCAGCGGCAGGGGACTTGGCCAATGCGCGTGATCGTCATACAGCCACATTGCTGCCTAACGGTAAGGTGCTGGTGGCAGGGGGAGCTAACCCTAGTGCGCTCACCAGCGCCGAGCTGTACGATCCGCTTGCCAACACTCAGCTTACCAACGCTTGGTCATTAGCAGGCAGCTTGGCTATTGCGCGACATTCCCACACCGCCACGCTTCTGCCCAACGGTAAAGTGATACTGGCGGGGGGTATTGGTGAAGGTACACTTGGTAGCGCTGATTTGTACGATTCTGCCACTGGCAACTGGACAGTGGCTAGTAATTTGGCCGCCGCACGTAACGCCCACACCGCCACACTGCTGCCTAACGGTACGCTGCTGGTGGTAGGAGGATCAGACCTTTTTAACTTTCTACTACCAACGGCCGAGATCTATTGGTAGAGGGATGGTGGTCTAATGTTGTGCTGGGCTGTGCGAGAGTGCAGCCCAGCAACACACTGGCAGCGCCTGAACCTATTACATTCTGCTAAAAACTGCTCTTAACCCCAAACTTTGCCAATATGTTATTCAGCGGACAAAATTTTGTGAAGCCGCTCTGAAACAGATTCGCTCCAACAAAAACAGTGAGCCACAAGAAATGTTTACTCACAAACAAGGGGCTGGCTTCTACGCCTAGCGACAAAGAAACCAAGATAAAAAATCCTGCGACGATACGGACGATGCGTTCTGCGTTCATTCAATATTCTCCTTAAGTTAAGTTAGGACAGCTTTTTTACCCTAAAAACCGCAGTTGGCATGCTTCGACTTCGCAGCAAACCCCGCCGCTACGCTCAGCACGAACGGAAACATGGACTCACCCGCTGGGTGGGAAGCCGTTCGCCCTGAGTAGCCCGCGCAGCGGGCGTTATCGAAGGGTTCGTATCGTTC
This sequence comes from Gallionellaceae bacterium, assembly GCA_043755195.1. GTDB lineage: Bacteria > Pseudomonadota > Gammaproteobacteria > Burkholderiales > Gallionellaceae > Nitrotoga. Next base: position 9,713 of record JAYUTK010000104.1, read on the forward strand.
AACTGCGGTTTTTAGGTTTATCCCAGATAATCCATTAGGCCGTTCGTGGTGAGCCCGTCGAACCACAAGCCCTGTAAGAACAAGTCCTTCGACAAGCTCAGGACGAACGGATACTATGA
>JAYUTK010000105.1:0-9413 GCA_043755195.1 Gallionellaceae bacterium
AGCGGCACACGCATTTCGGCCATGGCATATAGATTTTTGCCAATCGCTTCGGATTGCCCCCGTTCTTCTGCACCTATGCCGGGATAAGCACCCGGCGTGTCAACAAAGGTCAAAATGGGGATGCCGAATTTTTCTGCCAGGCGCATCAAACGCAATGCCTTGCGATAACCCTCCGGGCGTGGCATACCAAAATTACGGTACTGCCGCTCTTTAGTATCGCGTCCCTTTTGTTGTCCAATGACCATCACGCTTTGACCGTTAAAACGCGCCAGCCCGCCGATGATGGCCACATCATCGGCAAACGCACGATCACCATGCAATTCTTCGAAATCGGTAAACAAGCTCTGAATGTAATCCAGGGTGTACGGACGCTGAGGGTGTCGTGATACTTGCGAGATTTGCCAGGGAGTCAGCTTGGCGTATATATCCTTGGCCAAAGACTGGATCTTTTTTTGCAAGAGACTTATTTCATCGGCCACGCTGGGTGCGGTGTCATTAGGGGTTAAGCGCAGTTGATCGAGCCTGCCAGCCAACTCGGCTATAGGTTGTTCAAAATCTAGGAAGATGTCTTTCATGGGCTTTATTTATTTTTGTGAAGTAGCGAATTTTAACCCAGAAAATCCATTATAAAATCTAACATTCATTGTCCTTTTTCAAAGGGGGAGATTTTCCACTATAACTATAAACGTGCAAAATAAATAATTCATGGAGCAAGGAATATACGGGGTCATGTAGATTCCATTAATTTGTCGGCCATAGCGATTGAAAATCAAACGAGAGCTGACGGTGATGTTTGACCGATAGCAAATGAATGGTTGCATCAAACTGTGCATACAGCACCAGATAATCGGCAAACAGATATTCGCGCAATTCACCGCCACGCAATTTTCCTTGCAAGCGCTCAAGGGCATTTGCCACTTCCACAGAACACACAGGCCGCTCAAGAAAAGGCCGCCCCATCGCCGGGAAATGTTCAAGGTTGGGGATCAAAGTATTGGTCAGTTCGTCAAGCAGACGGTCATAAACTTGGGGAGCATCCACCTCGTCCAGAAACGCCTCAATCGCTTCAAGGTTGCGCTCGAAGTTGGCGGTCAGTTTTACAGTGATTTTCTTTGCCACTAATACCTCGGCTCAGGCTGCGCGACGACGTTTGAGCCGCTGGATAGTCTGGTGTGCATCCTTCACCCGACCGGCTGCCACGTCATCCAACCCTTTTCCGATTTCATCAAGCAGCAGCAGATGAATGTGCTCGCGTTCTAGGCGGTGGTAGTAGTCAAGCCGGTCAGCATCAATCAGGGCGACATAACTCTCGCCGTTCTTGGTAATGATCTTCTCCGCCCCGGCCTTGACCTGCTCCGCCAAGTCGGAAAGATTAGCGCGCGCCTGAGAAAACGCCACTACATCACATGTAGAAATTCCCATGATTATTTCTCCCGCTTATAGGTTACAAAATTTTGTGCAATATGCTGTGCATCATATAAGCGAATTTTATGGGAATCAACTCATATAACAGAGATGCCTATAAAGCGTGGCCTGTCCCTGATTCAACTTGGCAGATGAGAACGATTTTTAATTGCCAAGACCAAAAAAGTTTTTCATGGCGGATAGAATTTCGCTGCGCTGACGAGGGATTTCCTTGTTTGAGTTTTCTGAGTCCAAGCTTTGCAAGATGCTCTCCAATTCTGCGCGCCGTGTTGCCAAGACAAAAGACATTGCTTCGGCTATGACCGGGCGGGCGCGCAAAATTTCCTCAAACACCTCTTTGTCCAAACGGTAGCATTCCACGTCTGTTGTTGCGATCACAGAGGCAGCGCGTGGCTCACCTGTCATCATTCCCATTTCACCAAAGAAATTACGCTTGACCAGATTTCTAACGGTTCGTTTCCCGCCGCCGGGCATTTCCAGATAGACCTCAGCTTCGCCTTTGATGATGACATACAACCAATGAGCGATGGTTCCTTGCCGGGTAATAATGCTGCCCTTGGCAAAAGGCGCGTAGCGCAGGCGTTCGGCCAGTGTCAGCAATTCTTCATCGGTCATTCCTGAGAATAGTTCTACACGGCGCAATGTTTTAATGCGTAATTGGATTTCGCGCCTATGGGCATCTTCTTCGTATTGCTCATCTTCCCTGGTGATGTGAATATCACCTTCTTCTATCGCTAATTTAATTCCCACACGTTGCAAGGCGGTCATCACATGCCAACGCATGGCGGCATCCGTTGGATCATCCACGGCCAAATCAGTCAGCCAATAGCGCAGCGCGTAGCGCGCGTAACCCTTGCTGTTCATTTCCATTAACACACAATTGGGCGGAGGGTTTTTGGCGACATGGGCAATATCGGTTTGCCGAAAAGGTTCCTCAACCACGCGGATCACTTTTGAAGGAAGTGTAGCCATGCTGACGTTGAACCATATCCAGCGCCGCAACTGCACCGGCATGTCGGTGCGACGTCCCAGCACCATAAATTTATTTTTCATCAATTGGCTATTGGGAAACACCACCGTTTCCCAGTTGCGTGTTTCTACCAGTGTGGAGCGCCAGCGTATATCTACCACTTTGCCGGAAATCCCATCCATCTCGATCCAATCACCGATCTGTATCGAATGATCCAATTGCAAGGCCAGACCACCCAGAATATTGCCCAGCGTATCCTGCATGGCAAATGCGAGAACCGCAGTAATCACCGCAGAAGTCGCCACGATGCTACCCAAATCCAGCCCGGCATAGCGTAAACGCACCATGCCCCAAGCGATACAGGCAATGATGATAATAATATCCTCGGTAATACGCAGTGGCGTCCATTTGACCATCGGCAACACGATGCGGAAAATCAGCAGACTCCACAAACGAATGATCGCGATACCAGAACCGATGATGAATACTTCATGCACTAGCTCAGCGCTATGCTTGAATTCCATCGCATAAATCAGCCCGCTTATGAATTGTCCCACCAGGCAAACAAAGAAAAATCCCAGCGTATTTAACAGACTCTTTCGTTCATCTTTGCGAAAATGTAGCAAAAACCCCACAAGACCCAGCACCATCAACAGGACGGCAAGCGACTCATCACGCCAGAAGAAGCTGAAGGTTGTATGTAAGAAATTCATAAGGACAAATTCCGCAGGAGATTTTTTGATTCTACAGCGCGCATCTATAAACTCAAAATTGCCGGGGAAATTTAAAATGCCGGACGTTGCCAAGTGTAAACCTGGAAATAGTCTTAATTCCCGGCAGAAACGCTATTGATCCGGCATGGTGAAGTTTTAACTCCGTTCGGGCTGAGCTCGTCGAAGCCCATTCACCTTTCGACAGGCTCTCAGGCGAACGGGCAGGGTACTAATCTAATCGGATCATATTTCATCGCCTGCGCCTAATTTTTTGCGTTACAAATTTTCCTTTCGCGGCCTGCCACGGCACGCAAAACCAACCTTCAAATCCAATGCCGCTTCAATTTCCATCTTGAATTTCACATTACCCAGCGGCGTCCCCGTTTGCAAAGCACACCTTAACAGCGCCAACTCATCAGAATCCGCCACCCTGTCAAACAGTGCACGATAAGCAGACTGGCGAGCATCAGGCAAACGACCCAACGCCACATACTCGGCCTGCGCCGTTAGGACGGCATTACTTACACCTAGCGCATTGGCCGCATAGCTTGACCAGCGATATTTAGCCGGATGATCCACCATACCGGCCCTGACCGGATTCATCTCAATATAACGCATGCACGACAGCAGATAACCCTGCGACTCAATGACATTGCACTTATAGCGGCCCTCCCACAAACCGCCATGTCGTTGATAGGTTTCGTTGATATATCGCACATAATGTCGCCCTATGCTCTGAAACAAGCGCCCCACCGAGTCGGCACGCGCAGGCGTCAGCAGCAAATGCACATGATTAGTCATCAGCACATAGGCATGAACCTCGCAACCGCAGCTATCAGCGGCCTGCTTCAGGCAGCGTAGATATTCCAGATAATCGAGATTGTCAAAGAAGACTGCTGATCGGTTATGTCCCCGCTGAACCGCATGAACCGGCGCTCCGGGCACGTAAAACCGTGGCTTTCTCGGCATGGCGTGCCCCTATTTGAGTGGATGGCGAACCCGCAACCCCTTGAAACGGCGAAACCCTTTATCGGTGGTAACCCAATCGCAGTCCCACTCCAGCGCCAGCGCTGCATGATAAGCATCAGAAATATCGTTGCCCTGCGCAGAAATAGTCTGCGCACACCGCAAAAATAAATCCCAATGATTCCTGCCAGATGCCAAACAAACTGCGTAATCCGGCGACCTAAATTGCTGAGCAAAAGCAACTGCCACTTCCAGCGAGCTTGGCTTTTCAAAAACTTTTGGATGAGTCACCACCCGTATAAAACCACTCAATACCAGCTCTGAAAAACCGTATGCAGTATTGGAATTGATCACGGACTCCAGCCAATCACGGTACGCCCGATGATCCTTCGCGTCTTCCCTGTGCGCATAAACCAGCACATTCACATCCATCAACATCATGATGGATCATCCATGATATCCAATAACGAACGTCCATTATCCAAGTCCACCCCTGGCTTCACGCCAGGCCCGGACGCAGTTATCAGCCGTATCGTTTCGCGTTTCGCCCTCGGCTTCGCCAGAGATTCACGCAACGCATTCTCAATCACGTCTGCCAAAGAAACACTCTCTTCGACAGCCTGATGCTTGGCGTAAGTGAGCAATTGATCGTCAAGATTCAACGTGGTTCGCATGACAGCCTCTTTCGTTCGATGACAAGAAGTCAGCCTAGCATTAGGTTACGCTTTGTGTCAATGTGTGATTTAATTTTAAGGGTTCTGACCCCTTTATCTAATATGTGCTTAACAAGCCGACCATTTTTCCACGTGGCGATAATTACCTTTTCGCTAACGCCACGCTTGCCATTATCTTTTAGTAATGCAAGTGCATAACTTCTTGCGCCGCTGCCTGTGAGATTAACAACCACCGCACCAGGACATAACCCCATATGATGCTGTTGCCATAACGCTTGATCATCCTCAACCAAGTCTTTAATTTTAAGAATTTCCCATTGAGGCTCGGTCTTGAGGATATCTCTGATGTCCTTTGGTAGGCTCTCGCACAACATATCTGCCAATGCTATAGGCATCCACACGGCCATTATAAAAAGCAATCCAACTCTCATGGCATCACCTCTTTTGGATAGTATGGCCCTGTTATTCCTCCACGCCCGGGTACAAGCTGAAAATGCAGGTGTCCGCCTGTCGCATTTAAAGATGGGGCTGAATACTCGTTCAGTTGAAAGACAGCGCCACAATTTGCCGCGCACTGCATAACGATTGTTGGATTTTTTGTGGTCACATCAACAGCCAAGCCGCGTGTATGTGGATTATTCGGACCGTGTGAATCCGAGGTTGATGTTACCCTGAGATTTTCGTTTGCGCAGCTTGCTGTGCAGTTTAATAGTTGATCAATCTCACTGGATGGAGGCGGCACCCCTGTTTTCAATTTGTAGCCGCCACATCCATCCCCATGCCCACACTCATTAAACAAATACCCAAACGCCGCCGTCTTCGCGCCATTCTCGAACTTCCCGCCGCCGAGCACAGAGGCCGTGCCGCCCACGGCAGCATGCATGATCAGGTTGGCCTCAAATGAACTGGACTTGATTCCGTAGTTCGACCACGCACTACCGGCAGCCGCTGCCGCCGCGCCATTGCCACAATTGCCGCCGCTAGCCTCGGCACTGGCGCAACCGACCACAGCATGACCCACTACATTACCTACGCCGCTGGGTGCAATATCGCCCGCCGCCTTAAATGCCATAGAGGTACCGAAGCTGATCGCGCCAGCTCTGACCATATCGGAGGCAGAACCTCCAGACAACCCTGCCATATATCCTGAAAAAGCTGCCGCCCCAAATGGCCCCCCATAGGCCGCTGCGGCTATGCCTGCAGCGGTTCGGAATATTTCACTGCGCATCAGTGCTGCGTTAATTTGATCCATGCCCGGCCCACTACTAGCATAATTAAAAGCATTTCTCGGTGTCGGTGCAACCATAAATTTAACGTAATTTTCAACCCACCTTCTAAACGAAAAATACCCGCTCGGATCCGTGTACATAAACGGGTTATTCAGCACATAGGTATAGCGATTAAAGCTCTGCAAATTCGCCGGTGACTGAATGTTTGGATCAGCCTGCATGAATCTGCCCAACCTCGGGTCATACACCCGCCCGTTCATGTGGATCAACCCGACATTATCCAGGTGCATATGCCCGGTGTAGCCGTGGTCGGTGGTCTGGGGATAAATATTGACATTGCTGTCCGTGCCGCCCGGGTTTCTACGTTTACCCCACGCATCGTAGGACAGGCGTTCGATGACCGCTCCGGCGTTGGCGCTATCGCCGCTGGTAATCGCGACGATGGAGCCTTGGGCATCCACATGGAGATAGCGCAGGGTGTTGCTGCCGTTTACACCGTTGGCATTGGTCGAGTAAATACCGATGGGACGTGATCCGGCATAGAGGTAGCTGATTTTTTCCACAACGCCGCTGGGGTGGGTGATCTGGTCGTAGTGCGCGCCCAGATCCAAGCGCGGGTTGAGGGTGAGGGTGACTTTGCCGTCCGGGTCGGTTTGTTTGATGCGTTCGTGGTTGGCCCCGTACAGCAAGGTGGTGGTCTGGCTGTTTTGGGTGATCGTGGTCGGCAGGTTGAAGCTGGTGTAGGTGACGGTGCGGTCTGCGCTGGTGGTCATGTTGCCGTTGGCATCGTACTGGAAGCTGGCGTTCCATGCTCCCGCAACAGAGGTAACGGCATGGGGACGAACACTGCCTGCGCCGCCGGGGTTGTAGGTGTAAGTACCTGCGTCGGATTTGTAAGTGATATTGCCGAGGCTGTCGTACTGCATACTTTTGGCCGCTTGATTGACGTTGCTGCTGCTGACGCTGGTCAGGCGGTTGAGGGCGTCGTAGCCTAAGGTTTCGGTCAGATTTTGGGCGGTGTCGGTGCGTATTTTTAGGTTGCCCAGCGGGTCGTAGGTGTAATTCAATAACGTGACCGTGCCCAGCGTGTGGGCGGCGGTCACGGCGGTGGTGCGGCCCAGCATGTCTATCGTGCGGCCTTCCACCACGCCATTGCTAAAGATGCCATCGGTGAGTTGGCCGTCAGCAGAAAGATTAGTGGCCGTCCAATACACTTGCAGAGTGGCGGAGTTGCGAATCTGGCTTAAATAGCCGTTGGCGTTGTAAACATTCTGCACTTGTAAACCGGCTGGATTGATCTGGCTATCCACTCGGCCTTTGTCGTCGTAGTTGATGACCGCATTTAATGTGGTCGTACCTATGGTGTGGGTGGTGTTGATCTGCCGTCCCAGGGTGTCGTAGCTGAAGCTGCGCGCCTGGCCGTTGTCAGTGACAACCGTGGCCAGCTTGCCGATGCCCTTGGCGGCGGTGTCGTAGGTCCAAGTGGTAATCAGGTCGGGTTCGGCACGGCGGGTCATGCGACCAAGCACATCGTAAGTATTCGTGGTCACTTGCAGCTTGGCGTCGATCTGGGTAAGCAGTTCGCCCAGCACGTTGTAGGTGTAGCTCCATGCGCCCATGTCCGGGTCATTCATGGCAATTTTGCGGCCACGCAAATCGTAGCTAAGCGAGGTGACGTTGTTGGCCGGGTCGGTGGTGGTCAGCAGGTTGCCGAACGGGTCGTAGCTGTAGCGGATGACGTTGTTGAGGGTGTCGGTCACGTTCATCAATTGGCCTTGGCTGTTTTTGACGCTGATGCGCTTTTGGCCGAGAGGGTTGGTGCTGGTGGTGGTCAGGCCGTAGTAATTAAAATAGCTGGTCTTGCCTAGCGCGTCGGTTTCGCTTGTGGTGCGATTAAGCAGGTCGTAGCCAAAAGTGGTGGTGACAATCGCGTCGCCCGCATAATAGGGGCGGCTAACGCGGGAGACATGGCTCAGATTGTCGTACTCGGTGTCTTTGTAAATCAAACGTCCATCGAAACCGGGGCTGCTGCGACGCAACTCGCGGTTGAATTTGTCAAAATAGGCAGTGACGGTGGGCGCGCCGGGTTTGCTGATTGCGACAGTGTAGGCGCCAAGATAAGGGCAATTACTGGAGCACAGACTGCGCGTGGTTGTGGTCACCACACCATCCGGCCCGCTTTCGGTGGTGGGTCTGCCCCAGCCGTCAAAAACGAAGTTGCTGGTCAGATTATTCGGGCCGGTGACGCTGGTGACATTGCCGAATTTGGGGTCAAAGACGCGCGTCTCGGCGTGGCCCAAGGCATTGCTGGCGCTGACCGGGAAGCGGCCTTTGGTGTCGTAGGTGGTTGTGCTGCTGCGGCTGACAATGCCAGTGCCGATCACAGTGGCGGTTTTTTTATTGCCGAAAACATCGAAGGTATAACTGGTGTCGAGCCGTAACGCGGCATTGTCCGGTTCGATAGTTTCGGTGGATAGCAATCCGTTAACAGTATTGTAAGTAAAGGCGCTGGTACGCGTCAGCGTGGCGGCATTCGCGGTGCTGGCGACCGTGGAACGTGTAAGTTGACCCAAGAACCACTTGGCCAAATCAGGCGGCGCGTAAGTGTTGGTAACGGTCTTGCTGAAACCATCGCTGGTGGTGGTCGTCATTGTCTTGGCGTTGCCGTAAGCGTCATATGTGGTGCTGGTGTTCACTTGCGGCAACACTTCGCCGCTCAACCCCTTTGTTTCCTCCTTCGTGGCGGTAATCGCCGCGAAGTGGTGTTTGCTGCCATTCGTAGTAGCAAAGGTGTTGGGGGGAACTGGTATGACAGTATCGGGGTAGGTAGTGAAGCCCCAGGTGTTAGTGACTTGCTTCAGTTTCAAGCCATTGGCTTGGGTCTGGGTGGTGATGGTAGGCAAACCCTGATAAGGGTAGTCTTGGCGGAAGCTGGTGGAAGTTTTGATGCCAGTGAGAGAGTCGGTTGCATCAACCCGGAAGAAACCCAGAAAGCCGCCGCCAGTTAAGTGGCTCTTGGCAGAGTAATAAAAATAGTTGGTACTGCGTGTGCCGCCGATGCCATCCGGGGTGGTAGCGGATGAGACCACGTAGAGCGGGGCTTGGATGTTCACATAAGGATAAACGCCGCCGCTGCCTTTGGCGTAGATGCTGTTGTCGGTGAGGGGTTTGTACACTATTGGGCCGGTGATAGTGCCGAGATCAGTGGTGAGGGAAGTTAGAATATCTGAGAAGGGTTGATTCGTGGAAACACGAACCCCATCTGACGCAAAACCGATAATATCCACCTTCCCGTCACCGTTCACATCCGCCAACGGCCTAGGATGGATGTTTTCATTATTCCATCCAGTTGCACTGTTAAAATCATTGGATAGCCATAACGTCTGGGGTGTAAAGCCAGTTCCGGTGGAGAGTGATACACGAACCCCATCTGACG
>JAYUTK010000106.1:0-3896 GCA_043755195.1 Gallionellaceae bacterium
TGATTGCGTAACAACTTAAGCAGAGCGATCTTGCCCGGAGCCAAGTTGGAAATAGTTTCCAGCATGACGCTGGAATCAATCAGCGGTTTGTTGTCCACCATGGTCAGGATATCGCCCGCGCGCACCCCGGCTTTTTCTGCCGGGCTGCCGCGCACCACTTCTGAAATCAACACGCCTTGCGTGTCGCCCAGCTTGAATGACTCGGCTAGCTCCGGTGTAAGTTCTTGCACTGCTACGCCAACCCAGCCGCGCGTCACGGATCCGCTCTGGATAATCTGCTCCATGATTTTTTTGGCTGTGCTAACGGGAATGGCGAAGCCGATGCCCAGTGAGCCGCCATTGGGCGAGTAAATTGCGCTGTTGATGCCGATTAGATTGCCGTTGATGTCCGCTAGCGCGCCGCCGGAATTGCCGGGGTTAATCGCGGCATCGGTTTGAATAAAATTTTCGAAAGTATTGAGACCAAGGTGATTGCGTTTCAATGCGCTGACGATACCCATGGTGACGGTTTGCCCCACGCCAAAAGGGTTGCCGATGGCCAGCACAATGTCGCCGACTTGCGCTTGATCGGAATGGCCGAAGGTGATGGCCGGGATAGCGCCCGGCAGATCAATTTTAATAACGGCTAAATCGGTTTCAGGGTCAGAGCCCACAATATGGCCCTTGGCCTTGCGACCGTCGGCGAGTGCGACTTCGATTTGATCCGCCGCTTCCACTACGTGATGATTGGTGAGGATATAACCGTCTTGACTGACAATGACGCCGGAGCCCAAGCTGGAACCTTGCTGTGGCAGGTTGTCTAGCTCATCCCCAAAAAAGAAACGGAAGCGCGGGTCTTCCATGAATGGGTTGCTTGGGGTTCTGATTTCGGTGCTGGTAAAAATGTTTACTACGGCGGGCATGACTTTCTGTGCCGCTACGCTAAAACCGACAACAGGCATTTGGTTGCCGTTGCTGGCGCTTTCCTGCAAGGTGACTACGCCGCTGCGTGTAGCAGGCTGCAACAACGCGGGCTTGAGGGCGTTGATAATAAATAATCCAGCCAACCCTATGGTTGTAGCTTGGGCAAATAAGAGCCAGAATTTACGCATGATATGATTATTCGCAAGTTGCCTAGAGTTTATTAAAACCGGAAAGAGGGATTGCCATGTTGCTGTATGAATTACGCGATTATATCGCAAGCCTGCTGGACGTTAGCCGTTTTCGCGATTACTGCCCCAATGGTGTGCAGGTCGAGGGTAGAGCGGAAGTGCGCCGTATTGCCAGCGGAGTAACGGCCTCGCAACGCTTGCTGCAAGCCGCCACCACATGGGGCGCAGATGCTGTTTTGGTACATCATGGATATTTCTGGCGCAATGAAGACGCGGCTATTACCGGCATTAAAAAACAACGCATCGCGCACCTGTTGCAACACGACATGAGTTTGTTGGCGTATCACTTGCCACTGGACGCACATATCGAGCTGGGTAATAACGCGCAACTCGGTCAGCGCTTGGGGTTCGTGCAGCAAGGACGATTTGGCGAGCAAGATATAGCGTGTTATGGCGAGTTGGTAAGCGCACAAACGCTATCTCAATTATGCAAAACGATTAGCGATAGCTTGCAGCGCGAGCCGCAAGTGATCGGGCAAAGTGACCGCGCCATTCGCCGCATCGCTTGGTGTACCGGCGCGGCACAAGGATATTTTGAGGAGGCGGTGGCGCTGGGGGTGGACGCTTTTCTGACCGGCGAAATTTCCGAGCAGAATGTGCATGTGGCGCATGAAACCGGAGTGGCATTTATTGCCGCAGGCCACCACGCTACTGAGCGCTATGGCGTACAGGCGCTAGGCGCGCACTTGGCAACACAGTTCGGTACAGAGCATCGCTTCTTTGATATAGATAACCCGGTCTGATTTTTTCGCCTCACTTTACCCCCAACCCCAGCCACGCATCCGCGGTCAATGTCGTTGGCGTAGCAGGCAATCTTTCCTTTAGATAATCGAGCGCGAGAATTTCTTTCTCCTGCCACACCGTCGCACCCATGCTTTTTTTCAACATCTGTATCGGCGCGCTGCCCTTGACCATGTTTGCCCAAAATTCGGGGATGGATACGACTGGGAATGATTTTGTGACACAGCGAATTTCTATGTTTCTGAATCCGGCATCCAGCAACTCCTGTTGGAACACATCCGAGTTTTCCAAAGTAGCCACCGCGCGCTGCGGCTCCGGCAGTTCGGGTTTAATGGCGCGTAATGCGCCGAACATGGCCTGCATCGCGGGTGATTGATCCACCGGTGCCCAACTGGTCACTGCAATGCTTCCGCCCGGCTTGAGCGTGCGATAAATTTCAGCAAAGCCCTTGCTGCGATCGGGAAAGAACATCAGGCCGAACATCGAAAACGCCGCATCGAACATCTCATCCGAATAGGGCAAAGCTTGCGCATCGCCATGCCGGATGGTGATGTTATGGTGGCCATCTCGTGCGACATTTTGGCGGAAGATGGCAAGCATGGATTCGGAAAAATCTATGCCATGTACATGGCCGACATGGCGCGCAATCATCAGCGCCAATGTTCCCGGCCCGCAGGCAACATCCAGCACCGTAGCGTTGGTTTTAAGATGGCTGGCGGCGACCGCCTCTGCGGCATACTGCGCCAGCATCTGCATGGTGGTTTCGGCATAGCCGCTGGCGACAAGATTCCAAGGTTCGTTGGTGGAAAATGGGTTGGGTTTTTGGCTCATGGTTGTGTCCACATAGAATGTGCATTATTTCATGGCAGCTCAGTGCTTGTCGCTGGGATTATGCGCATTGCAGCGCGTAATGATCGCTGTTGGTAGCGTAAGCAAGCTGATGTATGATGCGTGATGTTTGATGCAAAATATCAGGGGGTGCAAGATGAGAACGACTCTATCCATAGATGACGACGTGCTGGCAGCGGCAAAGGGCTTGGCATCCTTGCAACACAAGAGCGTCGGTGAGGTAATCTCGGAACTCTCACGGCAAGCGCTACAGCCCAATAAACCGGGCAGCAAGTCACGCAACGGTGTGCCCCTGTTGAAAGTGCGCACCGGGGCAACGGCAGTAACGCCAGAATTAATTAATCAATTACGCGATGAGTTGCCGGGATGATCTTCCTGCTGGATGTGAACGTGCTGATCGCGCTTATTGATCCCGCGCACGTTCAGCACAATGCGGCGCATGATTGGTTCGCGGCGCACGGCAAAAAGGCGTGGGCAACCTGCCCGCTGACTGAGAATGGCGTACTACGCATTGTTGGGCATGCCCGCTATCCCAATTCACCGGGCACACCCGCAGCGGTGGCGCAATTGATGTCTGGTTTATGCGCGCTGCCGGGACATAAGTTTTGGCCAGATGACATCAGCCTGTTGGACACCAAAAAACTCAACCCGGCGCGCCTACTGAGCTCCGCTCAAGTAACGGACAGCTATCTGCTGGCTCTAGCCTGCGCCCACGGCGGTAAACTGGCCACCTTTGATCGCCGCCTGGTTATTGATGCAGTGAAGGGTGGCGCTAAGGGATTGCATCTGATTGGCTGATTGCATTTTGTAGCTTGTGTCGGGCGTGCAACGCCCCTGCAATGATTTCTGTACTCCGGCACCCCAATCTGTCAGGTATTATGCTAGATATGTTTACGCCATCATTACAACCTACGCAGCAGTCATTATTCGGCGGGGAATTTCTACCAACCCCCAAGATTGTCAATGTTGCTTCCGTTTCTCAGCGTAGCCCATTTCGTTATCCCGGTGGAAAAACGTGGTTGGTGCCTGAAGTGCGAGATTGGCTCTTGCATAAGAAAGTTAAACCAACAAAGTTTATTGAGATATTTGCTGGTGGGGGAATAATTGGTCTGACGGTGGCTGCTGAATGTTTGGCAGAACATGTAACGCTTGTGG
>JAYUTK010000107.1:0-32042 GCA_043755195.1 Gallionellaceae bacterium
TCGTGGCAGGGTATTCATCTAATGGCACTGATAACGATTTTGTGCTGGCCCGCTACACCAGCCTAGGCGCTCTCGATACCAGCTTCGGCGCTGGCGGCAAAGTGATAACCGACATCGGGGCGGGGAGTAATTATATAGCCAACTCTGTGGTCATCCAGGATGGCGGCGAGATTGTCGTGGCAGGATCTTCAGACAATGATTTCGCCTTGGCCCGTTACACTACCGCAGGTGTTCTTGATACTTTTGGTATTGACGGAAAGGTCACCACAGATATAGGGGCGAGCACCGATACCGCCTATTCCGTCGTCATCCAGGCTGACGGCAAGATCGTCGCGGCAGGAACATCATTCAACTCCGGATCAAACTTCGATTTCGCGTTGACCCGCTACACCAGCGCTGGTGTTCTTGATACCAGCTTTGGTGCAGGTGGCAAGGTGATCACAGCTATCGGGACAGGGAGCAATGAGGAGGCTCATGCCGTCGCCATCCAAGACCAAAAGATCGTTGCGGCAGGGTTTGCAGGAGATGATTTTGCCTTGGTCAGGTATTTGCCATAGGGCTTAGCTCACAAGAGCGTAACCCACCCTTTCGCAATATCCTGAAATCCAGTAGAGTGCATCTCCCGCCATAACCATTAAGAGAAATACTATGACTACAAAAGGGCAACAGCTACAAGACCCGTTCCTGAACGCGTTGCGTAAGGAGCATGTACAGGTCGCCATTTACCTGGTGAATGGTATTAAATTGCAGGGGCAGGTCGAATCGTTTGACCAGTATGTGGTGCTGCTGAAAAACACCATTACCCAGATGGTGTATAAACACGCCATTTCCACCATTGTTCCGGCACGTTCTGTCGTTATTCCTCCAGAAGCCGAGTAATGCATGAAAGCACTGCGACAGACAATACTACAATATTAGTCAGCCTGGACTTCGGCGCGCCGGATTACGCAGAAAGCCTGCAAGAGTTGCGTCTGCTGGCAAGTAGTGCTGGCGTGCAATCGGTTGCCTTGGTAGAAGGACGACGCCAGCGCCCCGATGCCTCGTTGTTTGCCGGTAGCGGCAAGGTGGATGAAATCGCCGCGCTGGTCGAGCAGCACGAAGTTCCTCTGGTTATCTTCAATCACGATCTTTCTCCGGCGCAGATGCGTAATCTCACCGCCCGCATCAAGGCGCGGGTGATAGACCGCACCATGTTGATCCTGGATATTTTTGCGCTGCGCGCCAAAAGCCATGAGGGCAAAGTGCAGGTGGAGCTAGCGCAGCTTAAATATCTTTCAACTCGTTTGGTCGGCATGAACCCCGACATGGGGCAGCAAAAATACGCGGTCGGGGCACGCGGTCCGGGTGAAACACAGTTAGAGCTGGATAGGCGCAAGCTGGACAAGCGTGTGCAGTTGTTGAAAGAGCGTCTCGAAAAACTCGCGAAGCAGCGTCAAGTCATGCGCCGCTCGCGTAATCGCTCCGATGTATTTTCGGTATCCATCGTTGGTTATACCAATGCCGGGAAATCCACTTTATTCAACAAGCTGACGCAGGCCGACGTGTATGTAGCCGATCAGTTATTTGCCACGCTGGACACGACTTCGCGCAAGGTTTTTATCGAGGGTACGGGGCAGGTGGTGTTGTCGGACACGGTCGGATTTATTCGTCATTTGCCGCATGGCTTGGTGGCGGCTTTCAGCAGCACGCTGGAGGAAACGACGCAGGCCGACTTATTGCTGCATGTGGTGGATAGCAACAGCGTCGAGCGCTTTGACCAGATTGCCGAAGTGAATAAGGTATTGTTGGAAATTGGCGCGCAGCATATCCCGCAAATTTTGGTGTTCAATAAGATTGATTTGCAGGATATTCCTGCGGGTGTACAGCGCGACGAATATGGTAGAATTGCGCGCATTCATTTGAGCGCCAAGACCGGCGCGGGCTTGGATGAATTGCGTGCCGCACTGGCCGAAGCGCGTGATTCCAAAGGGCAGGACGCGCCGCCACAAGAGTGGCATCCGCTTAATCAGCATTAATAATTGACCAGCAGCAATAATTGACAGGATAAATTATGGGATTGAATGACCCGCAATGGGGTAATCGCAACAATAAAGGCGGCCCGCCTGATCTGGAGGCGGTGTTACGCGACCTAAATAACAAAATTGCTGCCTTGTTTGGTATCAAGAAAGGCGGCTCCGGCAGTAGTAATGGTGGCGGGGCCGGGCCGATCAAAAATATGGGCAGCGGTATCGGTCTAATCCTAGTGGTCGTGGCGCTGCTTTGGCTAGGCAGCGGATTTTACATCGTGGATGCCAGCCAGCGTGGCGTGGTGCTGCGTTTCGGCAAACTGGTTGAAACGACTCCGCCCGGCCCTCGTTGGCATCTGCCTTTTCCGATTGAATCGGTTGAAGTAGTGAGCTTGAGTCAGGTGCGGACAGTGGAAGTTGGTTACCGCGATAACGTCAAGAACAAGGTGCTAAAAGAATCGCTGATGTTGACCGATGATGAAAACATCATAGACATTCAGTTTGCCGTACAGTATTTCCTCAAGGATCCTGCTGATTATTTGTTCAATAACCGCGCGCCGGATGAGAACGTGCGTCAGGCAGCAGAGACTGCTATACGCGAAGTGGTGGGCAAAAATAAAATGGATTTTGTGTTGTATGAAGGACGTGAACAAGTGGCTGCGGCAACTACTAAGTTGATTCAGGATATTTTGGATCGCTACAAATCTGGCATTCTGGTTAGCAAAGTGACCATGCAGAATGCACAGCCGCCGGAGCAGGTGCAAGCCGCGTTCGACGATGCTGTGAAAGCCGGGCAAGACCGCGAACGTCAGAAAAATGAAGGTCAAGCTTACGCCAATGATGTAGTGCCCAGAGCCAAGGGCGCGGCGGCGCGATTGATGGAAGAGGCGGGCGGCTACAAGCAGCGTGTGATTGCGACTGCTGAGGGTGATGCCAGCCGTTTCAAGCAGATATTAGTGGAATACCAAAAAGCACCGGGCGTGACGCGCGAACGTATGTACATAGAGGCGATGGAGCAGATTTATATTAGCACTAGCAAGGTCATGGTGGATCAAAAAGGCGGCAACAGTTTGCTCTATCTGCCGCTGGATAAGCTGATACAAAGCACGGCTGCTCCAATTGTTGATAGTCAGGCGGCAAGCAATGGCGATCAAGCGGCAATTTCGCCTACAGTGGCAAACGAGTTTGCGGCAGGTTTGCCGCGAGTGCGCGAGTTGTTGCGTGGCCGCGATCGGGAGGCAAGATAATGAAAATTAATTTTGGCGGCATCATGGTTGGCGTGATTGCCTTACTGCTTTTGATTAGCCTGAGCACGTTTGTGGTGGACCAGCGCCAGAGTGCTATCGTATTGCAGCTCGGTGAAATGGTCAGGGTGGAGACAGAGCCTGGACTGAAGTTTAAGACCCCGCTGGTGCAAAACGTACGTTATTTTGATTCGCGCATCCTGACTATGGATAGCGTAGAGCCAGAGCGCTTCATCACAGCAGAAAAGAAAAACGTGATGGTGGATTCATTCGTCAAGTGGCGCATCATTGATGCCAAGCAGTATTACGTCAGCGTAGGGGGCGACGAAGTACGTGCACAAACCCGTTTGATGCAAACCGTGAATTCGAGTATGCGCGAGGAATTCGGCAAGCGCACCATTAATGAAGTGATTTCCGGTGAGCGCGACAAGATTATGGAGGTGTTGCGCGACAAGGCTGATTTTGATGCACGAAAAATTGGCGTGGAAGTATTGGATGTGCGCTTGAAGCGCGTGGATTTTCCGGCTGAAATCAGTGATTCAGTTTATCGCCGCATGGATGCTGAGCGTAAACGAGTAGCCAATGAATTGCGCGCTACGGGTAATGCCGATAGCGAAAAAATCCGCGCCGATGCCGACCGCCAGCGCGAAGTGATACTGGCCAATGCCTATCGCGATGCCCAGAAAATCAAGGGCGATGGCGATGCGAAAGCGTCTGCGCTTTATGCCGCCGCGTTTGGCCGCAATGCTGAATTCTATTCTTTTTACCGCAGTCTAGAAGCCTATAAACAAAGCTTCAGAAATAAGAGTGATGTCATGGTGCTTGATCCGAGTTCCGCATTTTTCAAGTATCTGAAGGGCTCTGGAAAAAAGTAACTGGTATTCATGTTGACTTATTGGTTAACCGGATTGGCATTGATGTTGGTCATCGAAGGCATCATGCCATTTCTGTTTCCTGACCTGTGGCGCGAAGCGTTCCGCAAATTGCTGCTGCTCACCGATGGACAAATCCGTTTTGTAGGTATGACCACTATGCTGGCTGGTCTGTTACTGTTATTTTTTACCCAATGATGACTCATTCAAATTGGCTGTTGCCGGAATATATCCAAGACATGCTGCCGGACGAGGCGGCTCATATCGAGCGCATGCGCGCTGGGGTGCTGGAGTTATTGCGCTTGTCTGGCTATCAATTGGTCGCGCCGCCGCTGTTGGAATATGTCGAGTCGTTATTGATTAGTGACAGCCATGACATGGATCTACGCACCTTCAAACTGGTGGATCAGTTGAGCGGCCGCACGCTGGCATTGCGCGCTGACATCACGCCGCAAGCGGCGCGCATAGACGCGCACTTGCTCAACCGTCAGGGTGTGACTCGCTTGTGTTATGTCGGCAGCGTGTTGCATACCCAGCCTGCGGGCGTCATGCGCACACGCGAACAATTACAAATCGGCGCGGAACTGTACGGCCATGCTGGTCTGGAAAGCGATATGGAAGTGCAGCGCTTGATGCTGGAGGCGCTGGCTTTGCTTGGCATTCAAGGTGTGCATCTCGATCTGGGTCATGTTGGATTATTTCGTGCGCTGGTCAAGCGCGCCGCAATCAGCAAGGAACTGGAAGCTGCGCTGTTCAATGCGCTGCAAGGAAAAGATGTGCCTGCCTTGCGTGAGCTGGTGACCGAATTAAAACCAGAAGTAAAAAATGCGCTGCTGGCCTTGCCGCAATTGTATGGCGGAGTAGAGGTTATCGCGCGCGCGCGCGCCGAATTGCCTAGTTACCCTGAAGTAACTGCAGCGTTGAATGAACTAGAGCAGGCTGCGATAGCGTTGCAACCCTTGGCGCACAGCGTAGGCATAGACCTGGCCGAGCTACGCGGCTACCACTATCACAGCGGCATGGTGTTTGCCGCTTACCATGCTGGCAGTCACGATGCCATCGCGCTGGGTGGACGCTATGACGATGTCGGCAAGAGCTTTGGACGCGCGCGCCCGGCTACTGGTTTCAGCATGGACTTGCGCCAATTGCATGGGCTGATACCCCAACAAGTGCAAGCCCAAGGTATCTTGGCACCGTATAAAAATGATGCTGCGTTGCAAGAAAAAATATCCCAGTTGCGTACACAAGGCGAAGCCGTGGTGGTGGATCTGCAAGGTAATCCAGCACTACGCTCAGAGTTGGATTGTGATCGTGAACTGGTGTTGCGCGACGGCGCGTGGCGCGTAGTTGAAATGAAATTTTGAAATAAGCGAATTTGAACATGTCAAAAAATGTAGTGGTAATTGGCACCCAATGGGGTGATGAAGGCAAGGGAAAAATAGTTGATTGGCTGACCGATCACGCGCAAGGCGTGGTGCGTTTTCAGGGCGGGCATAATGCCGGTCATACGCTGGTCATCAACGGCAAAAAAACCGTGTTGCACCTGATCCCCTCCGGCATCCTGCGCGATCACGTCATGTGCTACATCGGCAATGGCGTGGTGCTGTCACCGTCAGCCTTGCTCAAGGAAATGGATACGCTGCAACAAGCGGGCATTGATATTTACAATCGCCTGAAAATCTCCGAAGCCTGCCCGCTGATTTTGCCTTATCACGAAGCAATAGACAAAGCGCGTGAACTGGCCAAGGGCGCAGCCAAGATCGGCACCACCGGGCGCGGCATCGGCCCGGCCTATGAAGACAAGGTGGCGCGCCGCGCCATCCGCCTGCAAGACCTGTTTCATCGCAAGCGTTTCGCTGCCAAGCTGGGCGAAGTGCTGGACTACCATAACTTCGTGCTGAAAAATTATTTTCACACCGAGGTGGTGGATTTTCAGAAAACTCTGGATGACGCACTGGCACTGGCCGAGCGCATCAAACCGCTGCTGCTGGACGTGCCGCGTGCGCTGTATGACGCAAACAAGGCCGGACAAAATCTGCTGTTCGAGGGCGCGCAGGGCACACTGCTAGACATAGATCACGGCACTTATCCCTTTGTCACTTCCAGCAACTGCATCGCCGGTGCGGCATGCGCTGGCGCAGGAGTCGGCCCGCAGATGCTGCATTATGTGCTGGGCATCACCAAGGCCTATACCACGCGCGTCGGCTCCGGCCCGTTCCCAACCGAGCTGTACGACGCAGTAGATAAACAAGATCCCACCGGAAAATATCTGGCAGAAAAAGGCCACGAGTTCGGCTCCACCACCGGACGCGCGCGCCGCTGCGGCTGGTTTGATGCCGCTGCGCTCAAGCGCTCGATTCAGATCAACGGCGTATCCGGCTTGTGCGTAACCAAGCTGGACGTGATGGACGGCATGGAGACCGTGCGTATCGGCGTTGGCTACCGCATCAACGGCGTGGATAGCGACATCTTGCCGGCGGGCGCGGATGCGCTGGAAGAATGCCAAGCCGTGTACGAAGAAATGCCGGGGTGGAGTGAGAGTACGTTGGGTGTGCAACGCTATGATAAATTGCCGCAAGCGGCGCGCAATTATCTGGAGCGCATTGCCAAGGTGTGCGACGTGCCGATAGATATGGTGTCCACCGGGCCGGATCGTGATGAGACGATAGTGTTGCGACATCCGTTTGAAGCTTAGATACTATTCTCGCTTAGTATCTTCCCCGGCTTTAAGCCGCGCCTTACCCTCGCGGATGATGCTTTAAATGCAATTGCTTTAAACGCTCCCGCGCTACATGGGTATAAATCTGTGTGGTGGAAATATCAGCATGACCCAGCAGCAATTGCACCACGCGCAAATCTGCGCCGTGATTGAGCAGGTGGGTGGCGAAAGCGTGGCGCAAAGTGTGCGGCGACAGCGGTTTAATCAAACCAGCATGTTGTGCATGTTTTTTGATCAGATACCAGAACATCTGCCGTGTCATGCCGGCACCGCGTGCGGTGACAAACAAGGCATCGCTTAGTTTGGCAGCCAGCAATTCTGTACGGGCTTGCTTTAAGTAGCGGCGTAGCCAATCTAGCGCTTCTTCGCCCAGTGGCACCAGCCGTTCTTTGCTGCCTTTGCCCATCACGCGCACCACGCCCATATCCAAACTCACTTGTGCCACAGACAGCGAAATAAGCTCAGACACGCGCAAGCCGCAGGCATACAGCACCTCGAACATAGTGCGATCACGCATACCCAGCGGCGTAGTGACATCAGGCTGGTTGAGCAGTAGTTCAACATCCTGCTCGGTGAGACTGTTTGGTAAATTGCGCGGCAGCTTGGGGGTGGCGATTTGCAGAGTGGGATCAATGCTGATTATATTTTGCCGTAGCAAATAACGGAATAATCGCTTGAGGCTAGAAATAATCCGGCTGGTGCTGCTGGCCTTGGATTTTTTTTCCATCATAAGGTAGGCGAGAAAACCCTGAATGTCAGCATGGGTGGTGAGCAAAATTGCCACGCCACGTTGTTTTTCCAGCCACGTCGAATACAGTTTTAAGTCGCGCCGATAACTTTCCAGCGTGTTGCGTGACAGGCCATCTTCCAGCCACAAGTTGTCGCAGAATTGATCGAGCAAATCAGCGTTGTTCACCCTCCCCCCTACCCCTCTCCCATCAAGGGAGAGGGAGTGGCTGATTCATGAGCCAGCAACCAGCGTTTGATATTCAACGCAAAATCGTTGCGCTGATGCATAAAACCACCCATGCCAGTCTTGCTGACCACACGATGACAAGGAATGATAATAGGCAGCGGATTGGCGCCACAAGCTTGACCCACTGCGCGCGGGCTGGAAGAAATTTGCTGCGCCAATTCTCCATAATAGCGAGTTTGTCCGCGTGGAATTGCGCACAATGCCTGCCATACCTTGCTGCGATGCTGTGTGCCGTCGAGTTTGAGCGGGATATCGAAATGAAAGTCGGCATTGGAAAAATAGGCTGCTAACTGATCGCACACCATGCGTGAAAAAACAGTACGCGGCGGCAGCGGTGTAATTTCTGGCACAAGAAACTCAATGCCAGTTAAGGCATCTGCTTCACAGCAAATGCCCAACATACCAAACGGCGCAGAAAATCTGGCTTGATAGGTT
This sequence comes from Gallionellaceae bacterium, assembly GCA_043755195.1. Classification (GTDB taxonomy): domain Bacteria; phylum Pseudomonadota; class Gammaproteobacteria; order Burkholderiales; family Gallionellaceae; genus Nitrotoga. The sequence continues at coordinate 8,253 of JAYUTK010000107.1, forward strand.
TTCATGTCAATTCATTAAAGAAATTTCTGATGGCCAATACTCGTTGTGCAACATCGCTATACTTCAAATCTATGCGTAATTTATCTTGCCCACTTAATTTGTAATGGCGCTTGCTTTGAATCAACGTGATAATTTTCATCGGATCTATCGGCGGGTTGGGTATAAACTGAATTTTAATTGCTTCAGCGGACGCATCTATTTTGCTGATGCCCAGCGGCTTGGCAGCAACGCGCAAGCGGTGGCTGTCGAGCAACGTCTGAGCCGGTTCGGGCAGCAGGCCGAAGCGATCAATTAATTCCTGATGCAAGTCGTCCAGCTCTTCCGCTGTGCTGCAATTTGCCAGTCGTTTATAAAGAATCAGCCGTTGATGAATATCGCCGCAATAATCGTTGGGTAACAGCGCGGGGGTATGCAGATTGATTTCGGTGGTGACGCCGAGCGGATGCGCCATATCAGGCTCTTTGCCCAGCCGTAGCGAGGTAATCGCGGCATTGAGCATGTCGGTGTAGAGCGAAAAACCAATCTCCTGCATTTCGCCGCTTTGCGATTCGCCCAGCACTTCGCCCGCGCCGCGTATTTCCAGATCGTGCATGGCGAGGTAAAAGCCGCTGCCCAGCTGTTCCATGGCTTGTATCGCTTCCAGCCGTTTCTTGGCTTGCGCGGTGAGCGCCTCGGTTTCAACCAAAAGATAAGCATAGGCCTGATGATGGGAACGCCCGACGCGACCGCGCAGCTGGTGCAATTGCGCCAGGCCGAAGCGGTCGGCGCGGTTTATTAAAATCGTGTTGACGGTGGGGATGTCTATGCCGGTCTCGATGATGGTTGTACACAGCAGCACGTTAAAACGCTGCTGATAAAAATCGCGCATCACCGCTTCCAGATCGCGCTCCCCCATCTGGCCGTGCGCCACGCGAATGCGCGCTTCGGGCAACAGTTCGGTCAGTTTCTCAGCCATGTTAGCGATGGTATTCACTTCGTTGTGCAGAAAATAAATTTGCCCGCCGCGTTTCAGTTCGCGCAGCACGGCTTCGCGGATGATGCCGTTGCTGTTTTGCGCGACGAAAGTCTTGATGGACAGCCGCCGCTGCGGTGCAGTGGCGATGACCGAGAAATCGCGCAGGCCTTCCAGTGACATGGCCAGCGTGCGCGGGATGGGCGTGGCGGTCAGGGTCAGAACATCCACTTCAGAGCGTAGTGCTTTTAATCTCTCTTTTTGCTGCACACCGAAGCGATGCTCTTCATCAATAATCACCAGACCTAGGTTGTGAAATTTCACCCCCTTCTGGATCAGCTTATGCGTGCCGATGATGATGTCGAGTTTGCCATCGGCCATTTCCTGCAACGCCTGCGTCTGTTCCTTGGCTGAACGAAAGCGCGATAGCTCGGCAATTTTAATTGGCAAGTCGGCGAAGCGAGTGGAAAAATTCTGAAAGTGTTGTTCAGCTAAGAGCGTGGTCGGCACCAACACCGCCACCTGTTTGCCATCCATCGCTGCAACAAAGGCGGCGCGCAACGCGACTTCAGTCTTGCCGAAACCGACATCGCCGCAGATCAATCTGTCCATCGGCTTGCCGCTTTGCAGATCGAGTATGACTGCTTCGATGGCAGCCGCTTGGTCGGGTGTCTCCTCGAAACCGAAACCGGCGGCGAAGGCTTCGTAGTCATGATGCGTTAACTTGAACGCATGGCCTTTGCGCGTTGCACGCTGCGCATACAGATTTAGCAACTCGGCGGCGGTGTCGCGCACTTGCTGCATGGCGCGGCGTTTGGCCTTGTCCCAGGTTTGAGTGCCCAGTTTGTGCAACGGCGCGCTGTCCGCCGCACCGCCGCTGTAGCGGCTGATGACATGCAGTTGGGCGACGGGCACATACAGCTTGTCCGAGCCGGCATATTCCAGCAGCAAAAATTCGTTCTCGCCCTCGCCTAGATCCAGATTAATTAAACCCTGATAGCGCGCAATGCCGTGTTGTTCATGTACCACCGGGTCGCCAATTTTAAGCTCGGACAAATCGCGCAACATGCCTTCCACGTTGCTTTTCTTGGCGGCGCGGGCGGCACGGCTGCGTGGTTGTGCGGCATACAATTCGGTCTCGGTGATGACGGCCAGATGCTCGTCGCTTAATACAAAACCGTTTTGCAGCGGGCCGACGGTGAGCAGGAATTTTTCCTTGCTGCTTAAAAATTCTGCATAGTCATTGCATACAATCGGGGCAAGCCCATATTCACGCAAATAGCCCGCCATGATTTCACCCCGTCCGAGGCTGTCAGCCAGCAGCAGCACGCGCCCGTCATAGCCTTGCAGGAAATTTTGCAGGGCATGCGTGGGAATGTCGGCGCGGCGGTTGACGGCGATGTCGGGTAAGGCAGTAATGGGGCAAGGGGTGTGCGTGGAAGTATCGTTCACAACGATATCCAGCCTCAAAAACTCTTTTACGTGAATGAAAAAACCCTCCGCATCCAAAAATAATTCTTTTGGTTCCAGCAAAGGCCGCTGCGGATCGCCGCGCAGCAGGTTGTAGCGCGATGCGGCATCTTTACCGAAAGTGGCGATGGCTTCATTCACGTCGTGGTGTAAACACAGCGTGGCGTGCTTGGGCAAATAATCAAACAGCGTGGCGGTGCGTTCAAAAAATAACGGCAGGTAGTATTCAATCCCCGCTGGCGCATTACCCTTGCTGACATTTTTGTAGATGTGCGAGCGCGAGGGATCACCCTCGAAGCGGTCGCGGAAATTTTGCCGGAAGCGCGCTTGTCCGGCATCATCGAGTGGAAACTCACGCGCTGGCAGCAAACGAATTTCCGGCACTGGATACAGTGTGCGTTGTGTATCCACATCGAAGCTGGCGATGGTTTCAATTTCGTCGTCGAACAGATCAATGCGATAGGGCAGCACGCTGCCCATGGCAAACAGATCAATGATACCGCCGCGCACGCAGTATTCGCCGGGCGACATGACCTGTTGCACATGGCTGTATCCGGCAAAAGTCATCTGTTCGCGCAGCTTATTTAAATCAAGTTTTTCGCCGCGCTTGAGGAAGAATGTGAACGCAGCCAGATATTCCGGCGGCGGCAGCGGATACAGCGCGGTGGTGACCGGCACGATAACCACATCCAGCGATTGCGAGCGAATATGGTGCAGCGTCGCCAGCCGCTCGGAGATCAAATCCTGATGCGGGGAAAAATGATCGTAGGGCAGCGTCTCCCAATCCGGCAGCAAATGCACACGCAGTTGCGGTGCGAAAAACGGAATTTCCTCCAGCAGCCGCTGCGCTTCTTGAGCGTTGTCGGTGATGATGACTATCGGAGAATTTTTTTCTGCGTATTGTGCTAACGCCAGTGCATCAGACGAGCCGATGAGTTGCGAGTAGCGTGGGCGGGTATGGGTGGAAGAAAACAGCATGGGTTTAATAGAGTTGCTAAGTTTCAGAATTCGTCCTTAATTTAGTGCCGCCGTAATTTGGCGACTATCTCAGACGCTGGCAGTGGTTTGCTGAAAAAATATCCTTGATACTGACCACACTGCTGCTGACGCAAGAAGGCAAGCTGATCCGCAGTTTCTACGCCCTCTGCAATGACTTTCATTTTCAGACTATGAGCCATAGCAATGATGGCGGTGACGATGGCAGCATCATCTGGATCCGTGACGATGTCCATGACAAATGAGCGATCTATCTTGAGAGTGTTAATCGGAAAACGTTTCAGGTAACCCAAGCTGGAATAGCCAGTACCAAAATCGTCTATGGAAATAGCCAATCCCATACCGCTTAGTGTGCGCAACATCTCAGCGATTTCATCGGTATTCTCCATGAACACGCTTTCGGTGATTTCCAAGGTGATGTAGCGCGCCTCGATACCGCTTGCTTTCAGAATGCGGGTTATGGTCTCTGCCAGAGTATGCTTTCGGAATTGTTTGGCGGAAAGATTAATCGCCAGAGATGGCACGTCGTATCCCTGATCCTGCCATAATTTTAACTGCTGACATGCCGACATCAGTACCCATTCTCCTATCGGAATAATGAGTCCAGTGTCCTCGGCCAGCGGAATAAATTTGACCGGTGAAATCAGGCCTCGCTCAGGGTGCTGCCAGCGTAGCAATACCTCCATTCCGGTCAGGTTGCCGCTCACGATGTCTATTACGGGCTGGTAATGTAGCAGCAGCTCGTTGCGTTCCAAGGCATGGTGTAAATCTGTTCCTAAAGTTTGTTTTTCCATTGCCATCTGATTCATTTCCGGCGCAAAAAACTGGTAGTTGTTGCGGCCAGATTCCTTGGCATGGTACATCGCGGTATCGCTGTTCTTCAGCAGTGTGTCCACGTCTGTCCCATCATCGGGAAAAATGGCAATGCCGATGCTGGCGCTGACATAGAGTAATTTTTCGTTAATCTGATAAGGTTGGGTCAATGTGGTTAAAAGCTTCAGCCCTACTTTGTCTGCATCTTCGACGCTATCAATATGGTGTAACAACAGGATGAACTCATCCCCTCCTTGACGTGCCACTGTGTCTTCCTCGCGGACTGCCGAGACCAGCCTGTCGGCAACCGACCACAGCAGAATATCGCCTACATTGTGGCCCAGCGTGTCGTTAATGGTTTTGAACTGATCCAGGTCAATAAACAATACGGCTGTCCTGAGTTGGTTGCGACTGACATGAGCCAGCACCTGCTTAAATCGGTCCTGGAGTAAATTGCGATTAGGCAAGCCGGTCAGCGCATCGTAGTTAGCCAGGTGCTGCATTTGCTTCTCGGCCATCTTGCGTTCAGCAATTTCAAGCTGCATTGTGCTGTTAGCCGCCATCGTTTCCTGCTTGGCCTTAATCAGCCTGCGTACCAGAGGCATGAATAGCCAGCGCAACAGCAACATGCCAGCAAAAACCAATGCGATCAGCAGCGGGATGATGAACTTTAACTGCTCAGTAACCGGGCTATACAGCTCGGATCGGTCTATTTTTAGCACCATGCCCAGCCCCAGCGTGCCTACCGGCGCATAGGCCGCGACTACGCGTTCGCGCCGGTAATCCAACGCAGAGACTATGCCGGTCTTTCCTTCTAGGGCATGTTTCATCGGTAATGCCTCACCGTCTATCACTAGTGGAAGTTTGAGAATATCGTTACTGTGGAGCGTGGTGGGAAAGCATTGCATACCCTGCTCTGATGGCGCACAGACCGCGAGTTCTGCAGATTTGTCGGCCATACCTGCCGCCGCAGCAATAGCTTGAGTTAACTGGGGCAGATTTTTTTCAGTCATGACATGACCGATGTGGTGTCCTTGTTGATCAACAACCTCCATGCTGACTTGCAGAATGAATTGACCATCCCATAACAGGAAAGCGGGGCTTTTTGTATTCAGCGGTACGCGCAGCGCGGGTGTTTGGGAAAAACGGCCGGATCGCGCAACTTCTCGATCCGGCACGCTATAAAATGACACGCCGGTAAAGCCAGTCGGAAGAAAGGACTGAGCAATCTGTTGCAGATTGATACGTTCTCTGCCATTGCTGGGCTGCGGGTGTTGCAAGCCCTCAATCACAGTGAAGCGGGTGCTAACCGTTTGCGTGTTATTTACCCATACATCAATCTGGTCTTCAAATAAATGTACATTGTTTAGCAGCGAGACTTCCAGCGTTTTGCTGAGTATGGATTTTGCTTTCTGCTGCATCAAGCCATAGACAGAAAAACCCGATGCCATAATTAAAGTCGCCAGGATGAGCCCCACAATAATGCTGATTCTGTTGTCTTCGTTCTTCAGTGACATGGTTGTTGCTCCTGGATTGATACTGCCATTTTGGAGAACTTTTTGGAGAATTCAGGTTGTTAGAGCTTCTGATATTATCGGCAATTTATTCAGGAAGCTTTAATTTTCAGCCCAAACAATCTGCCCAGTTATTCGGCGTCTCGTAAATTCGCACGCGTTCCAGTTGCAAGTGGTTGCCATAGTTGTGACGGTAGGCGACGTTAAGTAACCCAAAAGCGTGGGTGGCTAAATTTTCAGCGGTGGGTGGAACATCGAGTACCACGGTCTTGTGGTTGGGCAGCGAGTTTAAAAAATCCAGCACAACAGTGTCGCCTCGATAGACCAGAAAAGCATGATCCCAGGCATCTACCAATTGCTCTTTGGCGATACGTTTCACTTCGGAATAATCCATAACCATACCCTGTTCGGATATTCCTTCGGTGGTAATAATGTCGCCGGATAAAGTAATCTCGATGGCGTAGCGATGACCGTGCAGATGGCGGCATTGGCTGTTATGGCTGGGGATGCGGTGACCAGCATCAAATTCTAGCCTGCGGGTAATTTGCATGATGAGTCGAGTCTATGGCTAAACGGTAAGAGTGGCCACAGATTATATCTTGAATGCCGACACTGCGTGGCGCAAGGCGTTGATGCGTGAATCGTGTACGACTTTCTGTCCATCTCCTGCAGGGCTGTAACGTAGCGCCAAATATTGTGCGGTGATGTTGCGGATAGAGTCTGTATGCCGAGGTAGCGTGCGCATTGCCCGCTGGGAAAAGTCTTGCGCGCCCTCATGGGCAGCGCGTGTTACACCGGCGCGAGCTAATTTTCGGCAAAATTTTAAATACAATTGCTGCGTAACATCAGTGTTGCGAATAGCCATGCGGCGCAGCATATAAAGCATAAACAGCCCGATCAACAATGCAGTGCCGCCCAACATGCTGAGCGCCATTTTCATGGCGCTGATGGATTCCATGCCGAGACGGGTTAAAAACGCGAATTGACGCTCCGCATCGTAACCCAGCACCCACTGATTCCATTGATTAGCCAGTGCATCCCAGTTCAGGCGCAAATCGCGCAGCCATTGCGGTGGATTGCGCGCCATGAAAGGCAGGGCAAGACTGTCCGGCAGGGCGGCAGATAAGCCGCTTTGCACTCGTGTCGGCGAAATAGCGGCGGTGGGATCAACGCGCACCCAGCCGCGTTCATGCAACCAAACTTCAGCCCAAGCGTGGGCATCAGATTGGCGCACGATGGTGTAATTGCCGTAGTCGTTGTATTCACCACCTTGATAACCCAGCACTACACGCGCCGGTATGCCCGCCGCACGCATTAAAAATACAAAGCTGGAAGCGTAGTGTTCGCAAAAACCCGACCGCGTTCTAAACATAAAATCGTCCACGGTATGCAGACCGAGTAGCGGCGGCTCCAGCGTATAATAAAAATTTTCGCGGGTAAAATTTGCCAGTGCTTCGTGTATAACAGCATCGTCGCTAACCAAACGCTCACGCCATTCTGCGGCGAGTTGTTGTGAGCGCGGATTGAGGTCGGCAGGAATACGCAAGGCGCGTTGTAATTGCTGGGGTGTTTCCTCGGCATTGGCGCGAAAGCCGAGCTGAGAATGTGCGTTATAACGCAGGCGTGCAGTCACTGAATTTTTTTGCTGCAACTGGAAATCATCCGTCAGCCCGGCTGGAATCGAAAGCTGGGTAGGCATCTCCAGCGCGAACAACCATGTTTTATTGTGCGGCTCCAAGGTCACTACGTAATCAAGGGGTCGCTCCAGACTGTCCAGTTGCACCGCTTTGCTGCGAACCGGCTGGCCTTTAGTCCAGGCGCGGCCATCGAAATCCCATAGCACCGGACCGCGCCAATACATTTGTTCGCGCAATGGCGGTGAGCCGGTGAAGCTTACGCGCAAGACCACCGCTTCCGACAGCACTAGTCCGCTCATGCTGCCGGGCGACATTTTTTCATCTAGCCCGCTGGTGCCGTAAGCGTTTTGCGGCAACCCCCACAACGGCCCTTGTATGCGCGGGAACAGCACAAACAAAATCAGCATGAGTGGCACTGCCTGCAACAAAAGCACTGCGGCGATGCGGAACCGGGGTTTGAACGTGATGTTGGGTGCTTGTAAATGCACCCACGTCGTGACAATCACCAGCAAGGTGGCTAACAAATACAGCGCGGTGGGTATGCTTTGCGAATATAAAAAGTTGGTGATGATGATGAAGCAGGATAGATGAATCAACGCTATCGCATCGCGCGCGCTACGCAGCTCCATCAGCTTGAGCGCGGCCAGCAACATCAATAGCGTGACACCGACTTCGCGCCCATACATCGTGCGAAAACTAATCAGCAAAACACTGGTGCTGGCTAAAGTGAGCAACAGCAACAACCAGCGTTGCGGCAAGGGATGGCCACTATAAGCAAGATAAGCGCGCCACACCAGCAAGCCAGCGCACAAACTGCTGACCCACAGCGGCAGATGGTCGGCGTGTGGCGCGATGACCATCAAGATGCTGAGCAGCAGACCGTAGGTGAGAGGCTTGTTCATTTTTGTGTCATGTCCGCCTCTGCTGCGGCAAATTAAACAATGCAATGCGGCGCAGACATTCATTGCGGTGCGCCAAGCCATTCGCGGCGGGCAATTCACCATCGGGCAAACGCAACGCATAACGTAAGCCTTGCGCCTCGGCATCCAGCACCCAGCGTGTCATGCGCGCCAGCTTGTCTTCTTCGTTGCGATCCGGCACCGCGAAAAAATCCAGCCATACTTCTTCGCCCAGCGGCGTGGAAAATTGCTTGACCTGCAAACCTTGCTCGCGTGCGTAGGCTTTCCAGGCGATGCGCGGCAGGGCATCGCCCGCAACATATTTTCGCAGTCCGGCGAAATCATCATCTCCGGCCACAGAACGCTTGCCCTCGCCGTCTGGTGAATTGTCCAATGGCAGCGCAACGTCAGACATAGGCTTGGGATAAACCAGGCAGCGCGTATCAAAATGTAGATACGACCAAGCGTAAAATAGGCCGAGCGGAAATTCGGTAGAAATCGTCAAACGACCGGCTTGCAGCCAGCCACGTTGCGTAGTGGCTAAGGGGAAAGCGACTTCAATGACTTGTCGCGCAGGGACATCAATTTTCAGCGTCGCCGGAGCAGTTGACCAAAACGACTCGCCGGTTTTTACCAGACCGAGTTGGTAGCGCGGCGACTGGCTTTGATTATTAAAATACAGCAAAAAATGCGCGGCCTCTCCTCTGAATACAGGATGGGCATGGCCAGCGTAGATTTCCAAATGTGCCAAATTACGAAAAGCATGCAGCATGGAAATCACCGCCATCATTGTCAATAAAAACGTCAGCACATAACCCAAGCTGAGGTTGTAATTGATATTGCCCAACATCATCAACATCAGCACACAGACCAGCATCAAGCCCTGCCGGGTGGGCAAAATAAAGATACGGCGTTGGGTGAGCGTGACTGTGCCGCTTTCTATTTTTGGGCGGAACAGCCAGGTGCGGAATTTTTGTTTGAGTGCGGTGAGCACGGGGGCAAGTTTGTGACTATTTACCGAACAGCTTGGCAATCAAGGTCTCTCGTGTCATGCCATGGTGCGATGCTACATCGGCTAGAATTGCTGCTAGCGTGCCGATTCTTAATGGGTCATGCAGTGGAATGGTGAGGTAATGTTGATCGCCAAGCAAGCTGGTCAAGCGCACATGGCTACCCGTTTGGCGTGCAGGTTGATAGCCCAATTGTTCGAGTGCCTTGATAAGCTGCGCGCCAGAAAAATCTCGCGGCAGTTTCATACTGCGAGAATTTCCTCTCGGGTGAAATGCAGCCGAATTATTTGCGGGGCTTTGCCTTCAGCAAAATGACAATGAACTGCATCCCGCACTTGCTTATGCAGGCTTGGTATGTCATCCGCTTCTGTAAAAATTGATTCGCCCAATGCGCGCGCTGTCAATCCGCCTTCTGGTGCTTCTTCAACTACAAACAGAATTTCGTTCATATTCACCCTTTCCGTTATGGAGCATTATTCATTCTAGCATTTCCTTATTATTCGGCATTTTTTTGTGGCTTTGAGTACTCTCAATCAATTATCCCGCAGGGGGTTTATGATGTGGATGGTAAAGTTTAAATGGTCAATCGCCCGATAAGTCAGAATTCTATGGCGGTTTTTCCCTCAAATGACTCGTCGAACTTCTCAGTAATATAGTTTCGGTTGGCAGAATTCTGGTTTGTAATTGAAATGCCCTTATATATTAGGGCTTAGGGAAATTCTCAATTAGGGAAGAAATATAGATGGCACTTTCTATCTTGGTTGTTGACGATTCACCGATGGCGCGCAAAATGCTGATTAAAGCATTGCCGACTGATTGGGGTGCAAATATTTCCCAAGCTGGTAATGGCATAGAAGCCTTGGCTGCTTATCGGTTGGGTAAGGTGGACTTAATGTTTCTTGATTTAACCATGCCGGAGATGGATGGTTACCAAACCCTGGAAGCCTTGCGCAAAGAGGAAATGAACTGCATAGTCATAGTCGTTTCGGCGGATATTCAACCTATCGCACAAGAACGTGTGCTGAGTTTGGGTGCTGCGGCCTTCATCAAAAAGCCCGTTGATATACAAAAGCTGGAGCCCATTCTTAAGCAATTCGGATTGCTTTAAAAATTATGCTGACCACTGACCAGAAAGATGCTCTACAGGAAATTGCCAATATAGGCATGGGGCAGGCAGGAGAGGTGATTGCCCGTGTTTTGAATGAATTTGTCACACTTTCGATTCCGCGCATTCTTCTTCTGCAACCGAACCTGATCGCGCCTGCGCTGCAACGCATGGTGAATTCTGATTCTGTGTCCGCAGTGCGCCAAGCGTTTCACGGCCATATTCGAGGCGAAGCGCTGGTGCTTTTTGGTCTGCAACATTGCGCTGACTTGGCCGACTTGATGGGCTACGAAAAAGACATTGATCACGCCACTGAAATGGAAATTTTGCTCGACATCAGCAATATTTTGGTCGGTGCATGTCTGGGTGGCATTGCCAAGCAGATCAAGGTAGACATTGGTTTTTCTGCGCCATCGCTGCTGGGTGATCGAATGTCGCTTAAGGATCTGATTAAGACCGGCGATGTAGCCTGGCATCAAGCGCTGTTGATTGAAGTCAATTTTCAGTTAGAAAAACGCAGCTTCGCCTGCCACTTGATTATTTTGATGCCTGAGCATGAGATCAAGTTATTTGCCGCTGCACTGGATCGTTTTTTGGAAAATTTCTAATGGGCATCTCTAAAAATCCAAACCCCGTTGCGATACTGACCGAGAGAAAGTCAGACCTCGCAAAAAATTACTCCTTACATATCCTGCATATTCGGCGCCGCAATTTTTTGCTCGCGCCTTGTCTCGCTTAGGATTTTGAATTTTTAGAGGTACCCTAATGCAAGCCGGTTCAGCACCCCATCTGCTCAATTTTGTTGTGGAACAATTGGAGGTCGGCATATTCGCGGTGGATGCCGAAATGAATATCGTGCTATGGAATCATTTCATGGCCAGCCACAGCGGCAAGCAAAGTGAGCAACTCATAGGCAAAAACCTGTTCGAGTCTTTTCCTGATCTCCCGGTCAAATGGCTGGAAAAGAAAATTAAAAATGTTTTTGTCCTGAAAAATTACGCCTTCACTTCCTGGGAGCAGCGACCCTATCTCTTCCATTTTCATCATAATCGCCCGATCACTGGTGGCGTGGAAGCAATGCTGCAAAATTGCACATTTCTACCGGTTAAAAATGATCACGATGAAGTCGAATATGTCTGTATCACGCTTTTTGATTTCACCGATACCGCTATTTTTCAGCAACGGCTGAATCGTGCAATTGATGATTTAGGAAAAGAAAAAGCCGAGCAGCAACAGCTCATCGTCAAGCTGGAAGACGCGCAAAACCAATTGATGCAATCTGAAAAGCTAGCTTCAATCGGTCAATTGGCGGCTGGCGTTGCCCATGAAATTAATAACCCCATAGGTTTTGTGAACTCCAATATAGGCGCGCTGGATGGCTATGTGCAAAGCTTGTTGAAATTGACAGAGGCTTATGGCAATGCCGTAGAAAAGCTACCCGAAATTCCATCTGAATTACAGGCCGCCACCGCCTTAAAAAAGGAGATCGATTTTGATTATATTAAGGAGGATGTGGTCTCTTTGATTGCAGAAAGTAAAGACGGTTTGGATCGCGTCAAAAAAATTGTGCAGGATTTAAAGGACTTCTCCCGTGTGGATAGCACACAGGAATGGCAACTGGCTGATCTGCACAAATGTATAGACAGCACATTGAATGTCATTTGGAACGAAGTGAAATTCAAGGCGGAAGTAGAAAAAAAATATGGGGTGATACCGGAAGTCGAATGCGTCGTATCACAACTCAATCAGGTTTTCCTTAATTTGATGGTGAATGCGGCGCATGCCATACCAGAGCGGGGAATTATTACACTTTCCAGCGGTGTCGAAAATGATTGGGTGTGGATAGCGGTAGCGGATAACGGAATGGGCATTGCGCCGGAAAATCTAAAGCGAATTTTCGACCCTTTTTTTACCACCAAGCCAGTTGGCAAAGGCACAGGTTTAGGACTATCGGTTTCTTACAACGCCATCGCCAAGCACGGTGGCCGCATTGAAGTAGAAAGTGAAGTTGGGAAAGGCACGACCTTCCGCGTTTATCTACCGATCAAACAAACCCAGAAGACATTGGCAGTTTGATTTTCACCATGCCGAATTAATGCGGCGCAGGCAGCAGCACAAGCTGCATTTTTTCCATGGCTTTCTGCTCGATCTGGCGTATGCGTTCAGCCGATACCCCAAATTCATCCGCCAAATCATGCAGCGTGGCGGCGCGGTCTTCGTGTAACCAGCGTGCCTCGATGATGCGACGGCTGCGCTCATCCAAGGTTGCCAGCGCACGCGTTAAACCCGTGCCTTCCAGCGTTTCCACCTGCTGCTGTTCTAGCAACCGTGAAGGTTCGTCTTCTACTGGAGAGGCCAGATAGGCAATAGGTGCATAGCTGTCACCCTCATCATCCGCGTCGGGATACAGTGCCACTTCATGGCCATTGAAACGCGCTTCCATTTCGATCACATCTTCCGGGCTGACATTCAGTTCCTTGGCGATAGCATTCACTTCCTGCGGCTTGAGTGACCCCAGCTCCCGGCGCATGCTGCGTAGGTTGAAGAACAGTTTGCGCTGCGCCTTGGTCGTGGCAATCTTGACTAAACGCCAGTTACGCAAAATATATTCATGCATCTCGGCGCGTATCCAGTGCAGCGCGAACGACACCAAACGCACACCACGCTCCGGGTCATAGCGTTTAACGGCCTTCATCAGCCCGATATTGCCTTCCTGAATTAAATCCGCCTGCGGCAGACCATAACCAGAGTAACCGCGCGCCACGCTGACCACCACGCGCAGGTGTGAAACAATCAACTGCCGCGCCGCTTCCAAATCATTGTCGCGGTGGAAGCGGGTGGCTAGATCCAGCTCCTCTTCATGCGTCAGCATAGGGAAGTGATGCACCGATTGGATGTAACTTTCCAGGCTGCTTGCAGCCGAGGGAATGGGTAGCGTTAAACTTGGGCTCATAACAGTGTCCTCCATTAGGGTAAATTTTAGCACTCGGTAGCTGAGAGTGCCAAATTTTTGTTGGGGTTCCCTGAGCGACAAAAAAATCGAGAGGAGGGGTTGCCCCACCCCTCTCGATGACTTGCTAAACAGATTTTCTTAATCACTATCTGGTTGTTTTGAATGTAACTGGCAAGCCATTAACCGCAGCAGAAGCATTGATGCACTGCACCCGGTAGGTGTAACTGGTTGCGGCTGTCAAGCCAGTAATCGCCTGTTTCACAAGGTATGTGGACGGTGATGCAGCAAAAGACTGGGTGGCGGTGGCGATAATGACAGGCACCTTGGCTACTTTCCAGTACTCAAACTTTGCCGTTCCGGCAAGTCCTTTAAAGTCACAGCTGCCGTTCAAGGTAGCAGTGGTCTTAGACACAAGGGTAGGGGGGAGCGTAACAGCTATAGGATCGTAGCTCAGCGTAGTAAAGCTTCCTGACATGCCCCGGGTATCAGCTATGTTCCCCATATGATTTCCCCAAGCTGCCATGCGGCAAGTGTATGAGGTTTTTGCTGTTAATTATGAATTAGAAATGGAATTACTCCGTTGCCAGAACCGCTGCTCGCCTGCCATAAACGCAAGCTGACTGCAACCGAGAACCGCCAAATGCACTCCGATAACGACCTGTTAAAAAAAGCATCGGCCTTCTTGGGGTCGTCTCAGAAAACGGAAAATAAAGCACGTTAAGGATTAGCGGAGGCTGGAATCCATCGGTACAGGGTCGGCACGGACACGCCGAGGTTATGAGCTACGTCACAAGGTGGCACGCCGTTGGCCAGCAATTTCTTGGCTGACTCGATCTTGCTGTCGGTCATTTTCCGTTTGCGTCCACCCGTACGGCCAAGTTTGCGGGCGACTTCCAGCCCTGCGCGGGTGCGTTCCACCGTCAGCTCTCGTTCCATCTCGGCCAGGCTGGTCATGGCATGAAAGAAGAAGCGGCCTGACGGGGTGCCAGTGTCAATGGCGTCAGTAAGGCTTTTGAACTGGACACCTTGCTTGTGCAGCTCACTGACCAAATCAACCAGGTTTTTGACGCTACACCCCAAGCGATCCAGCTTCCAGACCACGAGTGTATCGCCTTCACGTAGCATTTCCAGCGCCTTTGTCAGTCCGGGCCTCACTTTGCTGCTGCCGCTGATTTTGTCGTCAAACATTTTTTTACAGCCAGCTTTGGTTAAAGCATCGATTTGAAGATCAAGGTTCTGGTCCTGTGTTGAAACGCGTGCATACCCGATCAACATGGGTTTGTAGTGTGAAATTCATGTGCGATGGATTGACTCATTGCTCAGACTCCTTTAACCACGGCGGTAAAATCTGACCACTGCTCAATACGGAAGGCGCGGATGTCCCGCACGGACTTCGGGAACCAGGGGCGAGCACGTAGCGATTGGAAAGCCAGGAAGAGATTGGCCATGTCTTCGTTGTCAGTCACATACAAGCTGCCCTGAACGCGGCGAAAACCGTGCTCGCCTAGGACGGCACCTATCTCGGTGTACGCCTGTGAAACACCTTTCGGGTGGTTCTTCTCGGTGTCTGCCACTGTCAGATCGAAAGAAACTGCGTACATTAGCGAGCCTCCGGGTCGTCGTAAACATGCGTCAACCGATATTCCGCCGATTCGCCTGTTTCGACCATTTTGACCTCAACCATCCAGTCGCCATCATCCAACTGGCGAAGTGGCTGTCCAACTTCGTACTTTGGCCCGAACGCGCCAAAGCTCTTGATCTTGCCCGTGGGTACGGGCGGGACAGTCGTCACAGCTTGCATAGTATCTCTCCTTATCAAAACTCGTTGTAATGGTAGTCGATTGAGAATAGCATATCAAGAACTATTTGTGAGAATGGAAATGTCTTGATTTTGCGTGCCGCATCGGCGACTGGGCGAGGCTTATCAAAAACTATGGTTTGTGAGAATGCTTGCCAACGCCTTAGCGTACTTTAATTTCCATTTCGTCAAACGCCCCCCATGTGTGCGCGAAAGAGTGCTTCGCGATAAATATAATACTATTGCAAATCAATAAGTTTGTTGCAACCATTTTTAGATGTCCCTCTGCCTGCCAAATTCAAATGTCCCACCTCCTTTAATCTAAAACATCCGTTTTTCTGCCAGTTTTTCTCAGTTTCTGGGTATTTTTGACTTGTTTCAGCCTTCTTTTTAGTTTCCTGGTTTTGAAGAAACGCAGCCGCGACAGCGGAATGCTTGTCCGGAGCGCGCGCTCTAATGCCTTGTTGGACGTGGCAAGACATTCAGTGCAGGTTGCGCTTGCGCGATGGCGTTGGCCAAGTCCTTGCGCGGAATCCACAGACCGGCTTCGGTCATCAGCCGTCGTATCGTTTCGCGCCCAATCGTGAGGCCATGCACTTCGCGCAGCTTCTCGCAGGCGAAGGTCGGACCAAAATCAGGGTAACGATCACGGATGATATTCAAGGCCATGCTGGCTGAGCCGGGCGGTAATAGCCGGTGCCCACGCTGACCGCGATTCTTCGACACCAGGCCCAGCACTGCACGGGTGAGCGAACAGCGAAACAGGGGGGGGTGGCGTACTCCAAACGGGGGCATCCGCTGTATTGTGGAGAATGAGGGGAGGATGCGCGTGTTGCATTTATGAATGTCGGCTTGCGGGCGAAATGCGATAATTCGGCAAGGGCAGCTGTTTTTTATATGCACGGCTTGGCCTGCCCCGAAGTCTGTAGCTACTGAGCGCGGCATGGCCGCTCCTACGCTTATGGCATATTCGCGTCACAACGAACAATAGGGCGCAGCAAGACAGTTCTGAACAAGATTCATGAGCAACCTGTCGGCCCCACATTTTTTTGTGCCGACCTTCATATCCACTGCTACAGAGGTTCTCATGACGTCTCCGACACCGGCACGACAGCAGAAGCCATCGTGGCGATGGCGATTAATGATTAGGGGACACGTTATCTTCTTTGACAATTTAGCCGCTTTGCTTGCACTAAATCGGACTCCGCTCATATTTCAGTACCATTAATTTTTAGTATTTTTATTTTCCCCTGCCGCTTCGGGAGCAGTTTTTTTCGGGTTCAGCAAAGCCATCAACTCCTCTTGGGCGCACACCCGTTTGCCGCGCGCTGTGCTTCTGCGGTAATGGCCTTGTGCGTTCATCTGCCAGGATTCTGTGTTGTCCTTAAGATAAAGTTTGAGGCCTTCGCGCAGGACGCGCTTTTTTAGGGAACGGTCCAAGACGGGAAAACACAGTTCAATACGCCGGAAAAAATTTCGATCCATCCAGTCTGCGCTGGAAATATAGACATCATGTTTGCCGCGATTTCTAAAATAAAAAACCCGCGTATGTTCCAGAAAACGCCCGATAACCGAACGCACTTTTATATTTTCCGAAAGACCCGCAATGCCGGGGCGCAAGGTACATACACCGCGTACGATGAGATGAATTTTTACACCTGCACCGGAAGCGCGGTATAGAGCCTGGATCACTTCCGGTTCCAGCAACGCATTCATTTTTGCGATAATCAGCGCCGGATGATTATTTTTCGCGCATTCAATTTCGTTTTCGATGGCGGCGATCAGATGTTTATGCAGGCTGAACGGGGATTGCCATAGATGGTGCAGCTTACTTGCCCGGCCCAGCCCGGTGAGCTGGGTGAATACTTCGTTGACATCCGTGCATATCTGTTCGTTGCAGGTCAGCAATCCAAAATCGGTATAGGATTTTGCGGTCAGCGCATGATAGTTGCCGCTGCCCAAATGCACATAGCGGCGCAAGCCTTCTTTGCTGCGGCGCACCACCATGGCCATTTTGGCGTGGGTTTTATGCCCCACTACGCCATAAATGACGTGGGCACCAGCCTCTTCCAGTCGCGCTGCCCAATTGATATTGGCTTCCTCGTTAAAGCGTGCCAGTAGTTCTACTACGACGGTGACTTCCTTGCCGCTACGTGTAGCGGCAAGGAGTGCTTCCATGAGTGCGGAGTTGGTTTCAATTCGATAAACGGTTTGTTTGATGGCAACCACTTGTGGATCAGCGGCCGCTTGCTGAATAAACTGGATGACAGGCTCGAATGATTGAAAGGGGTGGTGCAGCAAGATGTCCTGCTTCTGTAGTATCTTAAAAATATCGCAGGGCGTTTTAAGGTTGTCGGGCACACGCGGCACATAGATCGGATATTTTAAGTCAGGCCGTTGCACCTGTTGGTGTACGTCCATCAGCCGCACCAGGTTAACCGGGCCATGCACCCGATATAAATCCTGCTGATCGAGACCAAATTGCTGAAGCAGAAAATCAGCCAGTTTCGGCGAGCAATTGTCTGCCACCTCAAGGCGCACCGCGTTGCCGAAATGACGCTGCGGCAATTCGCCTTGCAGGGCAATGCGCAGATTTTTTATTTCCTCCTCATCCACAAACAAATCACTGTTACGGGTCACACGAAATTGGTAACAACCGAGCACACTCATCCCGGAAAATAATTCACCCACATGCGCGTGCAAAATTGACGACAAAAAAATAAAACCATATTCGCTGCCCGCCATTTTTTCAGGCAGGCGAATAAAGCGCGGCAGGACTCGTGGTGCCTGCACAATCGCCGCGCTGGAATTGCGCCCAAACGCATCGCGTCCTTCCAGCTCCACCACAAAATTCAAACTTTTATTCAGCACCTGCGGGAAAGGATGGGATGGATCAAGACCGATGGGTGTCAGAACCGGCATGACTTCACGCAAAAAATAATCCTTGATCCAGGCGGCTTGCGCGTCGTTCCATGAGGTGCGGCGCAGGAAGCGAATGCCTGCTTGCGCCAATTCCGGAAAAATTTCCTGATTCAGTAGTTGATACTGCCGCGCAACCAGACTGGTTGCCAATAGATGAATTGCTTGATATGACTGTTGCGCGCTCATGCCGTCCGGACTGATGCCGGGTGCTTTGAGCTTGATATATTCTTTAATCCCTGCGACTCGAATCTCAAAAAATTCATCGAGATTGCTGCTGACAATGCACAAAAATTTCAACCGCTCCAGCAAAGGCACGCGCGCATCTTCTGCTTGCACCAATACCCGACGGTTAAATTCCAGCATACTCAACTCACGGTTGAGATAATGTTTTGCGATGTGTTTCGGCATTCAGGCGGCCATTGAAATGGCGAAATCATACAAGGGTGACATGACAATTTTATGACAAGCGGAAATGAAATGGTTTTGTCACAAAGGGTTGTTATACTTATGGATGCCCTTAAATTTCCTGATATGAATACGGAACACACCACCCTGGCCGCAGTTGATTTGGGTTCCAACAGCTTCCGTTTGCAAGTCGCTCGCATCGCGGGCGGCCAAATTTATCCGCTCGATTCGCTTAGAGAATCGGTGCGACTTGCTGCCGGCTTAACCGATGCAAAAATTCTGGATGACGCGGCACAGGTGCGCGCGCTGGCAGCGTTGCAGCGTTTCAGCGAGCGCTTGCGCGGATTTCCGGTGAATGCCGTACGCGCCGTGGGAACCAACACTTTGCGGGTTGCAAAAAATGCAGCTGCATTCTTGCAAGAAGCGGAAGCCGCTCTCGGCTTTCCAATTGAAATTATTGCCGGGCGCGAAGAAGCGCGTCTTATTTATTTGGGAGTCGTTCACAGTTTGCCGCCGTCCACCGCGAAACGGCTGGTCATTGATATAGGCGGCGGCTCGACCGAGCTGATTATTGGCGATGGTTTAGAGCCGCTGCTCACCGAGAGCTTGTACATGGGGTGCGTCGGCTACAGCGCCCGATTTTTTCCAGATGGGAAAATTGACAAGCGCAGTCTGGAGCGGGCGGAACTGGCCGCGCGCAGTGAATTGCAACCCTGGGTCAAAAAATTCAGGGCGATTGGCTGGAGCGAAGTGGCCGGCTCTTCAGGCACGATCAAAGCCATAGCAACATTGCTGCAACTGAATAATTTCAGCGACAACGGCATTACGCCGGAGGGCCTGGCTTTATTGCGCGCCGCCATGCTCAAGGCGGGAGATAGCAACCGCTTGCAACTGGAAGGAATGCGTCCTGACCGTGCGCCAGTGCTGGCTGGGGGCTTTGCCATTCTGGCGGCTATTTTTGCCGAGCTCAGATTATCGCGGATGATATATGCGACTGGCGCGTTGCGAGAGGGCGTGCTGCATGATTTGATCGGGCGCGGCCATCATCATGATATGCGCGATGCCACGGTAGAGCAGTTCATGAGCCGCTATCATGTTGATGCAATTCACGCCCAGCGCGTAGCTGACCTTTCCTGCCAATTGTTCCAGCAGATCGCCATTAAAAACTCGGACGACTTGATGATGCTGGAATGGGCAGCGAAACTGCATGAGATTGGCTTGTCCATTGCCTATAGAAGCTATCACAAACATTCCGCGTACATTGTTCAGAATGCGGATATGCCGGGCTTTTCGCAAATGGAACAGGCGCACCTGGCGCAACTGTTACTCGCCCATCGAGGCAAATTGAGCAAAGTTACGCTGTTACTGCTGCAACCCAAAGAGCGCGCGTTGATTTTTTGTTTACGCCTGGCTACGGTGTTTTATCGCAGCCGTAACGCCGCTGTGTTACCCGAAATCATTTGCCGCTCGGTGCCGCAAGGCTTCAAGTTACATCTTGATGCAGATTGGCTGGCAGCCAATGCGCTGACTGAAACCGCGTTGCATGATGAGGTCGGGGAATGGGAGGCCACCGGCTTAACGCTGACGATTAAAGGTGTCAGGAGAGATGACGGCGCGTAAAAATGTTTGGGTGGTTTTTTCACGCACCCGGTTGCTCAACCACCAGACATTGGCTTTTTTGACACGCCAATCGGCTTCGATACCAGACAGCAACCACGCCGCCACCCGCCCCAGCGTAGGCTGATGCCCGACCACAACTACTGCGCCACTATCGTCCGGCCATCCGGCAGCATGCAGAATATCTGCAATGCTGGCATCCGGTGCCAGCGCGCCCAACACGGTAAAAGGTAATTGCAATGCTTCCGCAGTTTGCCGAGCACGCACTGCTGGGCTGACCAAAATGCGAGCCTCTGCAGGAAGCTGCGGCAGCAGCCAATCGGCGATACGTTGCGCATCGTTCAGCCCGCGCTTATTCAGCTTACGCGCCAGATCGGGTACGCCGTCCTCAGCTTCAGCATGACGCCACAAGATCAAATCCATTGCATCGTTACTCTCAGAAATCAGGGTGCCAATTAACAGTGTAAACAGTATATACTGTTATTTGGTGCGATAATTTTTGCACCAAAATTTAATTTATTCAGAAAGGAAGCGACACATGACCACCCCAAAACTCACCCCAGGCACGCCCGAAAAACCCGTCTTAAAAACCTCGCGCAAGCGTGCTTCTCGTGCCAAGCCCAAAACGGCCACAGTGCAAGCAAAATCCGTCCTCAAGGATAAAGCCGCTAAAGATAAAGCAAAGCCAAAGAAAAAAGACAAAAAAGAAAAAGTAATTCGCGATAGCTTTACCATGCCAAAACAAGAGTTCGAGAAAATTGCTGAACTCAAAAAGCAGTGTTTGCAACTCGGGGTGAACGTGAAGAAAAGTGAAATTCTACGCGCGGGACTGCATGCCTTGCTCAAGCTGACACCGCAGCAATTAAAAATCGCCGTGTCCAAGGTGGAAAAAATAAAAACCGGAAGGCCGTCTTAAACCCGGATTGCCTATTAGGCAATTTTGGTTTTGTAGGAGCCCGATTTATCGGGCGATTATCCACGACATCGCGCAATAAATTGCGCTCCTACACTCTGCGGAATATAAGTCGTTTGTAAATAAAATTTGGATTTAGCTCGCCATTTTCTTACCCATAAAACGCTGGGCATATTTCGCGTTCAGCCGGGACATGGGCAGCAAAATAAACAGGTCGGCAGTATTGAAGTCTGCATCCCATGCCGGTTCGCCGCCGATGTAAGCACCTAATCGTAAATAGCCTTTAATCAGCGGCGGGATGCTGACATCCAGCGTGGCATCGAGTGCCTCCAGCGGCAATGGGCAACGGGGAAAAACGCGGTACTCCGCTGGAGCCGCATATAGTTTGCTCAGCTTGTTGTAAACACTGGCGGCGTAATGCCCACCATCGCTCATACTGATGCTGGCACATCCAATCAAATATTCATGCTTGTGCTTGACCATATAATCGGCCAGCCCGCCCCACAGTTGGGCGATGGTTGCGCCGTCGCGGTAATTCATATGCACACAGGAACGGCCTACTTCAACCATGCGGTCGCGCAGGTGATTCAAGCGTACCAAATCAAATTCAGTATCCGAATAATAACCGCAGATAGTGCGCGCCTGGTCAGGCGGCAAAATACGGTAGGTGCCGATAACCTTGTTGTCACTGTTATCGCGCACCAGCAAATGTTCGCAGTAAGGATCGAAAATATCGCGGTCTATCCCTTCATGCGCGCTGGGCAAGCGTGCGCCCATTTCTTCGGCAAAGACTTTATAGCGCAGCCGTTGCGCTTCATGCACCTCAGCCTCGGTGCGGGCTATGCTAAGAGTAAATTTATTCTGCGCTAGGTGGGGTTGGGTGTTCAGGTTTAGCATGATTTCTCCGTGGGTAAAAACATGGAGACAAGATAGCCGCGCCTGGTTACTGCAAGATGACAGGGAATTTAAGAATTGATGAAATGGGCATGGGTAACCGGCAGGGCGACATCGTACCAAGTGGTGATAACAGTGTTGTCCGGCGCATGGTAGGCGTGATTGCAGGCAATGGGCATCAACGCCTGATAGATCGCGCTTTGCGCCTCGGCGGCTAGTGCGCGACGATTTTTACCGACACTGGTAAGCGTCGGCAAGTACATCAGTGCGACATGCAGCGCCGGGCTGCATAAAATCTTCCATAGCGACTGGATAAAAGTCATGTCGCCAATAAATGCCGCGTCGTGGTTGGCTTGACCCACACCATCGTGATAGCGGATGGCCACCGGACAAATCTCGGCTTCCATTGCAATGGCACCTTGCAACAGCGATGAATGAAAATGACCAAGCTGCGCGCTATGAGTAGTCGTGCCTTGCGGGAATAGGGCAACCCGCTCCCCCTGCGCCAACAATTTGGCAATCTGATGGTTGACGCGCAGCGTATCCATTTTAAGGTCGCGCTTGATGAAGAGCGTGTGGATGCCACGAAATATCCAACCCAGCAATGGCCAATCACTCACTTCCGATTTGGCCACAAAATAAGCCGGCAACACGGCGTTTAACGCGACCGCATCCAGCCATGAAACATGGTTGGCAACCAACAAGCTGCCCCGTGCAGTCGGCGGATGATAGCAACCCTGCGTTTCCAAGCCCACATGCAAAATATCCAGCAATTTACGCGACCAAGATTTAACGGTGTGCTGTTGGGTGGTGGTTTTGAACAGCGGAAACAGGCTGACCAGCAACAAGCCATAGAGTAGATGGCTCACAACACGCATACCGCGCACGGCAGCAATCAGCGAGATGCGTAATTGCGGCAAGCGATAAAAAACTTCGTCAGATGCTACTGGGTTTACAGTGGACATGGCGTTTTTCCTTATTTGCGTTTAAGTACTGCGCGTATTGAACACGTACATTGTTGCAATCGTATTACTGAGAAATTTTATGCGCTGTGCAGAATTCATCAATTTGTAACCTGCATTTTTTTGATGCTTACGTGTTCGTTCGATAGCGTACATGCAATACAAAATTCCGTGCTTATCCGGTTGTTACCCTTTTTCGGTGGAACAGCTAGTGTAATGCGGCGTAATTAATGGAGCTGAATGCGGGCTTTCCTGTCTCTAATACTCGCAGAGTGAGACAGGAAAGCTCGTATTCCCAGTCGTCTTACAGTCGTCCTACGGCAAATTTTTCACCACGACTACACCGCCTCCGGTTAAGATGTAGAGCAATGTGCCACCAAGCGCCACGCGCAATGGATAATGCAATAAACCCGGCAGGGCTCCGGGAGTAAATCCTGGCTTTCCCGCCACCCCAACCACCGTGCTTACCACCCCAGCCGAGGTGATCTTGCGAATGGTGTGATTATTCTGATCAGCCACATAGACATTGCCCACGCTGTCAGTGGCAACGCCAGTCGGATTGTTAAAGCTAGCCACTGTTGTCACCCCATCCCCGTTGTCGCTGCCAGCTACCCCTACCGAACCAGCCAGCGTGCTCACCACCCCGTCCGGCGTGATCTTGCGGATGGTGTGATTGCCCGAGTCGGCTACATAGACATTGCCTGCGCTGTCGGTTGCAACACCGGTCGGATTGTTAAAGCTCGGCGCCCCCCCCGTTGTGTCGGTACTGCCAATTACTCCCGCCGTACCGGCCAGCGTGCTCACCGTTACCACCCCAGCCGTCGAGGTCGATATCTTGCGGATGATGTTGTTGTTCTGATCGGCCACATAGACATTGCCATTGCTGTCGGTGGCAATCCCGGACGGATAGCTAAAGCTCGCTGCTGTACC
>JAYUTK010000108.1:0-9355 GCA_043755195.1 Gallionellaceae bacterium
CACTCTATTTTTGACTATAGGAAAATACTATCATAACCATCAAATATTATGAATTTTATTAAGGGTTAACATGTAGCATAATGTTTTCAGAGCGGTGATTTTTTTCGCATGGGCCGTAAAGTGGGGAAAGCACATGCATACCGATTAACCTAAAAAAAGCAGTTCGATCGTCAAGATGACGTCAATTTTACGCATAGCAAAATTGCTTAACCGAGTGCCATGAGGGTCAGACTTACCTTAAGCCGCCTTGAGCATGAAGTCCACATGGATGGCATCGTAGGGAAACACGATCATGCCGTCGTCTGTTTTTGACAGCAGCCCGGCGTTGAGCAATGCGGTTACGTCGCCATGCACGGCTTTGACGTCGCGTTCCACGCGCCGTGCGGCCTCGCGGATGGACATGGCTCCCGCGCCGGTCATCGCGTTCAGCAGTTCCCAGCGTTTGCCGGACAACACCTTGAACATCAGCTCGGGCGATTCAAAGCTGATACGCGGCGCGGAAGGCTTGCCGCTCTTCCATGTCTGGGTGAAATCGCCCAGCGTGTCCGTCAATGGTCGTACATCAATCGTTACTGTTTTCATCGCGCCACCTCTTAACATCTTCAAAAAAATCCGCCACCAGCTTGTCCACCGATGCAAAGCGGTATTTCACTTCCCTGCCGCTCACGTGCTTGTGGTCGCCCTTGCCCGCCTCGTTGTCGTAACGCAGTACACATGCCCCCGCCACCACAAATGCCAGCCGGTATTTATAGCGATGTTTGCTGCCGGAAAGCGGCTCGGGAACTTCCCAAAGCACCAACTCGGCAAACGCCTGTTCGGTGACAAGTACACGGCGGTTGAACAATTCGCGAGCTTTCATGTTGGAGACGATAACAACACTCCAATGTGTTGTCAAATTGAACAACACAGCTGATTATTGATCCGGCATCAATAAAATCGATCCGTCGGTTCAACGCGATGCATCTGTCATTGCGGTGATCGGCCTGACGCATGGAACATCGCATTTCTTCCATCTGTTGTTTCCGCCGCTGTTTCCGTGGCTGATGCCGGCTTTCGGTCTCGATTTTTCGGGGATCGGTCTCAATACTGTTCGCTTAACCGTTCGTGGTGAGCTTGTCGAACCACCCGTCGCCAATTGATGACCCTTCGACAGGCTCAGGGCGAACGGATTGGTGCTAAGCTAGCCAATTCCGCATGTCGGTTAAACATCTGTCCGGGCTATACCAGAAATTCGGATCGGCAAACATTTAAGGTTCAGAAATATTGAGCGGGTGGCGCGCCGTACGTTGTTGCAATCGCATGATGCGACCGAGTTGGCCTGTTTGCGTATTCCGCCCGGCAACCAATTAGAGGCTTTAAAAGGCGATCGAAAAGGTCAGCGCAGTATCCGCCAACCCGCTCACTGCGACACGCGGCAAGTCGCTGGCTGAGGAGTTTCTAAGAATCATTCCTCATGATCATACCTCCTATACAAAGGTGACGAGCTTCCTCAACGCACGCGACGGATTCCGCAAACCAGGAAAAATCGGTCGCAGCAAAAACAAGAAACGGAAGAGAAAGTAATTGAACCCAGCGTAGTGTGCGCTGTGTACACGATTAACGACAGAGTGCTGATAAAAAGTTTGCTTTGGGTTAAAAGGGGTTCATATCATTACCGCATAATGCAATCATAAAGTGATTGCATTATGCTCATGAACTTTCTATCATATTCACCGTGAAGACTAAGCACGCCAAGATACTCAATGCAATATTTACCAAACCCACCTTGGCTTCTCTGGTGTTTTCAGATATTGAAGCGTTGGTTGTTGCCTTGGGTGGCGAAATCATAGAAGGCAATGGCTCTCGCATGGCATTTATATTGAATGGAAAACGTATGGATGCACACCGACCTCATCCTGGCCAAGAAGCAAAAAGATACCAAGTAGAAAATATACGTGACTGGTTTTTAACTATGGGGATTCAGCCATGAAAAATTCCATGACTTACAAAGGCTACACCGCGCGCATTGACTTTGATGATCGCGACAACATTTTTGTCGGGCGCGTATTGGGTATTGAAGATGTGATTAGTTTCCACGGCACAACGGTCACCGCTTTGCGTAGTGATTTTCGCCACGCGATTGATTTTTATTTAAGCACCAAGCCCATCCCGCAAAAACCTGCTTCTGGAAAATTGATGTTACGCATCCCCAGCGAAGTGCATACAGCGGCATTGATCGCCGCTGAGGCTTCGGGACAAAGTCTCAACCAATGGGCAGCTAGTGTGCTGAAACAAGCCGTACACAATTGAAGCCGGATAATCCACCGGATAATTCATTAGGGATGCCTTAAATTTTCCCGCTATCCTGATCGTGCCCGTGTTTCTTATACAGCACAGTCATAATACCGGAGAGTAATAAGCCAAATACTAGGATGATTATGTAAATGCTGAAATCCATTTTCTCCATCCAGGCATACAGTGCAAGCATGGCAAAGATGCTGAGATTTTCGTTGAAATTCTGCACGGCGATGGATCTGCCTGAGCCCATTAGTAAATGGCCGCGATGTTGCAGCAGGGCATTCATCGGCACGACAAAATAACCGCCCATTGCACCAATGACGATCAGCAACACCGTAGCTAACAGTGGGCTGGTAACCGGAATCATCAACAGCACCAGTACGCCCATGGCGATGCCGACCGGCAGCACCTTCACCGCATGATCCAATTTAACGAATTTTGCCGCCAGCACTGAGCCAATCGCAATGCCGACGGCAACCCAAGCGGTGAGCTTGGCCGCCTCGCCCATGTCATAGTGCAGCACCGTGCCAGCCCAGGCCAGCACCAGCAGGCGTAAGGTTGCGCCTGCGCCCCAAAATAAAGTCGTCACGGCGAGTGACACCTGACCCAGCGGATCTTTCCATAGCAACCTGAAGCAATGAATAAATTCTTTGAGCAAAAAAATCGGGCTGCGGCTTAAGGGCTTGTGATCCATATTGACGCGCGGGATATACAGGTTAAATAGTGCCGCAACCAAATAAATGAACATGATGATGGCGATCGTCAGTTCCGGCGCGCTGTCTATGCCGGTGGTCAGCTTGGGCACGTCCCACCAATGCAGCATGGGTGTGGAAATTTCAGGGCTGATCAGTATGCCGCTGACCACTGCGCCCAGGATGATGGCGAGCACAGTTAAGCCTTCCATCCAGCTATTTGCCAGCACTAATTTTTCCGATGGCAGATATTCAGTGAGGATGCCGTATTTGGCCGGCGAGTAAGCTGCTGCGCCGAAGCCGACTATGCCGTAGGCAATAAGTGGGTTAACCCCAAGCAGCATGGCGGCGCAACCAAACAGCTTGATGCTGTTGCTGATAAACATCACGCGACCCTTGGGCAGTGAATCGGCGAAAGCGCCAACGAACGGTGCCAATAGGATATAGGAAGCAACAAACGCACTTTGCAGTACCGGCGTGTACCAATCTGGCGAGCCTAAAGCGATCAGCAGCGCAATGGCTGCAAACAGTAGGGCGTTATCTGCGAGCGCGGAAAAAAACTGCGCCGCGAGGATGATGTAAAAACCAAGTTTCATGCAAAATGGGTATTTTTAGCAGCGCGTTTTATATCACGAAATTGGTGGCCTGTTGGTAAATAATTCGCTCTATTGAGCCCTTTATTTTTCACGGACAAGCGCCAAGTGGCCTGCTATGATTGCCCGCAATTGACAGCTTGCCTCCTCATCCATTCATGCCCCGTCCAATACGCGCTCACATTGACCTATCCGCACTAGAGCACAACCTGCGCCTTGCCCGCAAGCTGACGACTGCGCGCATCATGGCGGTAATCAAGGCGGCGGCTTATGGTCATGGATTGTTGCGCACGGCGGAGGCATTAAATGCGGCAGACGGCTTTGCCTTGCTGGATGTAAAGGATGCGGTGCAGTTACGCGAAGCTGGATTTCGCCAGACGCTCTTGCTGCTGGAAGGATTTTTTACCGTTGATGATTTGCCGCTGCTGGCCGAATATGATCTCGCGACCGTAATCCACAGTCCGCAGCAGCTCGACATGCTGGATGCTTATCCACGCCGTGGCAGCTTGCAGGTATGGCTCAAGGTCAACAGCGGCATGAATCGCCTCGGTTTTATACCGCAGGAAATTCCCGCTGTGATGGAGAAGCTAAAATCCCATCCGGCGGTGCGTGGTATTACCTTGATGACCCATTTCTCTCATGCCGATGAAGCCGCAGGCGTAGCGACACAACTGGACATATTCAATGCACTCGCCGCACCCTACCGCGAGGCGCGCTCGTTGGCTAATTCTGCCGCCTTGTTGCGCTATCCAGCTACTCACGGCGATTGGGTGCGCCCCGGCATCATGCTATATGGCGCATCACCTTTCCCAGAAGTCAGCGCGCAACAACTGGGCTTACGCCCGGCCATGACATTGCACAGCGAAATTATTTCCGTGCGTGAACTGCGCGCTGGAGAAACCATAGGTTACGGCGGACAATTTCGTGCAGATTCCAACATGCGCGTCGGCGTAGTCGCTTGCGGCTATGCCGACGGCTATCCACGTCACGCACAAACTGGCACACCAGTGCTGGTGCAAGGCCAGCGCACACGTATGCTGGGGCGTGTTTCTATGGATATGTTGACGGTGGATTTGAGTACCTGGCCAGATGCCACAGTGGGTAGTCGTGTCACATTATGGGGTGAAGGTTTGCCGGTGGAAGAGGTGGCTCATGCAGCGGGTACGATCAGTTATGAATTGCTGTGTGCGCTAACAGCAAGAGTGCCGATGGTAATGGTGTGAGTCAGAATTGACTGCTGGGCGTTTAAGAACATCTCTAAAATGCATCATGCCCGCCTACGTGGGAATGACGCAATTCGGCCTAATGGAAAATCTGGTTTCAAGAGAAAAACCATACGCCCAAGATCACAAACAGCAGGCACACTACGGCGATTACCACAATTATCGCAGTGAAGGTCAAGATGCTACGCCATACGTTACTGATGATCTGCTCCTTGTGTAGAAAGGGTTGCGCGCCCGGTATTTCCCACTATGCAACGGTGGGAGTATGGTTGCTATAGTAAATGTTTTATACCCGTAGGTGAACCACATCATAGTGATGAGGATAGTGCCCAAGTTACCCCTGCGACGAAATTGGTGCCGGGCCAGAGACTTCTCTCAGATTTTGTGTGACCCTGATGTGCGTGGTGTCCATACAATGGAATTTGTGGATGTCACAACCTCGCCACTGTCGCCCACCGACAATGACCCCTGACAACCATCCCCTCTGGCAATTATCCCCTTGTTATTTAACCCAGATTTTCCATTAGCATTCTACTGCGGAAGACCAATAGGCCGAATCTGCACGAAAAAAATCAAACAATGTTCTGTCAACGTAGAGTGACTACGCCCTCGAACATTGTTTGATTTTTTTCGCACACTTTCAACTTCTTGATCGCCCTCGCTACGAACGCTAATGGAAAATCTGGGATAAACAATTGAAGCGCTCGGCTTAATTGGCCCAATGTAATTCTGATTTTTGAATATTCTAGGGCAGCGCTGATTAAGTCGTTATGCTCAGACGAAAGGCAGTTTTACTGCAACGGGTAGCTGGGGGTTGGGGCGAGTGTGATCCGTCCTACAAATTTTTGCTTAACGCAATAAGCTGATCCAGTTTGACTTTCGTAGCACCGTTGGTGATCACTTGATCGGCCATTGCTACCCCTTCTTTCAATGTGTTTGCCAACCCCGCCACATAAATCGCCGCGCCTGCATTTAGTTGCACTATGTCGCGTGCGGCACTTGGCTGGTTATCCAGTACGGCCAGCAGCATTGTTTTGGCTTCATCTGCATTGGCCACACGAATCGCATCCAGCGGTGCGTTTTTTAATCCGAAGTCTTGAGGCTGCACGGTGTATTCGCTGACCTTGCCATCTTTCAGTTCGGCGATATGGGTAGTGCCGCTGATGGAAATTTCATCCATGCCGTCTGCGCCGTGTACCACCAGCACATGACGGCTGCCGAGTTGCTGCAGGACGTGGGCGAGTTTGGCTGTGAGGTCGCGGTGGAATACGCCCATGACCTGATTTTTTGCACCAGCGGGATTGGTCAGTGGGCCGAGCAAGTTAAACAAGGTGCGTACACCGAGCTCGCGCCGCACCGGTGCGGCGTGTTTCATCGCGCTGTGGTGGTTGGGTGCGAACATGAAGCCTATGCCGATGCTGTCCACGCATTGCGCGACTTGATCGGGGGTGAGGTTGACATTTACGCCCAGCTTTTCCAGTACGTCTGCGCTGCCGCAGGTGCTGGAGACTGAGCGTCCGCCGTGCTTGGCGACGTGTGCTCCGGCTGCTGCTGCGACCAGTGCGCTGGCGGTGGAGATGTTGAAAGTCTGTGCGCCATCTCCGCCGGTGCCGCAGGTGTCTATCAAGTGGCCGGTATTTTTGACGTTAACCTTGGTGGATAATTCGCGCATCACTTGTGCTGCGGCTGCGATTTCGGTAACGGTTTCACCTTTGATGCGCAGTGCAATCAGCATCGCGGAGATTTGTGCGGGGGTGAGTTGTCCGCCCATGACTTGCTGCATTAATTCCAGCATGGAGTCATGCGGCAGGTCGTGGCGTTCGATTAGCGTGCTTAGTATTTGTGAGTAGTTCATGCGGAGTTTTGTGGGCTACGTTCATATACAACCTTGCCATTTACCAGGGTATGGCAAACTTTCCCTTTCAATAACATATTCAGAAACGGCGTATTTTTCCCCTGACTTTTTAGCGCGGCTGACTCCACCTTCCAATAGTGCTCAGGATCAAATATACAAACATCAGCTACACTGCCAAGCGACAAGTGACCTGCATCCAAGCCCAGTATGCGCGCCGGTTGCAGGGTAACCTTGGCTAGTGCATCTAACATGCTGAGTTTGCCTTGCTCTGCCCACTTGAGCGCCAGGGGCAACAGCAATTCCAAGCCCGTTGCTCCGGCCTCGGCCTCGGCAAAGGGCAATTGTTTGGCATCGTCATCCACCGGCGAATGATTAGAGCAAATTGCGTCTATCGTTCCATCGCTTAACCCGGCACACAGCGCATCGCGGTCGCGCAAGCTACGCAACGGCGGCACCAGGTGGCAATTGGAATCAAAAAATCCAATATCCATTTCTGACAAATGAATGTGATTCATGGAAACATCGCAGGTCAACGGTAATCCTTGCAACTTGGCGGCGCGTACCAAAGCCGCACCCTCTGCGCTGGAAATGCGGCAGATATGCAAGCGCACACCGGTCTCACGCGCCAGTTGCAACATGGTCGCCAGTGCGATGGTTTCGGCACACACCGGAATGGCGGGCAAGCCCAAGCGCGTGGCCACCTCGCCGTCGTGCGCCACGCCGTCGCGCGATAAAAAACTATCCTGCGGACGTAACCAGACGCAGAAGCCAAACGTAGCGGCATACTGCATGGCGCGCATCAAAACACGGGTGTCAGTCAGCGCCGCATCGGCCTGGCTGAATGCGATGCAGCCCGCATCGGCCAGCTCGGCCATCTCGGTCAGCTCCACGCCCTTCAAGCCGTAAGTCAGCGCGCCCACCGGATAGACACGCGCCTGGTTTAATTCACGCGCACGGTGCTTGAGCATTTCTACCAAGCCCGGCTCATCCAGCGGCGGATCGGTATCCGGTGGACAGGCGAGAGAGGTAATGCCGCCCGCCACCGCCGCGTCCATTTCCGATTCCAGCGTTGCTTTATATTCGTAACCCGGCTCGCGCAGGCGTGCGGCGAGGTCTATCAAGCCGGGCGCTACCACCAAACCGCTGGCATCAATCATGTGATCCGCGACGAATCCTTTAGGTGCTGCACCTATTGCCGCGATTTTCCCTGCGGTGATGTACACATCTTGCACCGCATCCATTTTGCTTTTCGGGTCTAACAGACGGCCGTTTTTGATATGAATATTCATGGGCATCTCTAAAAATCCAAACTCCGTTGCGATACTGCGTTACTCACAAAAAATTACTCCTTACATATCCTGCATATGCGGCGTCGCAATTTTTTGCTCGCGCCTTGCCTTGCTTATAACCAGCCACTTGGTTGGCGTTTTTTGACAACCTAGTGGAATGGCTAGTAGTTTCATCAGGATTTTGTATTTTTAGAGGCGCCCTCATCTTTATTTTCCCGCCAGCATACTCATCACTGCCATACGCACTGCGATACCGAACGTCACTTGTGGCAAGATCACGGAGTGTGATCCATCCGCCACGCCAGAATCAATTTCCACGCCGCGATTCATCGGCCCCGGATGCATCACGATGGCATCTGTTTTAGCCAGCGCCAGCTTGTCCTGATTCAAGCCATAATATTTAAAATATTCCTGTGCGCTGGGCAGCGCCGCACCCTGCATCCGTTCGTTTTGCAGGCGCAACATCATCACCACATCCACATCGCGCAAGCCTTGCGCCATGTCGTGATAAATATGCACTCCCATTTGTTCGACATGGGTGGGCAGTAAAGTCTTGGGTGCGATCACGCGCACTTCGGGCACACCAAGCGTGGTCAGTGCGTGTATCTGCGAGCGTGCCACGCGCGAATGCAAAATATCGCCGACGATGGCCACACGCAGGTTGTGAAATTCTTTTTTGTAATGGCGGATGGTGAACATGTCGAGCAAGGCTTGCGTCGGATGCGCGTGGCGACCGTCACCGGCATTGATGACATGTACATGCGGCGCGACATGCTGGGCTATCAAATAAGGCGCGCCGGACTCGCCGTGCCGGACCACAAAAATATCGGCCGCCATGGCGCTCAGGTTTGCAATAGTGTCTAGCAGTGACTCACCCTTGGAGGCCGACGAGCGGGCAATGTCGAGGTTGATGACATCTGCCGACAAGCGTGTAGCGGCGATCTCAAACGTGGTTCGCGTTCGTGTGGAGTTTTCAAAAAACAGATTGAAAACGCTTTTGCCGCGCAGCAGCGGGACTTTTTTAACCTCGCGGTCGCTCACGCTCACGAAGTTGGCCGCCATGTCCAGGATGTGCGTCAAAGTAGCTTTGGGCAGCCCCTCGATGGACAGCAAATGAATCAGCTCGCCGTTTTTATTGAGTTGCGGGTTTCGTCGGTACAACACGTTCAAGCTCCTTATATTTGCTGGGTTACCGATCCTGCACCTGAAAACTGAACTGGCCATTCTCCGAGCGCGCAAGCTCAAGGCTTTTCGATGCAGGCAGGGTCACGCGTGCAATCGCCAGATCGGGCTGCACCGGCAACTCACGGCCACCGCGGTCCACCAGTACGACCAGCTTGACGCTGGCCGGACGGCCGTAGTCAAACAACTCATTGAGCACCGCACGCAGCGTGCGTCCGGTGTAGAGCACATCATCAACCACGAC
>JAYUTK010000109.1:0-31773 GCA_043755195.1 Gallionellaceae bacterium
GTGCTGGGATTTAGAACGCCATATGAAGTATTCTTCGGGGTGAAAGTGCGTTACGCCAAGCAACCCTCAGTTGTTGCACTTCGAACTTGAATCCGCGTGAGATTTAACCCATGCACAACCATTTCATTTCAATCATTGCACCGATCTGTTTGATTGGGATGGCTGTCAAGGTACAAGCCGCAGCACCTGTCAAACCAGTTAAGACAGCCAGTGCTGTGCAAACACCCAAAGCAGGAAAAGCCTTGCGCGACTGTGTTGGCTGCCCGGAGATGGTGATCATTCCTGCGGGAATATTTAACATGGGCTCACCCGATTCAGAGGCCAAGCGGGACGACAATGAAGGCCCTGTACACAGTGTCGCTATAGCTACCTTTGCCATGGGTAGAAACGAGATCACACAAGGTCAGTTTGCGGCCTTCGTTAAGAAAACCAAGTACAACCCCGGCGATAAATGCTGGACTCTTGAGAACGGTCAATTTAAAGAGCGCAGCAACAACTGGCTCAAGCCCGGCTACCTGCAAGACGACACGCACCCCGTCACTTGTGTCAATTGGAACGATGCTCAAGCCTATGTGGCTTGGCTGTCTAGCAAGACCCGCAAAAAATACCGCTTGCCGACAGAGGCCGAATGGGAATATGCCGCACGGGGTAACACCAGTACTGCACGCCACTGGGGTGAAAGTCCTGCTGATGCCTGCGGCTATGCGAATGCTGCGGACAAGTCGGCACAAGCGGAAATACACGGTGCGACATCCTGGTCGGTGCATAATTGCACGGATGGATTTGCCTATACCTCGCCAGCGGGTAGCTACAAACCCAATGCGTTTCAACTGAATGATATGCTGGGAAATGTGTGGGAATGGACAGAGGACAGCTATCACGAAGATTATAAAAATGCGCCCGTAAACGGCAGTGCCTGGCAGGGAGACATCGCAAAGCATGTGCTTCGTGGCGGATCCTGGAACAATTCACCGCAGAACGTACGCGCGGCCATACGGAGCAGCAACCAACCTGCGCTCCGCTTCAGCATTTTCGGCTTCCGTGTAGTCAGGGTGAACCGGTAACGCCAGGAATTTTTAGTCATGCCATCCTTCAATAATAATTCTATCCAGTTTTTTAGACTTGCGACGAAGCTGCTGTTAGGCGTTACGCTTCTTTTTCCTCTAACACTGCTCGGCGAAGAACAAACAGTTACACCAGCAGTATCATCTGTGCCAGAAACTCAACGAACTGTGCTTCCAGCAGAATCAACTATCCCTCAGGCCGAACAAGCAGAGCATTTCGAATATATGGAGGCGCCACGAGATTATTTATCCGGAAAAGTGACCAGCTTCGCCAGCTATCTTGATCACCTCTTTGGGGGTGATCGTCATTTTCAGGAAAGCAATCAAAGCGTGTTGCAACTGAATCTGACTAGAGTGACGGGATATGGGGGCGATAAAAGTTACAAGTTGGCAGCCCGGATGAAGTTGAAATTACCCATCACCGAATGGCGATTACGTTTATTGGTGGAAACAGATCCAGAGAATAATCTGACAGATGAGCCAATCACATCTCCACCCGTGACAAATAGAAAGGTCAGTGTACCGAGCACTCTCGCCCTAGCTGTACGCTATGAAAAAAAAGAGGATGTGCGCTGGTATTTCAATACGGACGTGGGAATTAAATTCAGAGGCATAGCAAAAGCTCCGAACCCATTTGTGCGCGCCAGAAGTAGTTATACCGCCCCAATAGGACAATGGCGCTTGAAAGCGTCAGAGTCCGTATATTGGTTTAATACGACTGGCTTGGGGGAAACGACACTACTTGATCTGGATCGAATTGTAAGTGCTCAGTTTTTATTTAGAGCTACCAGCAGCGCCATTTGGCTCTATGACACACAAAATTTTAGCCTGCGTCAGAATATGACACTGTTTCACACGCTAAGTGATCGTTCTGCCTTGAGCTACCAAGCAAGCGTCATTGGCGCTAGCGAACCCCAACTTCGAGTGACGGATTACGTTTTGCAACTGTTTTACCGCTATCGCATGAATCGGGAATGGTTGTTTTTTGAATTTAATCCACAACTGCATTTCCCCAGAGAACAAAATTATAATTCCAGCCCTACGCTCAACGTCCGGCTGGAAATGTTATTTGATGAGTCGAGATAATGGCCATACTCCGGCATTTCGTCTTCAAACCAACAGGTTTCATGCTAACAATCCTGACTGTTGCTGATCAGTGATCGAACCACCCAGGAACTATAACCTCCCCAATTGTTTTGATAAAAAACTTCAGTTCGACAGGCAGAACGCTGTGTACGGCAGCGCACGGACGGCCATACTTTTGCACTCTAATATGTTGAGAGCTACAAAAGTGTTGAAGTAGAAAATACTCAACTTTGCTATTGATCTTAACTTAACTCAACTAGGGAATAAATGATGGATAAATTTTACCGTCCAGGATCTTATCAAATGATGCAAAGGATAGGGTTGTCGATGGCGGCAACTGCACTTGTGGCAGGTTGCGCAAGCGCCCCTGCGCCAATAGAGCAAATGGCTGTCACCCGGGCTGCGATTAGCAATGCCAGCAGCGCAGAAGCCGATAAATTTGCGCCAGCACAACTCAAGTCTGCCATAGAAAAAATGGATTTTGCCGAGCGAGCAATGATCCAAAAAGATTATGCACGCGCACGTCAATTGGCAGAACAGGCACAGGTTGACGCACAACTGGCCAATGCAACTGCACATACCGCCAAGGCTCAAAAAGCAGCGGATGAAGTTCAGGAAGATCACCGCGTACTGCGCGAAGAACTAGACCGTAAAACCGAATAGCCAAAATTGGAGACCATCATGCAAGAAATACGAATTTATCAACTGACTTTGATTGTTGCCGTCATTTTATCTGGTTGCAATACCACGCCACACAACTCATCTCTGACTGAAGCTCATCTTAGCTACAACACAGCACAAGCTAACCCCCAGGTTACAAGTCTTGCAGCTTTAGAATTAAGGGAAGCAGGCGATTCCATTAACAAGGCGGACAACGCTCTACGCAATGGGGACAGTACTACTACTGTTAATCAACTGGCCTATATAGCCAAACAGCAGGTCGCAATTGCACAGGAAACAGCCAAAAGGAAGACCGCCGAAGAGGCGGTTGCCAACGCCAGCGCCAAACGTGATCAGTTACGGCTAGATGCCAGAACGGCAGAAGCCGATGCAGCCAAAGAACAAGTCTTGATAGCGCAGGAGGTAGTGGCAATCGTACAGGAAATAGCCGACCAGCAAACAGTCGAACTGGTTGCCGCCAGCGTAAATTCAGAACGTGATCAAGCACTGATTGCACAACAGGAAATGCAGATCAAGAAGTTGAATGCCGATAAAAATATAAGTGATCAGGCACTCATTGCACAACAGGAAATGCAGCTCAAGGAGTTGAATGCCAAGGAAACCGAGCGCGGCATGGTAATCACATTAAGCGACGTGTTGTTCAGCACCAACAAATCTGATCTACAGTCTGGCGGATTGCGCGACCTGCAGAAGCTGGCCGACTTTCTCAAACAATTCCCGCAGCAAAAGGTGTTGGTTGAAGGGTACACCGACAATATCGGCAGTGATAGCCTGAACAACGAGCTCTCGGACCGGCGAGCCAATGCTGTACGAACGACATTGGTCAATATGCAAATCAATATGGATCGGGTTGCTACGCACGGTTATGGTGAAAAATTTCCGGTGGCCAGCAATGATACAGCCGCTGGTCGTCAACTAAACCGGCGTGTAGAGATCATTCTGTCGGACGACAAGGGCAATATCGCCCAGCGCTAAGCACCCATTTATTTACAAGGAGAAACCAAATGTCATTAGGAACGATTTTATTGATTATTCTGGTGTTGATGCTGATAGGTGTAGTTCCAAGTTGGCCGCACAGCAGGGCGTGGGGTTATGGTCCAAGCGGGGGGGTCGGCTTGGTATTGCTCATCGTAGTTATACTGCTGTTGATGGGGCAATTGTGATGTGTTTGATAATTTCGCCGGCAGGAACACACAGCTTTTTGCAGCTCATAACCAAATCAAATTTCAGGCACTTGATATGACCAATAAAACTTTTCTGACGAATGTTAAGACTTTGCGCAAGCAAGCACGCGAGCATATTGACGCAGGTGCCATTACCACAGGCTATGCCGCCGACCGTAATGCCGTGATCAAGATGCTCAATGATGCACTTGCTACCGAAATCGTTTGTGTCCTGCGCTATCGGCGGCATCACTTTATGGCCAGAGGAATTGAATCGAAAAGCATTGCTGTCGAATTCCTGGTGCACTCGAATGAGGAGTTGGGGCATGCCGATCTGATCGCTGCGCGCATAATCCAGTTAGGCGGAGAACCTGACTTTTCGCCGGATAGTTTGACCAGCCGCAGTCACGCTGAATACATTGCAGCGGGTTCTCTGGCAGACATGATCAAGGAAAATCTGATAGCGGAACGTATCGCCATAGATAGCTATCGAGAAATGATTCTGTACCTGGGCGATCAGGATTCCACAACACGGTGCATGCTGGAAGCCATCCTGGCCGTAGAAGAGAAACATGCTGATGAGATGGCGGATCTGCTGGATGAATTGCCACCCAGAAAGCCCGGTTAAGACCCGCCTAGAGACAGCTAGGGATTTTCATTTTTGTTGGTTAGTGTCAAATTTTTTTAATTTAAGGAGCTAAATCATGAGTACGAAAACAATGCATTCAAAAAACATAACCATCGCTGCCTCCAAGGACAAGCTCATGGAAGACTTGCGCTTGGTGGTGGAAGATGCCGAGGAGCTGCTGCGCGCTACCGCCAACCAGGCGGGTGACAGTGCAGCTGCCGCCCGCACACGCATTCAGAAGAGTCTGCATGTTGCCAAGGAGCGGCTGGTTGATGCCGAAACAGCGGTTATTGAGCGCGCCCAGCAGGCCGCAAAAGATACCGATCAATACGTACTCGACAACCCTTGGAAAGCGGTCGGTTTCTCTGCGGTCGCAGGCGTGATTGTCGGAATTCTGATTTCACGGCGCTAAGCCATGGCGGAATCAAGCGGACTGATGGAATCGTTGAAACGGATGGCCGGCACGTTGCTGGTCATTTGTCACACGCGCCTTGAACTGCTATCCAGCGAGATGGAGGAGGAGTACCTGCGTATCGGGCAAATGTTGGTCTATGGCAGCGTCGCCATGTTCTGCTTTGGTTTGTCCATCATGCTGCTAACAGTATTTATCGTGGTGGTGTTTTGGGACAGCTATCGTCTGCCGGTACTGGGCGGTTTGGCTGCGCTGTTTTTCGTCGCCGGGCTGTTGTTATGCAACGCATTGCGCCGCATGGCCCGGGGAAAATCCAAACTGTTTTCCGTCAGTTTGGCCGAATTGGATTCCGACCGCGATCAGCTTACTTCTCAGCCATGAAAAAACAGCTTGCCGCCCTGGCTCACCGCCGCCAAGCACTGTTGGAAAAAATCCGGGATCAGCGCATGGAAGTGGCCGACATTGCCCAGGATTTGCACAAACCTCTGGCACTGGCCGACACGGGTCTGAAGGCGGTGTATTTCATCCGCGATCATCCCGGATTGGTGTCCGGCGGTTTTGCTGCGCTGCTGTCATTGCGCGGCATGGGCATTGCCGGCCTGGCGCAGAAGGGATGGCGCTTACTGTATCTTTACCCTTCCATACTTTCCTTCGGTTTGAAACATCTCTTTTCTACAATTCAGCCTCCTGATAAGAAGCGCAATTCTGAGGCGGGTCATTAATTGTACTGTGTCACAAAGCGATCAAGGGATGCAGTGCAAGGAAAAATCGGGCGAAAAAGCGGAATTTACATATTGTAAATGAGAATTTTTAGCCCGATTTTAACGTCGCAATGCGCCCTTCAGCGTTTTGTGACAACGTAGAATTAACAACGAGGGAAATCCTGTCATGGGCACAATCACCACCAAAGATGGCACTGAAATCTATTACAAAGACTGGGGATCGGGTTTACCCGCCGTCTTCTGCCATGGCTGGCCGCTCACTGCCGATGCATGGGAAAGCCAAATGGCCTATCTGGCGACAAATGGGTATCGCTGCATCGCCCATGATAGGCGTGGCCACGGTCGTTCCAGCCAGCCATGGACTGGCAACGATATGGATACCTACGCCGATGATCTGGCAGATCTGATCGAAACGCTGGGTCTGCACGACACCACCCTTATCGGCCACTCGACTGGCGGCGGAGAGG
This sequence comes from Gallionellaceae bacterium, assembly GCA_043755195.1. Classification (GTDB taxonomy): domain Bacteria; phylum Pseudomonadota; class Gammaproteobacteria; order Burkholderiales; family Gallionellaceae; genus Nitrotoga. Next base: position 6,224 of record JAYUTK010000109.1, read on the forward strand.
TCGCCCGTTATATTGGGCGACATGGCACCAAGCGCATCGCCAAGGTCGTATTGCTGGGTGCGGTGACGCCGCTGAGGCTAAAGACGGATGCTAATCCTGATGGCACACCGATTGAAGTATTCGATGCCATCCGCGCCGGAGTTGCCGCTGACCGCTCGCAATTTTTCAAAGATCTTACGACAAAGTTTTATGGTGCTAACAGAGCAGGTGCGAAAGTTAGTCAAGGTGTATGTGACGCGTTCTGGTTGCAGGCAATGCAGGGCGGGCTCAAGAACGAGCTCGATTGCATAAAAGCATTTTCCGAAACGGACTTTACCGATGACCTCAAAAAGTTTGATATCCCCACCCTGATCATCCACGGCGATGATGACCAAATCGTTCCGATTGATGCCACGGCTCGTGTCACCGCCAAACTCGTCAAGAACGCAATCCTGAAGGTTTATCCGGGCGGCCCGCACGGACTTGCTGATACGCACAGGGACCGGCTTAATGATGACCTGCTCGCTTTTCTCAAGACATGAGGGTGTCCATGCGCTTCGGAGAAATTCAACCCAGATCGTCTATTAGATCAAATTGCGTCGTTTCCGCAGGACACCCTATCCCAACCTTCCCCCTGCAAGGGAGAAGGGGTGATCGACTCACTCCCACCTCGCTGTGCTCTCCCCGTGAGCATGGTGAGCTAATGGAAAATCTGGGTTTAAGTAAGGAATGCAATGGCTAAAAATAATATCCCGAGTCACGTCGGTTTCATTCCTGATGGAAATCGCCGCTGGGCCGGGGATCATGGCCTGCCCAAAGAAGCCGGATATGCTCACGGTATCAATCCAGGGTTACTGCTATATGAGAAATGCAAAGAGTACGGAATTGAAGAAGCATCTATTTACTGTTTTACCCAGGACAACACCAAGCGGCCTTCCGTACAGAAACAGGCATTCAGCGATGCCAGTGTTGCATTCGCGTTCGAGATTGCGCGCCGTGGAGCAGCTCTGTTGGTTGTTGGCGACGAGACCTCGACGCAATTCCCTGCCGCATTAAAAGAATTCCGGCAACGCCAGGGTGACGGAATAAAAGTGAATCTACTCGTCAACTATGGCTGGGAATGGGATCTGGCTGGCCTTAAAAACGGGGGGCTGCGTTCAGGTGAGGTTTCACGTCTGGATTTAATTGTACGCTGGGGAGGAGGCCGCCGGCTGAGCGGTTTTCTCCCGGTACAATCGGTATATGCCGATTTCTATATTAGGGATGAATATTGGCCAGATTTTGATCCGCAGCATTTTGAATATGCACTCGCCTGGTTCAAAAACCAGGATCAAACGCTCGGAGGATAGCATGATGAAATTATTCAACATTATCTTGTCACTGGTCATCATCAGTGCATCGTTTTTTTTATGCGAACAAATCATTGCAAATTCTTTTTCCAACCAGAAGAACAAGAACGACTACGCTGAACTCAACCACGTCAAGTACGGCCTGCTCAGTATCGAAGAATGGGCGCGGCAAATTAATATCATTCTTGTTGATGAGATCAACAAGATGTATTTGTCCAAGGAAAATGAGCGGGTGCTGCACAAGCATGTCGAAGCGCTGTTACATACGCTTATTGATAAGGTTGATAAGCAAATCAGGAAAGAAAATTCGGACACCGCAGGGGGGCGGTTCAAGCAATCCTTTATCAATACGTTTGTCAACCTGGACGACATTAAAAAAGGCATCCCCGAGTATGCCGATGCCATCATGCATGAGATGACGAAATCAAAATCAAAAAGTCAGATAAAAGCCATACTGAACAAACAGCTGGCAGAATATGCCAAAGAAACCTTTGACACGCAGGATAGATATCAATTGAACCGCATCCTGCTTAGGACGGCTTCCAGCGATATCGAAACGGCGAGGATCAAGCTCAATGAAGCAATTACAGCTCAGGATGCCCTGATCTTCAAAGAGGCCATGCTGTTGATCGTGCTATGTGTCATCCCTTTTGCCTGGTTTGGATTCAGCAAAAAGCCACTGGCTCCCATCCTCTATATACACCTCGTTTTGTCTCTGACCCTGCTGCTGGTAGCCGGCATAACCACACCCATGATAGATATGGAAGCAAAAATAGCGCAGATGAGCTTTATGTTGCTGGGGCATTCCATCCAGTTTGATAACCAGATATTGTATTTTCAGAGCAAAAGTATCCTGGATGTTTTCTGGATCATGATCACGCACAAGGATGTTCTGATGAAATTTGTCGGGGTCTTGCTGATTACTTTCAGCATTGCATTTCCCCTATTTAAGCTGGCAGCGTCACTGGGGTATTACTACAATTATCGCCACGCGAGGAACAATCCGTTGATCAAGTTCTTCGTCTTTAAATCCGGGAAGTGGACCATGGCCGATGTCATGGTGATTGCCATATTCATGGCCTATATCGGATTCAATGGAATCATTACCAGTCAGCTCGGTAAATTAAGCAGTGTCAACCAAGAAGTAGTGCTCTTGACTACGAATGGCACTTCGTTGCTGCCGGGATTTTACTTGTTCCTGACATTTGCACTATTGGCATTATTCCTATCGGGATTCCTGACCAGGAAACCCCTGGAAGAAAAAACCCAGGCAACCCTAGCTGAAACTGGTTAATCCTAAAAACAGCAGTTGAAGTTGCTAAAACCACCTCAAAACCCCATGGATAGGCGCTTTAAAAGGCATCAAAAGTCTCTCCCATTAGGTGAGGATGCAATTGGGAGGATAAAACAGGCTGCAATAACTGCCAATGTGTGTTTGCAGCGGATTTTACGGAAATGCGGAGCAGTTGGCGTTTTTTGCTTGAAATGCTTGCCAGTATTGGGTTGCAGCTATTTCCATCAAAAATAGCAACTGCGGTTTTTAGGTTAATCCAATTGCTATCTGCACATCAAATGAAGTCATAAAAAAAGCCGTCTCGCGACGGCTTTTCTTACTCACTGCATTACTTCCGATACTGCAAAACTTACGGTTGAGTAACTGTATTGGCATCCATAGAAACATCGGTCGCTGAGTACAGCCTGCCTTTTACCGTTGCGCTGGTCACTAACGCTATATTTGAAGCCGACAATATCACCCCCTCCATGTGTGCGCTCGTGCCAATAGACACAGCACCAGCAACCTGCCAGAAGACGTTCTGTGGCAGTGCGCCACCGGTCAAGATAACCTGTGTACTGACATCCTGAGTAAGAGTTTGCCCGAACTGGAAGACATAAACACCCGGGCCATTAAGAGTGACATTCCCAGTTATGGAAACCGGATTGGCACAGTTATAGACGCCAGGGGTAATGGTTATCGCGTTCAGAATTCCAACTCCGGGACAAGCAGTAACCAGTCCACCGCCTGCTGGTGGCATCCCGGCTGCATCATTGTACGCAGCCAGCTTATTATTTACAGCCGTGTTCAGATTAGCGGGGGTTGGAGGAGCATAGCCGGGCGCGTAGGCTGCCCCAGCTAACAGAGTTGATGTCGAATATGCTCCGCCAGCAGGAAGGTTGAGTGCAAATCCGGTGATCATAGACGCGGCGGCGGGATACACTCCAATATTTCCAGTTATCTTGGGGGTGGAGCTGACGGTAGCCGTTGGCGTATAGGTGATACCTGCTTCTGCCAGAATCACATAATTGGCGGCCGTTCCAAGATCTACGCAATCCGATCCAGAGCAAATTGACCCCATGGAAGCTGGGCCTGAGGCAGCTCCATCACCGCCTCCACCACATCCCGCCACAACAGTGGTCACCAATAATGCCGTAAACCACATTAGCGGCTTGTAACCAGCCACTAGGTTGCCGTCATTAGGCAACCTGGTGGAATGGCTAGTAGCTCTACCAGTAATACTTTCGAATCTATTCATTTGCTTCTCCTCATTATTTAATTCCAAAATGCATCGATGCATCCGCCCGATGCCTTGTTGATCATATCCCGGTGCGCTACGTCAATATTTCGCTGTTGCTTTACTGCGCAACTATGCGAGCCTCAGTTTGATCCGTCCCAATTCAAAACTTGATCAACCGAAACTTGGTACAAGCCACACCGTATGTACTATCCCACTTTCGTTTACAACTCACTGTGCGATAGCGTACATAAGGAAAGTAATGTGGAATCTTTAAGGATATTGGTAATTCTTTGGAAGCACTTACCCAACATCAACCGCGTATTCTAGCCACAACAAAAATCCCGACTGATCACAAAACTCGTCTATGCACAAAGTTCCGCGCCGCTCTCTGACAGCCAGCACAATGGGATGACTGACAGCGGCTGTCCCGCACCATTACGCACGGCAGGATTGAGCGTAATCAGGACTAAAAACTCAAACATATTCAGACTTCTTGGGAACAGACACGCTGGGAAGAAGAAGCGCGGGCACACGTACAAGCAGACAAGTGCCGCGTGACAATAAGTGCCGCGTGCGCGAGAATGGCAGGCTGACCGAACAACGGTAAGACGGCGTAAACAAAATTGTTGCGCGTGACCAAGAAATAAACTATTCCCCCCTTGCAATGGGCAATCGTCCCTCTCTTGAAGGGGGAGTCAATGATGCACTTTATATTTGGAATTGGAATAACCTCGTGCCTGCTTTCCGTTACGAAGCCGTTGATGCCACCGGCACCAGCAAAACAGGCGTAGTCAACGCCGACAGCGCCCGTGCTGCGCGCGCCGATTTACGCGGCCAAGGTCTTCTGCCCATCATTGTTGAAGCAATTTCCAGCCAGATAGACGCAGCAGGTCAGACCAAAAGCCGTGCCTTCGGCGATCGTCTTTCTACCGTCGAACTGGCACTGTTCACACGCCAACTGGCCAGTCTGCTGGAAGCCAGCCTGCCGCTGGAACAGGCATTTTCCGCACTGCTGGAGCAAGCCGAACGCACTTATATGCGCGACCTAGTGGGTTCGATTCGCTCGGAGGTAATGGGTGGTGCATCGTTATCCGATGCGCTGGCGCAGCATCCGCGCGATTTTGCCGACATCTATCGCGCGCTGGTCGCCTCCGGCGAACAGACCGGCCAGCTAGCGCGCGTGCTGTCGCGCCTGGCCGACTATATCGAACGGCGCAACGCGCTGGTGCAGAAAATAAAACTAGCCTTTACCTATCCGGCCATCGTCACAGTGGTGGCGTTTGCGATTGTGATTTTTCTGCTGACCTACGTCGTGCCGCAAATCGTATCGGTGTTCGCCAATACCAAACAAAAATTGCCGTTCCTGACCGTGGTGATGTTGGGCATTTCGGATTTCGTGCGGAATTACGGCTGGATCGTTTTGCTGGCCGTGATCGCGCTGGCCTTCGCCTGGCACCGCGCATTGAAAGACCCCGCGATCAAGCTGCGCTGGCATACCTGGCTGTTGACCGCGCCCATGTTCGGTAAATTCGAGCGCAGCCTCAACACCGCGCGCTTCGCCAGCACACTGGCCATCACCACTGGTTCCGGCGTGCCGATTCTGCAAGCGCTGCAAACCAGCCGCGACACCCTGACCAACGTCGCCATGCGCGCGCAAGTTGAAGCGGCTACGGCCAGTGTGCGCGAAGGCAGCAGCCTGGCGCGCGCGCTGTCGGCACACAAACATTTTCCGGCCATGCTGATTCACATGATCCGCGCTGGCGAGGTGACGGGCGAATTACCAGCCATGCTGGAGCGCGCTTCCAACGCGCAGGAGCAAGACCTGGAACGCCGCGCCATGACTATAGCCGGATTACTGGAGCCGGCACTGATACTGGCAATGGGAGTGGTAGTATTGCTGATTGTATTGGCGGTGTTGATGCCGATTATTGAAATTAACCAATTGGTGCGCTAATGAAACGCCTGCCCCTGATTACAAGCTTTGTATTGTTCATCGCCCTGTGTGTATCGGCTGCGTATTGGGCGATGCCATGGTTCAATCCACCCGTGCGCGCCGTTGTAGCACCGCCTCCAGCAGCTCAGCCTGCCCCGCGTCTGGATGCGGCGGCTGGGTTGTTGGGTGGCCGCTCATCTATTGCTACTGCCAGCAATTTCCAGCTAACAGGCGTGGTGGTTGCCAGCAATCCGGCAGAGAGCGTCGCGATTCTGACTATGGATGGCAAGCCGCCAAAATCTGTGCGAACCAATGCGGAAATAAAACCCGGAGTCACGGTGAAAGAAGTGCAGCGCGGCTATGTGTTGCTATCGGAAGGCGGCACAATCAAGCGGGTTGAATTACCCAAAGATGCGAAGCGCAAGTGAGTGCTGAACGCATTGAATGAAACTTTCCATTTTAAAATAATTTATGAACCATTACTTCAGTTACCAAAACAACCAGCTTTGCGCCGAGCAGGTATCGCTAGCCGATATTGCACAGCGTTTCGACACGCCGTGCTATGTGTATTCACATGCTGCGTTGAGCGATGCCTACGGCCAGTTTGCCGCTGCACTTAAAGGGCGCGAGCATTTGATTTGTTATGCGGTCAAAGCCAATTCCAATCTCGCCATTCTGAATTTGTTCGCCAAACTCGGCGCGGGTTTCGATATTGTTTCTGGCGGCGAATTGCAGCGTGTGCTGGCAGCGGGGGGCGCGGCCCACAAAACCGTTTTTTCCGGCGTGGGCAAAACAGTCACGGAAATGCGCCTGGCGTTGAAAGCAGAAATTCTGTGCTTCAACGTAGAATCAGAATCTGAGCTCACACGCTTGAATGATGAAGCTGGGCAGATGGGCAAGGTTGCGCCTGTGAGCCTGCGCGTGAACCCGGATGTAGATGCCAAGACCCACCCCTACATTTCCACCGGACTGAAGCAGAATAAATTTGGCGTGGCATACACCGAAGCCTTGACGCTGTACCGCAAGGCGAGCGCTTTGCCGCATGTGCGCGTAACCGGCATGGATTGCCACATCGGTTCACAACTGACTGAACTCAGCCCCTTCATCGCGGCAGCGGAAAAGGTGCTGGTGCTAGTGGATGCGTTGGCGCGCGAGGGTATCCGGCTTGAGCATCTTGATTTGGGCGGCGGATTGGGTATTTGTTATAACGACGAAACCCCGCCGTCCATAGCTGATTATGCCGCCGCATTGCTCGGTGCTCTGCACGGACGCAACGAAAAAATTTTGGTGGAGCCAGGTCGGGTGCTAGTCGGCAATGCCGGGCTGCTGCTAACTAAAGTGGAATATCTCAAGCATGGCGAGGAAAAACATTTTGCCATCGTGGATGCGGCGATGAATGATTTGATGCGCCCGGCGCTATATGATGCGTTTCATGCCATCCAGCCAGTTCAGAAAAATAAGGGTGAAATGCTTCCGTACGAAGTCGTGGGGCCAGTATGCGAGACAGGGGACTTCCTCGGACATGCCCGTCAACTGTCACTCTCCGAGGGAGACTTGCTGGCAATCATGTCGGCTGGCGCATATGGAATGAGCATGAGCTCCAACTACAATACTCGTCCACGCGCAGCCGAAGTGATGGTGTCAGGGGAAGATATACATCTCATCCGGAAGCGGGAAACCGTGGCGCAACTCCTTGCCGACGAAAAAACTTTTTTGTAGTTTTTTTGAAAAAAATGCAAATATCTGTTGCGCTATATTTTTAATCGCGCATAGAATGCGCTACCAAGCGTGTTTCAGGTTACTCGATAGAAAAAATAAACGTTTGGGAGTGCAATGTTTGCACATAATGCAGTTCCTAATCCGAAATTAATTTTACAAGGAATGAAAATGGCTACCGTTAGCAAAGCAAAAAGCACCACAACCAAAAAACCTGCCGCAAAAAAAACAGTTGCTAAACCAGCAGCCAAAAAAGCTGCTGCTAAGCCAGCAGTGAAGAAAGTGGCAGCTAAAAAAGTGGTTGCCAAAAAGCCAGCAGCTAAGAAACCGGTAGCTAAAAAAGCAGCCGCCAAACCAGCAGTGAAAAAAGCGGTTGCCAAGAAACCTGCTGCGAAAAAAGCAGTTGCCAAGCCCGCAGTGAAAAAAGTGGCTGCCAAAAAGCCTGCCGCGAAAAAGGCGGTTGCTAAGCCAGCCGTCAAAAAAGTAGCTGCGAAAAAACCAGCAGCCAAAAAGCCGGTCGCAAAAAAACCGACTCAGGCAAAAGGCATACTCGGCGCCTAAAGCTCCTGTGTATGAAGTTGGGTTCAGTCGTCAACGACACCTAGCGACGCGCGCATGAAAACCATCACCCTTGCCTTGACTGGCGCATCCGGCCTGCCGTATGCCATGCGCCTGCTTGAGTGCCTGCTGCAAAGCGGTCAGCGCGTTCACTTAGTCTATTCGCAAGCCGCGCAAATCGTGGCCAAACAAGAATTGGATTTCGTATTGCCCAATCGCCCTCAGGACGCGCAAAAAATGTTGTCCGAACACCTGGGGGAATTTAGCGGCGAGTTGTGTGTGTTCGGGCGTGACGATTGGTATGCGCCCATGGCCTCCGGCTCTAATCCAGGTGATGCGATGGTGATCTGCCCATGCACTATGGGCACCTTGGGGAAGATTGCTGGCGGCATTAGCGATGACCTCATCACTCGCGCCGCTGATGTCATGCTCAAAGAAAATCGCCCGCTGATTTTAGTGCCGCGCGAAACGCCGTTTTCTGCTATTCATCTGAGCAACATGCTCAAGCTGAGTCGCGCCGGTGCCATCATCCTACCGCCCAATCCGGGCTTTTATCACCACCCGCAAAGTGTGCAAGATATTGTAGATTTTGTTGTGGCGCGCATACTGGACCATCTCGGTATAGCGCAGTCATTGATAAAGCCATGGGGAGAAACAACTTAACGGTGCAGCAGCACTTCAAGCACAAACTTGCTGCCTATGTACGCCAGCAGTAAAAATGCAAACCCACTCATAGTCCAACGCACCGCGGTGCGTCCGCGCCAGCCCCTGTAGTAATGTCCCAGCAACAGTCCGCCAAACACTCCCCAGGAAATAAAGCCGAACAATATTTTGTGATTGAATTGCAATGGCCGACCAAATATCTGCTCGGCGAACACCATGCCGGAGGCCAGGGTCAGGGTCAGCAGCACAAACCCTGCACCAATAATACGGAACAACAAAGCTTCCATGGTAAGCAGCGGCGGCAAGCCTTGCAAAACCAAAGGTAGCGAGGCGTGATGCAAACGCTTTTCCACGAATGACATCAAGCCCGCATGCAGCACCGCGATGGTAAACAGGCTATAAGCCAGCATGGATGCAAAAATATGGGCATCCAGCGCAAATGTTGAATTACTGGTCGGCGGATGAATCGAGGGAAATAACGCAGGTAACAATGCGCCCAGTGCCGCCAACGGTAACACCAGGGTTTGCAGGCTGCCGATCGGATAAAAGAAGCGGGCTAGCCAGTACACCAACATGGACAGCCACAGAATTAACGAAACGACATACACCAATGCCAAATTAAGGCCCGCGCTGAACAAATTACCATACAGTAAGTATGCGTGCAGTGCCAAGGGCGCTAACACCAGATGACCCGCTACACCGCGATTCAGCTTTTCTCCACCCCCGCTCACCTGTGTGCGCCAAAAATAAATTGCCAGCACACTGTATGCGATAAAGCTGAGAACGTATAAAGAAGAATTCGACATTATTGGTCAGGATGTTTTAGACTTCGCGAATTCTACACCAAACTTGTAAAACAACCATGCTGGACAACCTGACGCAACGCCTTTCTGGAGTTATCAAAAATTTACGCGGACAAGCGCGCTTGTCCGAAAGCAACATTCAGGATGCCTTGCGCGAAGTACGCATGGCATTGCTGGAAGCCGACGTGGCCTTGCCCGTGGTCAAGGAGTTTACTGCACAGGTAAAGCAGGCCGCGCTAGGGCAAGAAGTGATCGGCACCCTAAACCCCGGACAAGCGCTGATCGGCGTTGTGCATCGCGAACTGACCAAGCTGATGGGCGCGCACAATGACTCGCTTAACCTAGCGGCAGTGCCGCCTGCCGTGATTCTGATGGCGGGTTTACAGGGCGCAGGCAAAACCACAACTTGCGGTAAATTAGCCAAACTGCTGCGCGAGCAGTTGAAGAAAAAAGTGCTGCTGGTCAGTTGCGACGTCTATCGCCCGGCTGCCATCGAGCAATTACGCACATTGGCGCAACAAGTAGCAATTGATTTTTTTGCCTCTGACATCACTCAAAAACCTCGTGACATCGCGCTGGCCGCGCTGGACTATGCACGCAAACATCACCACGACGTGTTGATTGTGGACACCGCTGGCCGTCTCGCGATTGATGCTGCGATGATGGAAGAAATTCAGCATCTGCATGCCGCGCTCAATCCGATAGAAACATTGTTTGTGGTGGATGCTATGACTGGCCAGGACGCGGTGAACACGGCCAAAGCCTTTGGCGAGGCACTGCCGCTAACCGGCATTATCCTAACCAAGCTGGATGGCGATGCGCGCGGCGGCGCGGCACTGTCGGTGCATCACATTACCGGCAAGCCGATTAAATTCGTCGGCGTGAGCGAAAAACCGAATGGCCTCGAAGCCTTCCACCCTGAGCGCATGGCCTCGCGCATTTTGGGTATGGGCGATGTGCTAACGCTGATTGAAGATGTGCAGCGCGAAGTTGACCAAGGCGCGGCAGAAAAACTGGCGAAAAAAATAAAAAGCGGTCAGGGATTTGACCTTAACGATTTCAAATCGCAAATCGTGCAAATGCGAAAGATGGGCGGCATGTCTGCGTTGATGGACAAGCTGCCCGCTCAATTTAGCCAAGCAGCCGCCAACAGCAAGATAGATGACAGTGTCATTAGCCGCACCGAAGGCATCATCAATTCCATGACTGCACAAGAACGTGCCCACCCAGAACTGCTCAAAGCCTCGCGCAAGCGCCGTATTGCCGCTGGCTCCGGCGTACAGGTCATGCACGTCAATCAACTGTTAAACCAGTTTGAACAGACGCAAAAAATGATGAAGATGTTCGGACAAGGCGGCATAGGAAAAATGATGCGCGGCATGAAGGGCATGTTGCCGGGGATGCGCTAATCCCAAGGATGCGCTAATTCTAATTCCAGCCATATCATCACTACTAAAGGATACCTACCATGTGCAAGTTAATTAGTTTTGCGCTAAGTTTTATACTTTCTGCTTCTGTTGCCCATGCTGCCCCTGAAAACACCAGCACACTGAAAGACCAACAGGAAGTTGCGGTCACAATTTACAACGAAAATCTGGCGTTGATAAAAGACACGCGCAAAGTGAGCTTGGCGAGCGGAGAAAACCGCTTGGCCTGGCGCGATGTGTCGGCGCAAATTCGGCCTGAGACGGCGCTGTTGCGGAATCTGACTTATCCCAAAGGTTTCTTTCTGGTAGAGCAAAATTTCGACTTCGATTTGCTCACGCCGGGCAAATTGCTGGAAAAATATGTCGGCCAAAACGTAACTATCTTGCGTAGCCACCCCACCACCGGTGTAGATGAGCGTGAGGATGCCGTTGTGCTAGCAACAAATAATGGCGTGGTGCTGAAATATGCCGATCGCATTGAAACCGGGACACCGGGGCGCATTGCCTACCCAAGCGTGCCGGCTAATTTGCGTGATCGCCCGACGCTGGTCATCAGCTTGAATGCGGCGCAGGCCGCCACAGATACGCTGGAGCTATCCTATCTGACCGCAGGTTTGGGCTGGCGCGCAGACTATGTGGCCGAACTATCGAAGAACGATGACACGCTGGATCTGAATGCTTGGGTCACCTTGACTAACACCAGCGGCGCCGGTTACCAAAATGCCAAACTGCAATTAGTCGCGGGGGATGTGAATCAGGTGAAGGAAGTATTGATGGATAGTATGGAGCGCGGCCAAGTGCAGTATATGGCGGCTGCAAAATCGAAAATGAGCGAAGAAAATTTATTCGAGTACCACCTCTACACCCTGGATCGCCCCACCACCATTTCCGAAAATCAAACCAAACAAGTCGCGTTAATGAGCGCGACCAACATTCCTGCAAGCAAAGAATTTTTGCTGCGCGGCGCAGATTATTATTACCAATCCAGCTATGGCGACATCGGCCAAAAAATAAAAGTCGGCGTATTCGTGGAATTTGAAAACAAAGGCGCAGGCTTGGGCATTCCCCTGCCCAAAGGAACGATGCGCGTGTATAAAAAAGATGGCGCAGGCAACGCGCAATTCGTCGGTGAAGACAGCATAGACCACACACCTAAGCTCGAAAAAGTTCGTCTCAAGTTGGGCGAAGCATTCGACGTGACGGCTGATAAAAAGCAAACCAGCTTCGAGAAGATTGCCGGCAGCAGTCGTTACAACTACATCAGTGAATCGGCATTTGAAGTCACGCTCAAGAATGCCAAGGATGTTCCAGTCACGGTCAAAATCATGGAACCTATTCCCGGCGATTGGCAAATGCTAAGCGAATCTCAGCCCCACCAAAAAGCGAGCAGCAATACCGCAGTGTGGCTGCTGAAAGTTCCTGCCAATGGAGGTTCCAAGCTGATATATAAGGTGCGGGTGCGGTATTGATTTATCCTTTTGCTCAAGGCGATTGCCAACCCACCCTGGATTTAAAACGGCTCTGCTTAAAAATATCTGTTATTTATCTGAATGATGCGCTATTCTCTGCAACCTGAATCTCGCAACGAGGGCGTTATGCGTAAAAATCTGGCTTTGTTGATATTGTTGAGCTATGTCTTGGTGGCACAAGCAGCACCTGACGATGCAGCGCCCTACATACAGGTAGAAGAAGCACAAGTACCTGTGAATTTGGATAAGTTGTTCTCTACAACACCCAGGTTGAAATCGACGATCGCAATGATTTACGATGAACAGGAACAACGCCCCCTATACAGTAAAAATGCCGACGCCATTGTTCCTATTGCCTCCATTACTAAATTAATGACTGCCATGGTATTGCTGGATGCCCAACTGCCATTGGATGAAGCGATTACCATCACTGCACAAGACGTGGATAGGTATAAGGGCACACGTTCGCGCATCCGAACGGGAATAACTTTGCAGCGCGGTGAATTGCTCAAGCTGGCATTGATGGCATCCGAGAATCGCGCAGCAGCAGCATTAGCGCGCACTTATCCGGGCGGAACGGCAGTCACCGTAGCCATGATGAACGCCAAAGCGCACAACCTCGGCATGTGGAATACCCGTTTTCATGACGCGACCGGCCTAAATAGCGCAAATGTTTCCAGCGCGGGTGATTTAGTAAAAATGTTGATGGCAGCGCAGCGCTATGACCTCATACACATGTACAGCACCGCATCCTCACATATCGTTGCAAAAAACGGATCGCGCCCACTGCGATTTGGCAACACTAACCCCTTGGTAAAAAACGCATCGTGGAATATTGACCTAAGCAAAACCGGTTATATCAGCGAGGCGGGACGATGCCTAGTCATGAAAGCTACCATTGCTCAACGACCAGTCATTATTGTGCTGCTTGATTCGTGGGGCAAGAGTACTCGCGTGGGCGATGCCAACCGTATCAAAAAATGGATGGAAGCATCTGTGACTCGCGCAAGAAAACTTGTGCGGCGTAGCTGATAGTTATTGCAAACATAATTTTCAATTCACCCCCCCCTACACTCGCTAATTTCAACCTGACGTTGTTGCGCAACCATTTTCACCGCGCTGACAATACGCTCATCAAGCTCAATACTATGCAAGCCTGTGGCAAGAACCTTAGCCATTGTTGCATTACAAAACTCCATCAGCATGTCATACAAACCAGCTTGATCTAGCAGCGGGTCAGGCGAAATTCCCTGAAAAAAAAGCTTACCGTTGCGTTGAGTTATGGCAAGTAAATAGTGTTTGTAGCCATGAGCGGCAACCTGTTTATCGTACACAGCAAAACATTGTGTCTTGCTATACAGGGCAGAATCAACTGCGGTAGCAAGCTCTTTGGCAATCGCCTCGATAAAGGGCTGCGCCAAATTAAGCCGGGGAGCCAATGTTATGCAATATTGGCCGGGGCGTTCAATAAGCAGTGGATTATCAAGCGGCGGTGTTTTTCCGGGGCGGAAATAAATGAGCAGCAAAACGGATAGGGTAATGAGAGTGAGCGTTTCTATCATTCGGGAGTCTTTAAAAAATCTGCATGACGGACAACGAGCAGAATAGCGCATTAGTTTGGCTATATGCCACACCCTAAACACATCTTCCATTTTATTGTATTGTTATGCAAGGCTAACTAGGCCAGCTTGAAAGCGGCTTCGTGCGCTTCTATCTCGGGTGGGCACGTTATTCCCAACCTACTAGACTGATCCTGTCGAAGGGTCGCCGCGTTGCGGCGGGAAATTCAACATCCCCTCCCCCAACAAAGTAAGAGGGGGTAGTTATCCCACAAGAAGTGAGGGAGTTGTAGAATACCCCCATGACCACACTGACCATCGCCACCTACAATATCCACAAAGGACTTTCGCACTTCAACCGCCGCGTGGTGTTGCACGAGTTGCGGGAACGACTGCGCGAGCTCAATGCCGATATTGTGTTTCTGCAGGAGGTGCAGGGCGAGAACAACGGCCATGCGCTGCGCCACGACAATTATCCCGCACAGCCGCAATACAAGTTTCTGGCTGACCAGATTTGGCCGCACCATGCTTATGGAAAAAACGCAATATATGATGAAGGCCATCATGGCAATGCCATTCTGAGCCGCTATCCGATTGCACGTTGGGACAATCAGGATGTTTCGGCACATCGCTTTGAGAGTCGTGGTTTGCTGCATTGTGAAATTCCGTTGCCGAATAGCCGCCACCCGCTGCATTGCATTTGCGTTCATTTTGGGCTGTTCAAGCGCTGGCGCGGTATGCAATTTAACGCGCTGGTGGAGCGCATTCAGCAGATGGTACCAAAGGATGCGCCCATGATCGTTGCCGGTGATTTTAACGACTGGCGTAATTTCGCCAGCCGCTTATTGGCGCAGGAATTGCAGTTGCAGGAGGTATTTGAAGCGCGTCATGGCAAACCAGCGCGCAGCTATCCCGTGGGCATGCCCTTGCTGCGCATGGATCGTATTTATGTGCGTGGGCTTGGCATACAGAGCGAGGAGGTGCATGCGCATCATCCCTGGAATAAAATTTCCGACCATGCGGCGTTGTCTGCAATCTTTACTTTGCCATGAGTAGCACTCACGCGGTTGATGGCCACACGCTGACCCTGTTACACAACGGTGAGGAATACTTTCCGCGCCTGATTGCGGCGATAGACGGCGCAACCCATTCGGTTTATATGGAAACTTATATTTATGCCGCTGACGGCACGGGGCGAAAGTTCTCGGATGCTTTGCAGCGCGCGGCCAAACGCGGTGTGGCGGTGCGTCTGATGTTGGACGGTTACGGTTCGGCTGATTTGCCGCAGCACTGGATAGACGAAATGCGCGCAGCCAGCATTGATGTGTTGTGGTTTCGCAAGGAAGTCGGGCGTTTCAGTTTTCGTCGCTACCATCTGCGCCGTTTGCACCGTAAGCTGGCGCTGGTGGATGAGCGCATTGCTTTTGTCAGTGGCATTAACATCAATGATGACTTGCCGGACGGGCCGATTACTGCGCCGCGTCTGGATTACACGGTTGAATTGCAGGGACCTGTTGCAGGGGAAATATTTGCGTCCATGAGGCGTTTGTGGATGGTGGTATCGTGGACGAACTTCCGGCGGCAACGCGCACATGCAAAACCTCTGGCCGAGCATAGACACGCTGCGCACAATAATGTGGCCTTTCTGCTACGCGATAACTTGCGCCATCGGCGCGATATTGAACAGGCCTATCTAAAAGCCATTGCCGGAGCGCAGCACGAAATTATCATTGCCAACGCCTATTTTTTGCCCGGGTTACGCTTCCGGCGGGCTTTGCTAAAAGCAGCACGACGCGGGGTACGCGTAGTGCTGCTGTTGCAGGGGCGGGTGGAGTATCACTTGCAGCACTATGCCACGCTTGCTCTGTATGAAGTGTTGTTGAAAGCGGGTGTGGAGATTCACGAATACCAAGCCAGTTTTATGCATGCTAAGGTGGCCGTGGTGGATAGCAATTGGGCCACCGTTGGCTCATCCAATATTGACCCATTCAGTTTATGGCTGGCGCGAGAAGCCAACCTGGCAGTGCGCGATACGGGGTTTGCCGAAGCATTGCGCGCCAGCCTGGTGCAAGAGATTACGCACGGTGCCCAGTTGGTTTCCAACGCAAGCTGGCGTGAGCATGGCTTATGGGCACGTTTGCGGATGCGCGCCAGTTATGCTGCGGTGCGTTTTTTGACCGGCGTAACGGGTTATACGCGAAGCCGGGATGATATTTAAAACACTCAGTCTTGGGGTATCCTGTAGCGTGCATGTATAATCAACACACATTTTCTATTGGGCTGTAGGTCGGGTTTCAGCCCGACATGTCGGGTTAAAACCCGACCTACAAGAAATTGATTTTTTGATGCGCCGTCCCTAATGGACAATCTGGGATAAACCCACGACAGGATAAGCACAGACTGCCCGAGTGTGAATGAAGGGGAGCCAAGTTTGATACTAAGTAATTTGTTGGTCTATTTTTTTCCTACTTACCTTTTTCCTGATCTTCGTTTTGCCTGATGTCGTGCGCGTGGACACTCAATAGTTAAATTGCAACACATGACACTACTTTTTTAACCGCCTATTGGCTACTGCAAATAAATATCACAACACAATGACAGAAGTATTGATTCGCGACCCACTCACCGGGGTGCATAACAAACGCAAGTTCGAGGAAGTCCTTGAGTACGAGTTAACTCGTGCCAAACGCCATCATCAAGTTTTTTCCATCATCATGGCTGACATAGATAATTTTAAATTTATCAATGACACATATGGTCATCAGGTGGGCGACATCGCGCTCAAAAAACTCACCGTGCTACTTGAGTCTTGTCTGCGTAAGGGCGATTTGCTGGCGCGATTGGGCGGCAACGAGTTTGCCATCATTCTGCCGGGAATCACTGGCACCAATGCCCTGCAAGCGGCAGATAAATTGCATCAAATTCTGGACGGGGAAAAGATTGAACTGCCTAAAGGTAACATTAAACTTGCCGCCAGCTTTGGTGTGGTGAGTTATCCCGATGATGGCAATGGCATGGCGGAGCTACAGGCCGCGATGAATACGGCGCTGCATCAGGGGAAAGCCCAGAGAGAAACCCAGATAGCAACCGCTCCTGGCGAATCCAATAATTCTGTAAAAAATATTTTTCAACAAGGAGATTTTCTGCGGCGCGCCCTGCAAGACAATCGGGTTGAGGCATTTCTGCAACCCATCGTACATCTGCAAAGCGGTCACATATTTTCATATGAAGTGCTAGCGCGTATAAGAGATGGGGAACATGTCATTGCCGCTGAGCACTTTATCCAAGCAGCTGAAAATCTGGGCATGATAAGAGAAGTTGACCAGCGCGTGTTTCAGCAAGGATTGCAACGAACCTGCCGAATGATGGGCGAGCTTCATTACCCCCCCACCAAAATGTTCTTCAATTTGTCTGCGCGGACTTTTGGCGATGCCGAATGGATGCGCTCCATCCCCGACCAGTTGAAGAAAATTGGTATTCCTTGCGACAGGATAGTCATTGAAATAACAGAGCGTGAAGCCTTGCCGCATTTGCATCAGGTCAAGGGTATCATTGACGAGCTACGCCACCAAGGCATTGCCTTTGCCTTAGACGATTTTGGCAGCGGCTTTTCGTCCTTCCTTTATTTAAAACATTTGGCTGTGGACTATGTCAAAATTGAAGGCAGCTTCGTGCGCCAGATTGCTGTGGATATCCGCGACCGCATCATGGTGACGCATATGCACCAAATGGCTCAAGAGTTAGGTCTAAAGACAATAGCCGAGCTCGTAGAAGATGAAGAAACAGCCAAAATATTGACGGAAATTGGCGTGGATTTTGCTCAAGGATTTTATTATGGTCACCCTGCCATAGGGGCTGATTGAGTACCCTTCATCACTCAAGCTGATATGCGTCCTCTCCCCCCAACTTCCAACCCCGATTCTCGTGGCGACTGGCGTGTAGTCCGCACTCTGCTGCCTTATCTGTTGGAATTCAAGGGGCGTGTTGCATTAGCCTTGACGCTGTTGGTTCTGGCCAAGCTGGCCAATGTGGCGGTGCCACTGCTGCTTAAAGAAATTGTAGATGCGCTGGACAAACCGCGCGCGGTGTTGCTGGTGCCGGTGTTTTTAGTGGCTGGGTATGGTCTGTTGCGTTTATGCAGCACAATATTTGGTGAGTTGCGCGACGCAGTATTTGCCAAGGTCACGCAACGAGCAATACGTCGAGTCGCACTACAAGTATTCGTACATTTGCATAGCCTCAGCTTGCGCTTTCATCTTGATCGGCAAACCGGCGGCATGTCACGCGACATTGAGCGGGGTACGCGCGGCATCAGCTTCCTGCTCACCTTCCTGCTGTTTAACATCCTGCCCACGCTGCTGGAAATCGGCTTGGTCGCGGCCATACTGCTGGCCAAATACAGCGCCTGGTTTGCCATCATTACCTTTGTCACACTGTTGCTATACATCATATTTACGCTCTTCATCACCGAGTGGCGCATGATTTTTCGCCGTACCATGAATGACATGGATTCCAAAGCCAACACCCGCGCCATTGATAGCTTGCTGAATTATGAGACGGTGAAATATTTCGGCAATGAGCAATTCGAAGCGCAACGCTACGACGAACATATGAGCAAATGGGAAATCTCAGCGGTAAAAAATCAAACCTCACTGGCCACGCTCAACGCCGGGCAAGCCTCCATCATCGCCATCGGCGTGACTGCATTGATGCTGTTGGCGGCAGAGGAGGTGGTGCAGGGGCGCATGACCATAGGCGACCTGGTGTTAGTCAATGTCTTTATGTTGCAACTGTACATGCCCATGCATTTTCTGGGCTTTGTCTATCGCGAAATAAAAAATTCTCTGGCCGACATGGAAAAAATGTTCAGCTTGTTGGAAGAGAGTCGTGAAATACAAGATTTACCCGTTGCCACGCCATTGAAACTGGATCAGGCTATGGTCAGGTTTGAAAACGTCACATTCAGCTACAATCCAGATCGTCAGATTTTGCAGGGTGTCAGCTTTGATATTCCTGCGGGCAGTATCGTAGCGGTGGTTGGAACGAGTGGCGCGGGCAAATCTACTTTGTCCCGCTTGCTGTTCCGATTTTATGATGTCAACGCGGGGCGTATCCTGATTGACGGGCAGGATATTCGTTCGGTGACACAAGCTAGCCTGCGCGCTGCCATCGGCATCGTGCCGCAAGACACAGTATTGTTCAACGACAGCATTTATTACAACATCGCCTACGGACGCCCACAAGCATCGCATGAAGAAATTCTGCAAGCCGCACAGTCAGCCCATATACACGACTTCATTACATCGCTGCCGCAAGGCTATGACACCATGGTGGGCGAACGTGGATTGAAATTGTCTGGCGGAGAAAAACAACGGGTCGCCATCGCACGCGCCATTTTGAAACGCCCCGCCATCCTCATTTTTGATGAGGCCACATCGGCACTGGATTCCAAATCGGAAAGAGCGATCCAAGATGAACTACGCACTGTCGCACGCAATCGCACTACACTGGTCATTGCTCATCGCTTATCTACCATCGTTGATGCCCAGCAGATATTGGTAATGGAACAGGGTCGTATTGCCGAACGCGGCACACACCGCGAATTATTGGCACAACAAGGTCTCTACGCACAAATGTGGGCGCTGCAACAACAGGAAGAAAGTTAAATTATGCTACTCACCGAATATCGTTTAGAACTCGTTATCCAGGCCCTGCGCACCATCTTGCCGCTGGAACACCCGGCCGATGTTGCACTGCGTCATTTTTTTCAGCGCGAACGCATCGGCTCCAACGAACGCGCGCTGGTGGCGGAAACCGTGTTTGGTGTGCTGCGCCATCGCCTGCTGCTGGAACATGCTTGCACCAATGAAAATGCTACGCCGCGCCGTTTAGCGCTGGCTTATTGGCTGCGCTTTGGCGGCTACAATTTGCGTGAACTCACACCGCTGCTGAAGCCCAATGAGAGCGAGTGGCTGGGAACCGTAAAAGGTATCGCGCTGGCAACGCTGCCTTTATCCATTCAAGCCGAGCTACCGCAATGGCTGGTAGAAGAATTGCAACGCTCGATGACTGATGAGGCGATACATGCCCTGGGGCGCTCCATGCAGCAAGCCGCTGCACTGGATTTGCGCGTCAATACTTTGCTCGCCACCCGCGACGAAGTTTTGCACGCTATGCAGGCAGAAGGCATGGACGCGCAAGCCACGCCCTACTCCCCCATCGGCATCCGCCTCAAGGGCAAACCTTCGCTCAGCAAGCATCCGCTGTTCCTTGCCGGAAAAATTGAAGTGCAGGACGAAGGTAGCCAGTTGCTGGGTTTTCTGGTCGCCCCAAAACGCAACGAAATGGTGGTGGATTTTTGTGCCGGTGCGGGCGGAAAAACATTGATGCTGGGCGCGATGATGAATTCGCAAGGCAGGTTGTATGCCTTTGACGTTTCCGAAAAGCGCTTGGCTAACCTCAAGCCTCGCTTGAAGCGTTCCGGCCTGAGCAATCTGCATCCGCAACTGATCGCACACGAAAAAGACAGCAAAATTAAACGTCTGGCCGGAAAAATAGACCGCGTGCTGGTGGATGCGCCATGCAGCGGACTAGGTACGCTGCGCCGCAACCCGGATATAAAATTTCGCCAATCACCGCAAAGCCTGATCGAACTCGTACAAAAACAAACCGCCATTCTCGCCGCAGCCAGCAACCTGCTTAAACCAGGTGGACGACTGGTGTATGCCACTTGCAGTTTTTTGCCGCAAGAAAATCAAGGCATCGTGGCAGCGTTTCTAGCCGCACATCCTGATTTCATATTGCGCCCCGCCGGAGAAATTTTGGCGCAACAAAAAATCCCATTGGAGATGGGCGACACCCTGCAAATCTCACCTCAGTTGCACAACACCGATGGATTTTTCGCGGCAGTGCTGGAGCGAATTAAGGGTGACAAAAAAATTGATGAAGATACTTTAGCCGTGTAACTTTACTCATTACATTTTCATAGGACACCATGCTGGATTTCACCGAATACACCAAGATTTTTATCAGCTTATTTGCCATCCTCGATCCGATAGGCATTATCCCGGTCATCATTCTGTTCACCGCAGGCATGACGGCTACCAAGCGCGCCCGCGTCGGACGCTTGGCATCGCTCACCGTGTGCGGCATTTTGCTGGTGGCGCTGTTGATCGGCCAACCGCTGCTGGCATTCTTCGGCATCAGCATCAACTCTTTTCGCGTGGCGGGCGGCATTCTACTGATGTTGATGGCCATCAGAATGCTGAATGGCAATCTCTACTCTTCCGCCACATCCAGAAATGACAGCACAGATGGGGATTCAACCTCAGCGCTGGCCATCGTACCCTTATCCACGCCACTGCTGGCCGGGCCTGGCTCCATCAGCGCGGTGATCCTGGAAGCGCACAAGGCATCCGGCATCGAACATTATTTAATCATGAGCCTGGAAATAATTCTGCTCAGCGTGACTGTGTGGTTAACCTTTTTAATTGCACCTTGGGTAGAGCGTCGCTTGGGAAAAATAGGGATAGACGTGTTTAGCCGACTGATGGGACTGATATTGGCCGCTATTGCGGTGGAATTTATTGCCAGCGGTGCGCGTGGATTGTTTCCGACTCTCGGTTAGCAATATCATCAATGATGCTTCCACCAATCTGCAATGATACTTCCCACTGCAGGGTTGACCAGATAACCATAGGAACGATGGCAATTCAGGCCTTCATCGGTGTGAAAAAAGTTGTAAATGCCGTGACAGTAATCTTCAATGGACTCGATCAAACCCAGTTCCAGCATGGGGTGGAAGCTGTCGTGTAAGTTCTGGTTAAGTGCAGTAACGTCACCCACGACTGACAAATTGACCCAGCGGCGGATAAGGTCAGGATAACTTTTTTTACCCCCGCCATTCATACCCAGCAGGCGACGCCTGACGTAATGCATACCCATGGGACTGCCGAGAGTCAAGAAATCCACTTTGCCTGTCACGCCTTCCTGATGTGAAAGCTCCCATAAAGTATCGTAGGCAATGACAGCGCCGAGACTATGCCCAATCAGCAATACCTCATCTTGCCTCTGAAGCATGGGGCGTAGCGTCTGCTTGAGTAATTCGCGAACTTGGCTGGCCACATTATCGGCATTATTGAAATAGCGATTAATTTCGTTGGCAGTACTTCGCACCACTGCGGGTAGCAATCGTATGAGCACCGGAATGTGATCCCCCAGTGTCAACAGCAAGTGGCTCAGCCATTTATTCCAGGAATTAGCGTCGTGAATATCCTGCTCAGTGGGGCCGCGCTTCTGGATCAGGGCGTCAATCCACGGAATGTCGCCGGTAATATCTTTATGCGTCCGGTAATAAAGATAATTCCAGCTCACCAGATGGAATTGAGCGTAGCTGGCTCGCAGTGTATCGGCCGCCGGGCTATCGGCGCGGCTCACTCCTTCAACCAGAGTGCGCCATAGCAATTCTCGGTGGAGTGCCGCCTCCGGCTTGGGGTTCTTTCCCGGCACGAAGATAATTTGTTTTGTTGTCATCCGTCAAAATTGATCGTTCGATAAACAACTTCCACTACCTCACACTCCTCAAACCCGCCGGGCAATTGCAACTTCACTACATCCCCTGCGCGCGCCTTGAGCAGCGCCCGCGCCAGCGGCGATACCCAACTGATCAACCCGCGTCCGGCATCAGCTTCGTCCACGCCGACAATGCTGTATGTGCTCTCACCACCATCCTGACGGCTTACTATTACCGTCGCACCAAAAAAAACCTGGTCACAATTTTGACGCTGCGCTGGATTCACCACGACAGAATTTTCCAAACGCTTTGCAAGAAAACGAATGCGTCGATCTATCTCGCGCAGGCGCTTCTTGCCATAAATATAATCCCCGTTTTCCGAGCGGTCGCCGTTGGAAGCGGCCCAAGTGATGGTCTGCACCAGCACCGGGCGCTCAACTTTCCATAGCTGATCGAGCTCGTCCTTGAGGCGCTGATAACCAGCGGGAGTGATGTAATTTTTTAGGCCGGGCGGCAAAGGTTGCGCTGACGGCAGGTCTTCTTCGTCAGCGCTTTGGTCTGTTTCCTTGGTGAAGGCTTTACTCACCTGATGAATCTCTTAATACTTCCGTTTTCCCCGATCCCATCAAAGGGTTGAGACAAACAGAAAAATTCCAGATATTACCCTTGACCCTAAAACGGAATGTCGTCATCGAAATTATCAAAGCCACTCGCCTTGGCTGCTGCCGGAGCAGACTTGCTAGCCGCAGGTGCGGCGGCAGATGCCGTGGGTTTGTCCACCACCTCAAAGCTGCCGCTACCGCTGGATTTGCTGCCCAGCATCTGCATCTCATTGACGATAATGTCGGTGGTGTATCTGTCCTTACCTTCCTTGTCCTGCCATTTTCGGGTCTGAATTTTTCCCTCAACATAAATCATCGAGCCTTTTTTCAGATACTCCCCGGCAACTTCGGCTAGGCGACGATAGAAAGTCAAATTATGCCATTCGGTTTTTTCCTGTTTCTCGCCACTTTTGTCTTTCCAATTTTCAGAAGTGGCTAGGGTAACATTGGTCATGGCCTCGCCATTAGTCATGTAACGTGTTTCTGGATCCTTGCCCAGCCGCCCCACCAGAATTACTTTATTAACCGACATTTCACGCCTCCTTTAAGATTTTACGTTTTTCATGACTGCCCCCTCTACCCTTGAGGAGAGAGCATCACAAGTTTATCTACCGACTCTTTATCAAACCCAAGCATATCCACCTTCATACAGACAATATTTTCCGCAGCAATCACCATCACTTCGCGCACCCCGCGCAACTCGGCCAACTGCTGTTGCAATAATACGCCTTGTGCGCCCGTCATATCCTGCAAATGAAACATTTTTGTGCTGACTGCCGCAGGTGGATTCATGCCGGAAGCGACGATCAACCACAGCAACAGCAATACCACCGCAAATATAAACACCGCATTGCCGCCCACATATTGCATCAGCGCGCCGCCTGCCGCTGCACCAAAAAATGCGCCGAGAAACTGCACGCTGCTATATACCCCCATCGCCGTTCCCTTGGCTGCCAAAGGCGCGATCTTGCTAATCATGGAGGGCAGTGTCGCTTCCAGAATATTAAACGCAGTAAAGAAAATCAACAAGGAAACTGCCACCCCCCACAAGCTATCCTGAGTAAGCATCAGCAGCAATTGTGCAACCATCGCCAGCCCAACAGCAAACACGAACACCTGTTTCATCTTGGCTTTTTTCTCGGCGATGATAATCGGCGGCACCATCAGCACAAACGCAATCAGCATCACCGGCAGATAAACATACCAGTGCTGAGCCAGCACCAGCCCGTCTTTCTGCAACACGAACGGTACTTGAATAAACACCGACATCAAAATCGCATGCAGCGAAAAAATGCCAAAGTCCAGGCGCAATAATTCCTTATTGCGCAGCACTGCGCCAAAACTCTTGCTACTGGCCTCGGTGTCGCTATGAAAGCGGGTAATAGCCGGATCGGGGATCACCCATTTCACCACCCCCATCGCCAGCAGCGCCAGCAGACCGGTCAGCGCGAATATGCCGGGCACACCGATCACGCTGTTTAGCAGCGGCGACAGCACCATGGAAATCGAAAAGGTAATGCCGATAGTAATGCCTATCATCGCCATCGCCTTGGTGCGGACTTCTTCGCGCGTTAGGTCAGCAGTCAGCGCCATCACCGCTGCATTCAACGCGCCCGCACCCTGCACCACGCGGCCGAGAATAACTAAATAAATATTGTCGGCAGAGGCAGCGATAAAACTACCCAGCGCAAACAAAATCAGACTGATGTAAATCACCGGCTTGCGCCCGTAGCGGTCGGACAGCCAGCCAGCGGGAATTTGCAGAATTGCCTGAGTCAGGCCGTAAGCTCCGAGCGCAACACCCATTAACAAATGGCTTTCGCCGCCGGGCAGGTGCTCGGCATACAACGCAAACACCGGCAAGATGATAAACAAGCCCAACATGCGTAGGCCATAAATGCTGGCCAAGCCAAAGCTGGCCCGACGCTCAATGGGGGTCATGGAAGTAGAAGTAGGTTGCATGAATTTCTTTGAAAGTGCGTTAATTAAAAAGTCACGCATTTTAGCAGGTCGCCCCACTTGCCGTGAGGGATATGCAGATACAAACAGAATGGGTGGGCAATGTGCCTGCCCCCTCTCCCGCTGATGGGAGAGGGACTGAGGGAGAGGGTGTGCTTAGCTATCTAACTCTTTAGTTACGTCTTTGTTCTTGCCACACCAGCCACGCATGCCCGCCTCAAATTTTTCGCGTTCTTCCGGCGTCATGTTTTCCATTCGATTGCGATGCCAGCGTCCGGGACAACAGTGGCCACAAATCCGCCGAACAAAATCTTGCTCAACAGCAACAGACCATCGCCGATCTGCAACAGACACTCTCGCTTATCAAGATGCACGGGGCAAAGGCAGTGATGCTCGCGACTCCGCAACCAAGTATCGCGGGTGCTGTTTTTCAACACCTGTCGGCGGCGGATTTCTACAGTCAAGTGGCCGAAGGGCAGCAAGTGCCGCTGATCGAAGATGCAATCGC
>JAYUTK010000110.1:0-31624 GCA_043755195.1 Gallionellaceae bacterium
AAATGCGGGTTCGTAATGCGTACGTTGCTTGCTCATTGTTGCTCCTCTCTAGGTGGATAATAACCCTATCGAGGTGTCTCTTTCTATTAGACCACTACACCCTTCCGCTTCGCTCCCTCCCTCCCTCCCTCCTTAAAACAAGGAGGAGAGAATCACCGTTTGAGTGCTTTGCGAATTTTCCCCTCCTGATTCAGGAGGGGTTGCGCATCGTGCCGGGGTCGCCCACTGGGCGGGGGCATTCCCCTCCTTAAATAAGGAGGGGTGGCACGAAGTGCCGGGGTGGTTACCCATCCTGCCTATTTTTGACCAATCAACTCTCTCAACACATAAGGCAGTATCCCGCCGTGGCGGTAATAATCTACCTCAATTGGCGTGTCTATGCGTAGCAATAGTGGCACTTGTTGTGTGCTGCCATCTTTGCTGCGGATGGTGAGTAGCACGTCTTGTTGCGGTTTCAGCTTGTCATCTATGTTGCCGAGATCGAAAGTTTCGTCGCCAGTCAATTTGAGCGCGGCGACGTTATCATTGCCTTTGAATTGCAGCGGCAACACACCCATGCCGACTAGATTGCTGCGATGGATGCGCTCGTAGGATTTGGCGATGACTGCCTTTACGCCGAGTAACTGCGTACCTTTTGCTGCCCAGTCGCGCGAGGAACCCGTGCCATATTCTTCCCCTGCAAAAATGACAGTGGGGATTTTAGAAGCAATATATTTCATGGCAGCATCATAGATTGCCATCTGCTCGCCGTTGTATAAGGTATAGCCGCCCTCGGTGCGGTTGCCGTCGGCGTTGAGCGGCAGCATCATATTTTTGATACGCACGTTGGCAAAAGTGCCGCGCATCATCACCTCGTGGTTGCCGCGCCGCGCACCGTAGCTGTTGAAATCCTTGATAGCCACGCCGTGCTCTTGCAAATATTTTCCGGCTGGAGATGCACCTTTAAAACTGCCGGCAGGGCTGATGTGATCGGTGGTAACTGAGTCGCCGAAAATGGCCAAAGCTCTGGCATTGCTGATGCCTTTGATGCTGTCAGTATGCATGCTGAAGCCCGCGAAAAACGGCGGCAGGGCGATGTAAGTAGAATCATCCCACTGATACCGATCGCCAGTCGGCGCGGCGATGGCGTTCCACAGCGGCAGGTCGCGGGTCAAGTCAGAATACAGGGTGCGATACAGAGCGGGGTCGGTGGCGTATTTGCTCACGGCTTGCAACTCTGCGCTGCTCGGCCAGATGTCTTTCAAAAAAACAGGCTGACCATTTTTGCCCGTGCCCAGCGGTTCAGTATCTAGGTTGATGTTGATTTTTCCGGCGATGGCGAATGCCACCACCAGCGGCGGGCTGGCCAGAAAATTGGCTTTGATGTTGGCGTGGATGCGTGCTTCAAAGTTGCGGTTACCGGAGAGCACGGCTGCTGCGATGAGTTTGTTGCTAACAATGGCTTCTTCGATTTGCGGATCCAGCGGGCCAGAATTTCCGATGCAGGTGGTGCAGCCATAGGCGGCTACGCTGAAACCCAGTTGTTCCAGATAGGGTAACAGCCCCGCATTTTTTAAGTAGGCAGTGACCACGCGCGAGCCAGGCGCGAGCGTGGTTTTAATGTGCGGCTTGACGTGCAAGCCATGCTCGATGGCCTTTTTCGCCAGCAAGCCCGCCGTCAGCATTACGCTAGGATTTGAGGTGTTGGTGCAGGAAGTAATCGCGGCGATCAATACATCGCCATGCCCAATCTCAAGTTCAAATTGCATGGCTTCTGTACTTAGACACTGGCGAGCTGCGGTCGGGTGATTGTCAAGCATTTCGATTTCACTTGCCGCGCTGCTGCTATGGCTGCCCGGAGCGGGTATTCCGTTTAGCGAACCGTTGCCGTTGAGCAGACCGCCACCGGAAGCGGGAATACATGCTCCCTCGCCGTAAGCAGGCAGCGAGGTGGTGTAGCGTTGATGCAGTGTGGCAGCGGGCAGGTTGAAACCATTCTCCGCTACCGATTTGCTGAATAAATGATTGAAAGTTTCTTTCATCTCAGTCAGCTTGACCCGATCTTGCGGGCGCTTAGGGCCAGCCAGCGAGGGAGTAATGCTGGCGAGGTCAAGCTCGACCACATTGCTGTAATCAATTTGCCCTGCTTGCGGAATGCCATACAAACCTTGCGCCTTGAAATACGAAGCAAAGGCATCCACTTCCTCATCGCTGCGCCCGGTGTTACGCATATATTCCACGGTGACATCATCCACCGGAAAAAAGCCCATGGTCGCGCCGTATTCCGGCGCCATGTTGGCAATCGTAGCGCGATCCGGCAGGGTGAGCGCGGCGGTACCTGCGCCGAAAAATTCGACGAATTTCCCGACTACTTTTTGCTGGCGTAACAATTCGGTCACCGTTAGCACTAGGTCCGTTGCGGTTACGCCTTCGCGCAACATTCCCTTGAGGTGAACTCCGACCACATCAGGTGTCAGGAAATACACAGGCTGGCCTAGCATCCCCGCCTCCGCCTCGATACCGCCCACGCCCCAGCCAACCACGCCGATGCCGTTAATCATGGTGGTATGGCTGTCGGTGCCGACCAAAGTGTCGGGATAATAAACTCCATCTTTGTGTTGCACACCACGCGCCAAATGTTCCAGATTGACCTGATGCACAATACCCACGCCGGGCGGCACGACTTTGAAAGTGTTGAATGCCTGCATGCCCCACTTTATAAATTTGTAACGCTCGGCATTGCGCTCGAATTCCATTTCCATGTTCAACTTCAAGGCATCGGCGCTGTTGTAGTGATCTATCTGAATCGAGTGATCCACCACTAAATTAACCGGCACCAAGGGTTCGATGAGCTTGGGATTCTTGCCCATCAGGGCGGCGGCATCACGCATTGCGGCCAGATCAACCAGCAGCGGCACACCGGTGAAATCCTGCAACACGATGCGCGCTACGACAAAGGGAATTTCTTCGGTGCGCGGCGCGTTCGGCTGCCAGCTCGCCAGTTGCCGGATATGTGCTTCAGTGATTTTTTTATTGTCGTAATTGCGTAGTACCGATTCCAGCACAACGCGGATGCACACCGGCAAGCGGGAAATTTTGCCTAGTCCGGCGGCTTCCAGCGCGGGTAGCGAATAGAGGCTACCTTGTTTGCCGTTAACGAGCTTGAAAGACTGGCAGGAATGGAATAGGTTGTGTGGGGTAGTGCTGGCCGACATGGGGTATGACTCCAAAAATTCTGTGGAAAACCGTAATTATAACCTTCTGGGTTGATTATACGGTTTCAAACAATTCATTGCTCAAGAGCTTTTGCATAGGCAATTCAGGGTTCGAATTTTTAGAGGTACCTTTTAATTTGTTGCAGTAACCAAATAGTGGATATACAGTATGCGAAAATTATGAGGCAGAATTGTCTTGCGGATTAGACTTTCATCTACTTCTAAAATAACCAAGGGTGCTATGTCAGAGCAAAAAAAAATAAGACAAAAATTCTTTTCCCCAGCCATTGCCGTGCTGAACAGCATGGACTACACCAAGAAATTTTCTCTGTTTTGGCTGGTGTTATTGATCGCGTTCGCGGCAATGGCTTGCAGCCTGTTTATCAGCCTCAATATGATTATCCGCCCTTTGCAGCGGGAGCTGCAAGGTCTGACACTGATGAATCATATTGTCAGAGCCGTACAAGTCGTTCAGAAGCACCGTGTGGTTTTACCTGATCTGCTTGGTGGTAATGCGCCGTTAAATCACAAGCGCACTGTTAATGAAAAAAATATTTCCGAGGCGTTCAACTCGATCGAGAAAGCATTGCCTCCCGGCTTAGCTTTAAGTGCAAATTTTGAGACCATCAAAACAATCTGGGAGCGGGCGCAAAAAAATTTGCCTGATTGGACGGAGGAGGAAAACTTCGCTATTCACACCGAACTGATCGAGCAACTTCAGTTATTTGAGTTATTGGTGATTGATGATTTTGCGCTAATAGTGGATTCGGATGTAGCCACATTTTACTTGATTGATACCACTGCCAATACTTTGCCGATGATGCTTGAGCACCTCAGTCAGATTGTTGCGTCTGGTATCAATATTTTGGCTAACAAAAATATAACCGAATTGCAAAAGGAGAAATTGATTTCACTGAATGTCGGGCTAGACATTGTGCTCAAGCAGTTTAATAGCAATGTCGAGAGGACGGCTCATTACAATCCAGCTTTGCAGAAAACAATTCTAGCAATGCGCGATAATATTAACTATTCGGCGCGTTATATTTCCAGCCTTGTGTCCTCTGACATTCTCACTGGTCATTTTTCCACAGCCCCGGATGTCTTTTTTGATGCGGGCACCGTGGCGATAGACAGTGGTTATTCGGAAATGTATAAATTTTTTATACCAACTATTCACTCCCTCATTGAGGCACGTAAAACGCAGGCAGAGCGGATGCTGTTTCTGAGTATCGGTAGCGCCGTGTTGCTGTTTTTATTGGCGGCCTATATCTCGACCAGCCTTTACTACGCCATTGTGGGCGGTATCCAGAAATTATCCCGTTCAGCGCACGCTTTTGCCGATGGCGACCTGAGTACTCGTATCCAACTTGGAACGTACGACGAACTTAATTCGCTGGGCGATAGTTTCAATGCAATGGCCGATGGGCTCGGTGTCTTGCTTGAAGTGCATCGCGCAGATGAGGCGCGCTTGCTCGCCACCATGGAAACCGGCATGGATGCTATGGTACATATGAATGCCGAAGGAGTTATCATAGGTTGGAGTAGTCAGGCGGAAAATATTTTCGGCTGGAGTCGGAAGGAGGTGATTGGGCGAGCGCTGCATGAAACGATTATCCTGGATCGGAGTCGCCAGGAGTATGTGCAGATACTGGAACGATTTGTTACGTCCAGCGACAAGGTTGGCCTGAGTGCGCGGATAGAAATTATTGGTTTGCATCGCGACGGCCATGAATTCCCTGTTGAGTTATCTATCGCCCCGATAAGGTTGGCGGGGCAGAAAGAGGGTGAGTACGAATTCAGCGCTTTCATTCGCGACATCACTAAATACAAGCAGCTTGAACAGGAGCAGCGAATTGCTGCGGTAGCATTTGAGGCTCAAGCAGGGATAGCGATCACCGATCAAAATGGAGTCATTGTCAGGGTCAACAATACCTTTAGCATTATTACCGGATATTCGACGACGGAAGCAGTAGGCAATACTTTTCGCATCCTTAAATCAGATCGTCACGACTCCGAGTTTTACCGCCAGATGTGGAAAACCCTGCTGCATAATAAATATTGGGAGGGTGAAATATGGAACAGGCGCAAGAATGGGGAAATTTACCCGGAATGGCTCACCATTACTGCTGTGGTTGGCGAAGATGGCAAGGCCAATAACTATGTCGCGATATTTGTTGACATCATAGAGCGTAAACACCACGAAGAACAAATGCAAGCTACCGCATCGGAGTTGTTGCACGCTAATGTTCAAGTTGAGACGGAGCGTGCTCAATTGGCCGCCCGCGTTGCTGAGCGCACAGCACAATTGCAATATGCAAACTTGGCCAAAGATTCATTTTTGGCTACCATGAGCCACGAAATACGCACCCCGCTGGGTGGCATGTTAGGCATGATGGAGTTGATCAGCCTGTCGCGGCTGGATATCGAGCAGCGCAAAATGTTACAGGCGGCGCGTGAATCGGGGCAAAGCTTGTTACGCATTGTTGATGACATTCTTGACTGGTCGAAAATAGAGGCGGGGAAGCTGGAACTGGATGTACAAGTTGCGTCTATTTCTGAAATGCTTAAGGGAGTGGTAAGCACCTATTCACCGCTTGCCAGCGCCAAAGGGCTCTCGCTAAAACACCAGTTTGACAGCAAATTGAGCGCAGTACATGTTTTTGACCGTTTGCGGCTTTCTCAGATTCTTAACAACTTTACTAGCAACGCAATTAAATTTACCGAACGGGGGGTAATTGAAATTGGTGCGGAGCTGGTTAATCAACAAAATGGTGTTGAAGAGGTGTATTTCTGTGTCAAGGATACAGGTATAGGCATCAGTGAAGAACAGCAGGTACGCTTGTTCCAGTGGTATCATCAAGCGAGTGTTGAAACTGCGCGCATGTATGGTGGAACCGGCTTGGGGTTGGCGATCTGCCGCAGTCTGGCCGATATGATGGGAGGTGATATAAGCCTGAAAAGCTCATTAGGTAACGGCTCTACTTTTTTCTTCACCATTAGTTTGCCTGTGGCGAGTCCGGCAGCGCAACGTGATTTGCGCTTGCGCCAAGCGTGGGAAAACAACAGCGAAAACTTATCAGGTTTTAGGCCATTGTTGAAGGACGGGAAACGAGTGTCGGTGCTGCTGGTGGATGATCATCCGTTGAATCGTACGTTGCTCAAAAAGCAACTTGAGACCTTGGGTATGTACGCAGAAGAGGCGGCATCCGGTGTGGAGGCATTGTCTCTATGGAGGAATGGGAACTTTGACTTGGTTATTACTGACTGCCATATGCCGGAAATGGATGGCTATGAACTTACGCGCAGCATCCGTTCAATAAAGCACAATGATGGTCGGCAACAGGTGACGATCATTGCTTGGACTGCAAACGTATTGTCAGATGAGGAAGAGCGCTGTCGTGCCGCAGGGATGGACGACATATTGACCAAGCCAACTGAAATAGTTGAACTAAGAGCAATGTTGTTGAAGTGGCTAGCTAGGTCAGGTGCGGGTTTTATTCAATCGCCGGTCGTAGAAGCAGCGACTGACTCGGGGCATAAGCAAGCGGCAGCAGACAGAGCGATTGATTTAGGTGTGCTGAGAAAAATTGCTACCAATTATGCGGCGCAGGCTGAAATGCTTCAGGTATTCAAACTGCATAACCGAGCTGATGTTGCCGACTTACGGACAGCATTAAATGAAGGTAATCCCACATCAGTTCAGCGCAGCGCTCATCGCATTAAAGGGGCAAGCCGTATGGTGGGTGCTTTGGAGTTAGAGGGGGTTTGCGCGGCCATCGAGCGGGCGGCTGTGCAGGGGGATATGCATGGTGCGCGAGTAATGGCAGACATTGCTTTGGATGAGACTTTGGGGAGTGTTGAAGCGGCCATAAGCGCATTCATTGGCGGTAAGTGAAGGGTATCAATAAATAAGTTGGCGCATTTCAACTTAAATCCATAATTTCAACTTTTGCCGAGATGACACCACAAAATTGCTGTGTTGGCTCGCGCGCGAAATATAATATGCGGCAACTAAAGTTTGAATTTTTAAGATGCCCTAAAGTAAATTAATTTTCTGCCGTTATTCCGGGTGACTATGGCTGTTCAGACAGTCAATCAACTAGGATAACCATGCCCACCCAGATAGATAATCAAGCAAAGGAGAACCAGCCGCGTTTCTTGTTGTTTAATTGGCATTTTGTTGCCAAAATAGCGCTGGTCATTGCTGCTATATCTTGCTTGGCCGCAGTGCTGGTACTCAACTACATCACTGGCAGCATAGGCCAGAATTACGTTGAGATGGCACGCTACTTTAGTTCGAGCCGCGCTAGTGTCGGCCCTATTTTGCTAGTCGCTGGCTTGATTCTGGTGTCGTTTGTCAGCGTAATTACCTGGCTGATGGCGCTCTATACCAGCTTTTATATTGCGGGCCCCTTGTTTCGTTTCTCGCGAAACCTAGAGGTGCTGATTAAGCAAGGCCCTATTCAATTGATGCCGACGCGCAGCACTGACTTGCTTAAAGTGGAAGAGCAAGTCATCAAGCGTAGCGTAGCCCGGCTGCAACACCACTACAGCGAAATGCGCGCCACAGTCGATGAGATGTTGGGCCAGCTCGACTCGCAACCATCTGCTTTGACCGCCTTGATTGCCAAACTGAAAAAAGGCGATCATGAAGTGCATCTTTAATCCATGGTTGTTATCGCTGACTATTTTTCTGCTGGGTTTGGGCGTATGGCTATATGCCACGGCATTTTCGCCGCAACTGCATCCGCTTGGCTACACCTGCGTAAACTGCCATCTTGCAGGCGATAATACCGATGCCAGCAATGCTTCTATGCTGATTGCGGCGCAAGAAACGCTGTGTACTCAGTGCCACGTAAGTACCTTGGGAATCAGCCATCCCAGCGGATTTAAGCCGGGACCGGAGCAAACCATTTCTGCATCGTACCCACTGGATAGGAGAGGCGCTTTAACATGCAGCACCTGTCACTTAGTACATAGTGAGGAGCACGGCAAGTTGCGCGGTTCGGCGCGAGGTGCAGAAATGTGCCTCTCTTGCCATACCAAAACGTTTTTTGATAGTGGGGCTGATGGTGGAACATCACTTACTTCTTCCGGGCATTTGGGTGCAGCTGCATCTGGAAGCTGGAAAGCTCTCGATACATATTCGATTGAATGCCTAGGATGTCATACTGAGAATGGTGATGTTAATCTCGATTCCAATCAAGTGTTGGGAAATCATGGCTCTCTGAGTCATCCTGTAGGTAGCAATTACAAAGTGGCTGCGAAGAGTGGCGGCTATAGTCCTTTGGCCAAGCTGCCGAAGGTAATTTTACTTCCACAAGGCATGGTAAGTTGCGTATCCTGCCATGTGGGTTATAGTAAAAATCACGGAAAATTAGTCATGAGTAATGCTGGTTCCGCGCTATGTTTTGCATGCCATAAATTATGATGAGTACACCCGCCAAACAAAATTTGATCAAGCGCCGCATCATTTATGTTGATGCCTCGGTGCAAAAATGGCTTTTGGTCGCGCTGGTTTTGCTTGAGATAATACTTATCTCGGGCGCATTATGGTTGTTGTATGTGCAGATGATTAACACCATTGAGGCCAATCTTTATCGCGCGCACGCTGTAGCCAAGCCGGATTTTTATTCGCTAATGAGGGTCGCGCTGATAGGCTTGGGTGGGTTGCTTGTCATTAATGTATTTGTATTATGGTTAGCCGATCGTTTGTGGGCACGTCAACTTGCTTCCATAATTAAGCCATTAATGGCTATGGTGAGCAAAGTTGAAATGCTGGATTTTTCTGCTGATGTACCCGTGACCAGGCAGCATGAGGTGGTTAATCTCGCGCATGCTTGGCGCAACACAGAACGGCAGCGACTCTTGAATCTTCGCACTGCAATCAATCAACTAGACGTATTAACTGAAACGTTGACTGCAGCACAACAGGGGCAGATGCGCGCTACGCTGGAAGCCATTCGTAAGCTCTTGCCCTGATCCAGATTCGCAATAAATTTAAAATTTTGGGTGAAGTTCAGCTATACTTCGCGGCTTTGTAGGCGCGTAGTTTTACTCATCGAGTGCGGCATTGCCGCATTTTTGTTTTTAATTTTCATTGTTAATTTTTAAAGAGTAAACGAGTATGCCGGTTATCACCTTACCAGATGGTTCGCAGCGCAGTTTCCCCCAATCTGTCACTGTTTCCGAAGTCGCGCAAAGCATAGGCGCCGGCTTGGCGAGAGCGGCGTTGGCAGGAAAGGTGGATGGGCAGTTGGTTGATACCTCTTATTTGATTTCCGCTGATGCGTCTCTGGCTATCATTACCGATAAAGATGTGGATGGACTGGAGATCATTCGCCACTCCACCGCGCATTTACTGGCTTATGCGGTTAAGGAATTATTTCCGGAGGCGCAAGTAACCATAGGGCCGGTGATTGAAAATGGATTCTTTTACGATTTTGCTTTTGCGCGGCCCTTCACGCCGGATGATCTGGTGGCGATAGAAAAACGCATGGCAGAATTGGCCAAGCGTGATTTGCCGGTGTTACGCAAGGTGTTGCCGCGCGATGAAGCCGTGGCGCATTTCAAAAGTATAGGTGAGCATTACAAGGCGGAGATTATTGGATCGATTCCCGCTGGTGAGGACGTGTCGCTTTATACCGAGGGTGAATTTACTGATCTGTGTCGTGGCCCGCATGTGCCTTCCACCGGCAAGCTCAAGGTGTTCAAGTTGATGAGCGTGGCCGGAGCGTATTGGCGCGGTGACCATCGCAATGCCATGTTGCAGCGTATTTATGGTACGGCCTGGGCGAAGAAGGAAGACCTCGATGCTTATCTGCTTCGTTTGGAGGAGGCGGAGAAGCGCGATCACCGCAAGCTGGCCAAGCAACTTGACCTGTTCCATATGCAGGACGAGGCGCCGGGTATGGTGTTCTGGCATCCCAAAGGTTGGGCGTTGTGGCAGGCCATTGAGCAATATATGCGGCGTGTGTATTGCGATAATGGATATCAGGAAGTGCGTTGCCCGCAAATTATTGACCGTGTGCTATGGGAAAAATCGGGCCACTGGGAACACTTCAAGGCGGGCATGTTTACCACCGAATCTGAGAAGCATGAGTACGCCATCAAGCCGATGAATTGTCCCGGCCACATTCAGGTGTTTAATTCCGATCTGCGTTCCTATCGCGAGCTGCCGTTGCGCTATGGCGAATTTGGTTCCTGTCATCGCAACGAGCCCTCTGGCGGCTTGCATGGGCTGATGCGGGTGCGCGGTTTTGTGCAAGATGATGGTCATATTTTTTGCACAGAAAGCCAGATTGAATCGGAAGTGGCCGCTTTTAACGCGCTAGTGTTGAAGGTTTACCGCGATTTTGGTTTTACCGAAGTGGCAGTTAAGTTGGCATTGCGCCCGGCCAGTCGCGTTGGTTCAGATGAGATTTGGGATAAATCAGAAAACGCTCTGCGCGCTGCCTTGCGCGCCTCCGGCCTGACTTGGGATGAGTTGCCGGGTGAGGGCGCATTTTATGGCCCGAAGATTGAATTTCATATCAAGGACGCCATTGGCCGCTCTTGGCAATGCGGCACGGTACAAGTAGATTTCTCCATGCCTGGTCGCCTCGGCGCTGAGTTTGTAGATGATGACAATACCCGTAAAACCCCGGTCATGCTGCATCGCGCCATACTCGGTTCGCTGGAGCGCTTTATCGGCATGTTGATTGAACACCACACCGGAGCCTTCCCATTGTGGCTATCGCCAGTGCAAATGGTGGTGATGAATATCTCTCAGGCACAGGACAGTTATGCCACTCAAGTGGTGCAAACTTTGCGTGATGCAGGTTTGCGAGTGCATCTAGATTTGCGTAATGAGAAGATTACCTATAAAATACGAGAACATAGCTTGCAAAAGTTGCCTTACCAGT
Organism: Gallionellaceae bacterium; assembly: GCA_043755195.1. Taxonomy (GTDB): domain Bacteria; phylum Pseudomonadota; class Gammaproteobacteria; order Burkholderiales; family Gallionellaceae; genus Nitrotoga. Next base: position 11,099 of record JAYUTK010000110.1, read on the forward strand.
TGATTGTAGGTGACAAGGAAATGGCTGCTGGTCTGATTGCCGTGCGAAATCGCAAAGGTGAAGACCTAGGGCAAATGACGATTCAGGTATTGCTGCAACATCTGAAATCAGAGCTGCGAACGGAATCGGAACTGCATGTTGCAAGTCCGATTTAATTTTTTATGGGGAAACTACAATAGCTCAAGATAAGTCACAACGTCTCAATGAACAGATAACAGCACCTCAGGTGCGGCTGGTTGGGGTAGAGGGAGAGCCACTTGGTATAGTGGTGGTTGCGGAAGCACTGCGATTGGCGGAGGCCGCCGATCTGGATTTGGTGGAAATTGCGCCCATGGCGGAACCACCCGTGTGCCGCATTATGGACATCGGTAAGTTTAAATATGCCGAGAGTAAAAAACAGCACGAGGCCAAGCTTAAGCAGAAGCAGATTCAGATCAAGGAAGTTAAATTTCGCCCTGGCACAGATGATGGTGATTACAACATCAAGCTGCGCAATTTGATTCGCTTTCTGGAAGAGGGTGACAAGACCAAAGTGACGTTGCGTTTCCGAGGCCGCGAGATTGCACATCAGGGCATAGGTATGCAGATGATGGAGCGGGTCAAAGCTGATCTTGATATTCACGCTATTGTGGAGCAGTTCCCCAAGATGGAAGGCCGTCAGATGGTAATGGTGCTGTCGCCCAAGAAAAAGTAATTGTAGGTCAGGTTTCCACGATATGTTGGGCTGTGTCAGTTAAGGGACTGGCTGATGCAGTGTAAGTAGCAAGCAGCAAGCAGTCCCACACAAGTGGTTTCGGGTTTTAAGTATTCCTGTCAGGAATCTCCCGGCATCATCAAATAAAATGGAGTTGTCATGCCAAAAATGAAAACCAAAAGCGGTGCAAAAAAACGCTTTAAGGTGCGCGCAGGCGGTAGCATCAAGCGTTCACAAGCGTTCAAGCGCCACATCTTGACCAAGAAGACTACCAAGAGCAAGCGTCAGTTGCGTGGTACGACCGAAGTTCACGCAACCAATACGGCGTCTGTTCGAGCCATGATGCCCTACGCATAAGGAGTAAGACATGGCAAGAGTTAAACGTGGTGTAACGGCGCGCGCGCGTCACAAGAAAATTCTGGATCTGGCCAAGGGTTACCGTGGCCGTCGTAAAAACGTCTATCGCATCGCCAAAGAAGCGGTGATGAAGGCTGGGCAATATGCCTATCGTGACCGTCGTCAACGCAAGCGTCAGTTCCGCACTTTGTGGATTGCGCGTATTAACGCAGCGGCACGTGAGCAAGGATTGAGCTACAGCGTATTCATGAACGGCTTAAAGAAAGCCGCGATTGATATAGACCGCAAAGTACTGGCCGATCTGGCTGTATTTGACAAGGCTGCGTTCGCGCAGATAGTCGGACAGGCCAAAGCCAGCCTCGGCGTTTAGTTGTAAATTGAATTGATCTGGGAGGCGTTCTACGCCTCCTTTTTCATTTGTGGAAACTATTTATGCAAGAACTAGAACTGATACTTGATCAGGCGTTAAAGCAGTTTTCCGCCATAGACCTACCAGCTGAGCTGGAGCAGGTTAAGGCGCGCTATCTGGGCAAGGAAGGGCGCTTGAGTGAATTGCTGAAGGGCTTGGGCAAGCTGTCTGCCGAGGAGCGTCCCGCTGCGGGCGCGCGCATCAATCAAGTCAAACAATCCATCGAGAGCGCCTTGCAGCAACGGCGCGATGAATTGCAGCAGCGCCAGTTACAACACAAGTTGGCAGCGGAAGCCCTGGACGTGACCCTGCCCGGGCGTGGCTTGGGCAGCGGCGGCTTGCATCCGGTAACGCGCACACTGGAACGCATCGAGCAGTTGTTTCACTCACTTGGCTTTGCTGTGGCCACCGGTCCTGAAATCGAGAGTGATTTCTATAATTTCACCGCGCTGAATATTCCGCAGAATCATCCGGCGCGCGCCATGCACGATACTTTTTACATAGACCCGCAACATGTATTGCGTACCCACACCTCACCGGTGCAGGTGCGCTATATGGAAAATCATCCACCGCCACTGAAAATAATTTCATCGGGGCGCGTCTATCGTGTAGATTCTGATGCGACCCATTCGCCCATGTTTCATCAGGTGGAAGGTTTGTGGGTGGATGAAGAAATCAGCTTCGCCAATCTCAAAGGCGTGGTGCAGGATTTTCTACAGCGATTTTTTGAGCGCGATGATTTACAAGTGCGTTTTCGTCCTTCGTTCTTTCCGTTTACCGAACCTTCTGCAGAAATGGATATGAGCTGGAATGGTGGCTGGCTAGAGATCGGCGGCTGCGGCATGGTGCACCCGAATGTGCTGAAGCACGTCAATATAGACAGCGAAAAATATCTGGGTTTTGCTTTCGGTTTAGGTGTCGAGCGTCTGGCCATGCTGCGCTACGGCGTGAATGATCTGCGCTTGTTCTACGAGAGTGATTTACGCTTTCTGAAACAATTCAACTAATATGAAATTCTCTGAAAACTGGTTAAGAACTTTTGTTGACCCCAAGCTATCCAGCGCGGAACTGTCGCACCTGCTGACGATGGCCGGCCTCGAAGTCGAAGGCATGGAGGCGGTAGCGCCCGCATTTAACAGTGTGGTGGTGGCGCAAATTTTGGAAGTCGCTAAACATCCAAACGCTGACCGTCTGAATGTGTGTCAGGTGAATGTGGGCGAAGCTCAGCCGTTGACTATCGTGTGCGGTGCGGCCAATGTGGCGGTAGGCGTGAAAGTGCCGTGTGCGCGCATAGGCGCAGTGTTGCCGGGCGAGTTTGTGATCAAACAGGCCAAGGTGCGTAGCGTGGATTCTTTTGGCATGCTGTGTTCGGAAAAAGAATTGGGTTTGGCTGAAGAAAGTGCAGGGCTGTGGCTGTTGCCCGCCGATGCGCCAGTGGGGAAATCGCTGCGCGAATATCTGGATCTGGATGACAAAATATTTACCTTGAAGCTCACGCCGAATCGCAGCGATTGCTCTGGCATGCTGGGTGTGGCGCGCGAGGTTGCAGCCCTGACTGGCAGCGCACTGAAGCAGTTGGATATTTCTAAATCAGCAGTCAAATTGTCCGAGCAGTTACCGGTTATGGTCGCGGACGACGTGGCCTGTCCCTTGTACTGTGGTCGCTTAGTGCGCGGCGTAGATGCCGCCGCCAATACGCCAGACTGGATGCGGCGACGCTTGGAGCGAAGCGGACTGCGCGCGATCAACGCCGTGGTCGACATCACCAACTATGTCATGCTGGAAATGGGACAGCCGCTGCATGCTTTCGATGTGGCCAAGTTGTCCGGCGGCATAACGGTGCGCCCGGCGCGCAAGCATGAATCATTGACGCTGCTTAACGAACAGCAAGTGCAGTTGGACGAAGAAATTCTGGTCATCGCTGACGATGCGCGAGTGTTGGCCATGGCCGGTATCATGGGCGGGCAGGGCAGTGGCGTGGATACCAGCACATGCGATGTGTTTTTAGAGAGCGCGTTTTTTCATCCCGATGCGATTGCGGGTAAAGCGCGCCGCTTTGGCTTGGCCACGGATTCTTCATTCCGCTTCGAGCGCGGTGTAGATTTCGCGTCGACTCGTCTGGCATTGGAGCGCGCTACGCAATTGTTGCTGGAAATTTGCGGCGGCGGCGCCGGAGCAATCAGTGCCGGGGAAATCAGTGAGGTTCGCGGCCAGTTGCCCGCCCGGCCAGCTATCAAGCTGCGCCGCGCGCGCGTGGCGCGGGTGCTCGGCATAGCGCTGGATCATGCTCAAATCACGACCTTGCTCACGCGCTTGCAATTTGAATGTGTAGCGCAAGGCGATGACTATCTGGTGACGCCGCCTAGCTTCCGTTTTGATCTGACTATAGAAGAAGATCTGATCGAAGAGCTGGCGCGTCTGCATGGCTATGACAATATTCCGGCGCTCGCACCCCAAGCGACGCTGACCATGTTGCCAGACAGCGAGTCGCAACGCCCGCTGGCGCGCATCCAGAGAATGCTAGTCGCACGCGACTATCAGGAAATTGTTAGCTACGCCTTTGTCGAGGAACAGCTTGAGCGCGAATTGTGCGGCAATGACAACCCTGTTTTTTTGCAAAACCCTATCGCTAGCAATATGTCGGTCATGCGCAGCAGTTTGATCTGCGGGTTGGTCGGAGCGCTGCGCTTCAACCTCAATCGTAAGCAACCACAAGTGCGTCTATTCGAGGTTGGCGCGTGTTTTGCCAAAGAAAATAATGCCTACCTGCAAAATCAACGGCTCTCAGGCTTGGCCTATGGCGCGGTACAAGCAGAGCAATGGGGCATAGTCGCTAGGCCCGTTGATTTCTACGATGTCAAAGCCGATGTCGAAGCATTGTTTTCCCCGCGAGTGTTGAATTTTATACCGGGCATTCACCCGGCATTGCATCCCGGTCGTTCAGCGCAAATATATTGTGGCGAACAGATGGTTGGCTGGATAGGCGAACTTCATCCGCAGTGGCAGCAACAATATGATCTGGCGCAGCCAGCAGTCTGGTTTGAAGTTGAGCTGGATGCATTTATGCAAGCAGATATTCCACGCATGCACGAAATCAATAAATTTTTGCCAGCGCGGCGTGATTTGGCGGTATTGGTGGACGAAACGATGGCCACACAAACATTAATCAATGCTATGCAGCGGGTTTCTGATCCCTGTGTGGTCGAGATAGCGCTGTTCGACCTGTATCGTGGCAAAGGGCTGGGGGAAGGTAAAAAAAGCCTTGCATTCCGTGTGTTATTGCAAGATACTCAAAAAACATTAACTGATATTGAAATTGACCATAGCATGTCGCGCTTGCTTGCCGCTTTGCAGCAGCATGGTGCACAATTACGAGAGTAAGGATAAATATGACATTAACCAAAGCAGAGTTGGCCGATTTGTTGTTTGAAAAAGTGGGCCTGAATAAACGTGAAGCCAAAGATATGGTGGAATCGTTCTTCGAGGAAATTCGTGCCCAACTTGAGAGTGGCGAAAGCGTTAAGCTGTCAGGGTTTGGCAACTTTCAGTTGCGCGAGAAACCTCAGCGTCCCGGACGCAACCCAAAAACAGGCGAGGACATTCCGATTACCGCGCGGCGCGTGGTGACTTTTCATCCCAGCCAGAAGCTCAAGAGCATGGTAGAAAAGAGCTATCATGGAAAACCACACGCCTAATTCCGATTTACCACCCATCCCTGCCAAGCGCTACTTCACCATCGGTGAGGTGAGTGAGTTGTGCGGGGTCAAGGCGCATGTATTGCGTTATTGGGAGCAGGAATTCACCCAGCTAAAACCGGTCAAGCGCGGCGGCAATCGGCGCTACTACCAGCATCACGAAGTGCTACTCATACGCCGCATCCGGCAATTGCTGTACGAAGAAGGATTCACCATCAGCGGCGCTCGCGGGCGTTTAGAAAATCTTGTGGTGCGGCCAGATGAGCCACCTCGCCAGACCACTCCTCCCCCTATCAATTCTTCCGAGCTACGTCGCGAGTTGCAGGAAATACTTACCTTGTTACAAGCCGCGCATCCTGCCTGAGCATCCCCCCAATATTTCTTCAGCTTGTTTGTGGCATACCGTGAAAATGCCAGGCGCTATGGATAGTGGCGGAATTATTTCTTAAGGAATGGAATGATAAGAAGGTCTGCGCTGTTAGTCGTGTTGTTGTTCATGCCACTTATTTCCTTAGCCTCGGAAGAAGCGGGTAGAGTAAATTTGACTAGTAATTGGGTCGGTATCTCGGCCTTGCTATTATTCTTTGTGGCCTATTTATTGGTGATGGCAGAGGAGTTTACTCATCTGCGTAAATCCAAGCCGGTCATGTTGGCCGCTGGAATTATCTGGGCTTCGATTGCTTGGTATTACCAGTCACACGACATTCCTCATGTGGTCGAAGATGCGCTACGCCACAATCTGGAAGAATATGCCGAATTAATGTTATTCCTGTTGGTGGCGATGACTTACGTCAACACCCTGGGCGAGCGCAATGTGTTCAAAGCGCTACGCTCATGGCTGGTCAGTAAAGGGTTCGGCTACCGCACACTGTTTTGGTTGACTGGCCTGTTGGCCTTTTTCATTTCACCTGTCGCAGACAATCTGACTACGGCGCTATTGATGGCATCCGTGGCTATGGCTGTCGGTGTCGGCAATCCCAAATTTATTTTACTTTCATGTGTCAGCATTGTCATCGCCGCCAATGCGGGTGGAGCATTCAGCCCTTTCGGTGACATCACAACCTTGATGGTCTGGCAAAAAAATATTATTGCCAGCAATGGCGCGCTAAATTTCTGGTCATTCTTTGCGCTGTTTATTCCTGCCTTAGTTAATTGGTTGATACCCGCTGCCATCATGAATTTTTACGTGCCGTCAGGCCGACCTGAAATGGGCGGTGAAAGAATAGCCATGAAGCAGGGAGCGCTCTTTATTTTGGCGCTTTTTCTAGTCACGATTGCATTGGCGGTGGCTTATCACAGTGTCTTGAATTTACCCCCAGTCATTGGCATGTTGACTGGCTTAAGCCTGCTACAATTTTATGCCTACCGTTTGAAATTTGTTGCCCGCAAAAAATTAGGTCACGGTGCGGACACGCCATTGGATATTTATCGAGAGGTGGCGCGCTGCGAATGGGATACCTTGTTCTTTTTTTATGGTGTGGTGATGTGTGTGGGAGGGCTTGGTTTTATAGGTTATCTGGGGGCGCTTTCGCAAATGATATACGGTGATTGGGGTGCGACCAACGCCAATATCGCGGTCGGAATTATTTCGGCAGTGGTGGATAATATCCCGGTGATGTTTGCGGTGTTGACTATGATGCCCGACATGTCGGTCGGTCAATGGCTGTTGGTAACCCTGACTGCAGGGGTAGGGGGGTCCTTGCTGTCAATCGGATCGGCCGCAGGAGTGGCGTTGATGGGGCAGGCGCATGGTGTTTATACTTTTTTCGGCCACCTGAAATGGACACCTGTTATTGCACTGGGTTATTTGGCCAGCATAGTTGTGCATATGCAACTTAATCAATATTTATTCTAAGTGGTCAGCTGTACGTCAGTTTTAGTAATATTTACTAAATAATCATATGGATATATACCCCATTAAATTTAATAGCGTCTTTTGTTTGAGCAGGCTCTGAAATTTTGTGTTGTTCATATGGTCACGAGGTCATGCACAAAATCGAAGGAAAGCTAGTGTTAGCATAAACAGGCTTGAGCAATTAGGCCATTAAGGAGTAGAATGCGGCACTTTTTATAGCGGGGTACAAGGACAATGTCTATTTCGGCAGCGCAAAAAGCGCAAATCATGACTAATTACCAACGTGGCACAGGCGATACTGGCTCTCCCGAAGTGCAAGTTGCGCTGATGACCGCTCGTATCAACTATCTTACCGATCATTTCAAGAGTCACATCAAGGATCACCATTCCCGTCGAGGCTTGTTGCGTTTAGTGAGTCGCCGCCGCAAGTTGCTTGATTATCTAAAGGGTAAGAATGAGGGTAGCTACGCTGCCCTGATTCAACGTTTGGAATTGCGCAAGTAATAGAACTGGGTCGCCAATGCGACCCAAGTTTTTTGGGTAAGGTATTCTGGGCGAGGCTATATCGCCTAGGATCTTATCGGTAGAGCCATTTGTGGCGCGTGTGCGCCACGTCACATACAAGAGAGGTAAGCCTTGAGTCACTACAAAAAAACAATCACGTACGGCAATCACCAACTGACTTTTGAAACTGGCGAAATCGCGCGGCAGGCAAGCGGCGCGGTCATGGTCAGCTTGGATGACACAGTTGTTCTAGTTACTGTAGTCGGCAGAAAAGATGCAAAGCCGGAGCAAGATTTTTTCCCGTTGACCGTGGATTACCAGGAACGTACTTATGCTGCGGGCAAGATCCCCGGCGGTTTTTTCCGTCGTGAAGGCCGTCCCAGCGAAAAGGAAATTCTGACCTCACGCCTGATTGATCGCCCGCTGCGCCCGCTGTTCCCAGAAGGTTTTTACAACGAAGTACAGATTGTCGCTACGGTGATGTCTTCTGATAGTCAGATTGATTCCGACATTCCTTCCTTGATTGGAGCCTCCGCAGCTTTGGCTTTGTCCGGCATGCCGTTTGACGGTCCGGTTGGCGCAGCGCGCGTGGGCTATGTCAACGGCGAATATGTGCTCAACCCAACCGCCGATCAATTGGCCGAATCCAAAATGGATCTGGTGGTCGCCGGTACTTCACAAGCCGTGTTGATGGTGGAATCGGAAGCGCAGGAATTGTCGGAAGACATCATGCTGGGCGCGGTGATGTTTGGCCACCAGCAGATGCAAGTGGTGATTCAGGCCATTAACGAAATGGCCGACGCTGTGGGAGCCGATGCTTGGGATTGGACCGCTGCCACGCAGGACGAAGCGCTGATCGCAAAAATTTCAGAAATGGCCGATACCGATCTGCAAGCCGCTTACAGCGTACGCGAGAAGCAGGCACGCACCAATCAAGTGGATGCAATACGCAACCGCGTGGTGGATGCCTTGCTGGCGGCAGATGCCAATTTGCAAAAGAATCATATCAATGAGCTGTTCAGCGCGCGCGAAGCCAAGATTGTGCGCGGCCAGATACTCAGCGGTGAACCACGCATAGACGGGCGTGATACCCGCACCGTGCGTCCGATTACCATCCGTACCGGCGTATTGCCGCGCGTACACGGCTCGGCATTATTTACCCGTGGCGAAACGCAAGCGCTGGTAGTGGCGACACTGGGTACAGCGCGTGACGCGCAAAAGATTGATGCCTTGCAGGGCGAGTATTCCGACCGCTTCATGCTGCATTACAACTTCCCGCCGTATTCAACCGGTGAAACCGGTCGCGTCGGTACGCCCAAGCGCCGCGAAATCGGCCATGGCCGTTTGGCCAAGCGCGCCCTGGTAGCATCGCTGCCGATCGAAGAAGACTTTGGTTATTCGATCCGCGTGGTTTCGGAAATTACCGAGTCGAATGGTTCCAGCTCTATGGCCTCGGTTTGTGGGGGTTGCTTGGCGATGATGGATGCCGGTGTGCCGTTCAAGAGCCACGTGGCGGGTATCGCCATGGGACTCATCAAAGAAGGCAATCGATTTGCCGTGTTAACTGACATTCTTGGCGATGAAGATCACCTAGGGGATATGGACTTCAAGGTGGCCGGTTCGGAGCAAGGCATTACTGCCCTGCAGATGGACATCAAGATCAATGGCATCACACGCGAGATCATGCAAGCTGCCCTGAGTCAGGCGCGCGTTGGCCGTATGCATATACTCGGCATTATGAAACAGGCTGTGCCTGCGGTGCGCGAAGATGTTTCGGCACATGCGCCGCGCATGATTAAGATCAAGATTAACCCAGAAAAAATCCGAGACGTAATTGGCAAGGGTGGTGCAGTAATACGTGCGCTAACCGAAGAGACCGGCACCACAATAGATATTGATGACGAAGGCAATGTCACCATCTCCAGCGTCAGCGCCGATGGGGGCTTGCAGGCCAAAAAACGCATTGAAGACATCGTGGCAGAAGTGGAAGTGGGCAAGGTTTACGAAGGCCCAGTGGTCAAGATGTTGGACTTTGGTGCAATCGTCAATATCATGCCGGGCAAAGATGGCTTGCTGCATATCTCGCAGATTTCTAATGAGCGTGTGAATGCAGTTACCGATGTTTTGAAAGAAGGCCAAATAGTCCGGGTTAAAGTATTAGAAGCTGATGAGAAAGGCCGTTTGCGCTTGAGCATGAAAGCACTGCTTGCTGCGGAAGCATCTGCCTCTGTATCGGATTAAAGTACAGTTGAATAATGGGGGCGTTCAGGGTAGAATCGCGCCTCTTTTGAAAAACCATTTGAAATTAAGTTGGAGTTGAATTATGGCACGCGTATGTCAAGTAACGGGTAAGCGCCCAATGGTGGGTAACAATGTGTCCCACGCCAACAATAAAACCAAGCGCAGATTCTTGCCGAATCTGCAACGTCGTCGTTTGTGGGTTGAATCCGAAAACCGCTGGGTGTCTGTTCGCCTAAGCAATGCCGGACTACGCACCATAGATAAAAACGGTATTGATGCGGTGTTGTTTGAGATGCGCGCACGCGGCGAAGCCATCTAATGATTAATCAAACACGAGGAGCAATCAAAAATGCGTGAAAAAATCAAGCTTGAATCCAGTGCTGGCACCGGTCATTTCTACACTACAGATAAAAACAAGCGTACAACGCCTGAAAAAATTGAGATCAAAAAATTTGATCCGGTGGCACGTAAGCATGTGATGTACAAAGAAACTAAACTCAAATAAATTTATTTGGTGAAACCCATTCCTAAATTAGGCATGGGTTTCAGGCGCAGCACCCATCTTCGCTCCTCATCATTAATCTCCCTTGCACTTTAGGCCACCTCTAAGAAATTAAAAATTATAAGTCAGACAAGGCGCGAGAAAAATTTTATCGTGCGGCATATGTTTAATATGTAAGCGTTAAAATTTTTAGAGCAACGCAGTATCACGACGGAGTTTGGATTTCTAGAGGTGGCCTTTAGTTGGTAATAATGCCGCCACCTAGGCACACTTCTCCGTCATACACCACTACAGATTGCCCCGGTGTAACCGCCCATTGTGCTTGGCTAAATTCAAAGTGGCCTTCCTTGCTGGACAGTTCAGAAACGCGGCAGGTCGCATCACTCTGACGGTAGCGGGTTTTAGCAGCGTATTCACACTTTAAATTAGGGGCAGCCCCACTCATCCAGTGCATCTCAATTGCATTCAGTTGATGTTTTAGCAAAGCTGGATGGTCATGGCCTTGCACCACGATCAAACGATTGTTGCCCATATCCTTGCCGGCTACAAACCACGGCTCACCCGTAGTTGCTCTTGCGCCCCCTATGCCGAGGCCGTGGCGCTGACCTATAGTATAGAACGCCAAGCCCATATGTTGCCCCACTACGCTCCCCTCAGGTGACTGCATTTCGCCCGGTTGCGTGGGTAAGTAGCGATTGAGAAATTCTCGGAACGGGCGCTCGCCAATAAAGCAAATGCCTGTGCTGTCTTTTTTGGCGTGATTAGACAAGTTATGCTGGCGCGCAATATCGCGCACTTCCGATTTTAGGATCGAAGCTAGCGGAAACATTGCCTTGGATAGCTGCGCCTGATTCAGTCGGTGAAGGAAATAGCTCTGGTCTTTGCTACGGTCTTCTGCTTTTAGTAGCTTGAACTCCCCATTTGTTTCTTGAACTTTTGCATAGTGACCCGTCGCAATCGTGTCCGCACCCAAGCTCATAGCGTGCTCCAGAAATGCTTTGAATTTAATTTCAGAGTTGCACAGAATGTCCGGGTTAGGTGTACGCCCTGCTTCGTATTCGCGCAGGAAATAGCCAAACACGCGATCTTTGTATTCCTTGGAAAAATTAACTGCCTCTATGGGAATGCCTATGGTGTCGGCTACCGACACGGCATCAATTAAATCCTGGCGAGTGGAACAATATTCGTCGTCGTCATCATCTTCCCAGTTTTTCATAAACAGGCCGATCACATCGTAGCCCTCCTGTTTTAACAGCAAGGCTGTTACCGCTGAATCCACGCCGCCAGACATGCCGACCACAACACAAGGTTTACTCATAATGCACCAGCATATCGAGCGGGTAACATTTTCCCGCAAGATAATCCTCGACGCAGTGCAATACCAAGGGGCTGCGATGGTGCGCTTGGCTGTTGCGAATTTCATCTGGCGTCATCCAGATTGCGCGCACGATACCCTCATCCAATTTACGATTGGGGTAATGATCCGTAGCACGCCCGGCAAAAGAAAAGCGCAAATACGTGGTATCGGATGCAGACGAATGCCAGCGATAAATACCCACTAGATACTGCGGTTCAAAACGGTAAGCAGATTCCTCCAGCACTTCGCGGGCAACCGCAGCTACCAGTGATTCATTGGGCTCAAGATGCCCAGCGGGTTGGTTAAATTGCAAGCCGTGCGAAGTGTGCTCCTCTACCAGCAGAAACTTTCCCTCTTGCTCAATTACACCAGCCACCGTGACATTTGGTTTCCAGATCATTTACTAAATCACCCGATTATTTTACTGAATCAAACAATATCTGTTTTAAATTAAAAATTTTGAGCAATGAAAAAAGGCAGGGGAAACCCTGCCTTTTTTGCTATTTATTACCAAGCATCAGCCAATTACTAGGCAAATAATTGGATAAGTTACTGGGCAGTTGAAGCCACTACCGTACTATCTTTTTTCAAACAAGATTTCATAAACGATTTGTACTCAGCACTTTTTAGACCATTTCCTTTGGCCTCCTTGCTGCATAGACTCATTTTAGCTCTTTGGGCGCGCTGTTTTGGGGAGGCAGTCTTGCCGACTGGTTTTGCAGCAGCGACTGATTTTTCAGCCTTCACAGCAGGAGCAACTTTGGTGGTGGTCGCTACGGGCGCCATAGCATCAGCGGCAACAGCCGAAAAAGTAACAGCAGCGAATACAGCAGCGAACAATGTAGGTAACAGTTTCATTTTATTCTCCAATTGTTGGTTTCAAGTTATATCATCCCTAGCACCATTCAGTGCCGTCGAGAATAACGCGCTAACTTTTCAATCGGTTGACAAACCTCTAAAATTTCTTGATTGTCTCATGGTGCCGGGAGAGGGACTCGAACCCTCACATCCTTACAGACACTGGATTTTGAGTCCAGCGCGTCTACCAATTCCGCCATCCCGGCCAAGCCGCGAATTATCCATGAAACATCTATCTGCATCAAGCTAGAATGCGTTTTTTTAATCCAGATAGTAAGCGACATGCGTACCGATCAATTTGACTTCGTACTTCCCGAGCATTTAATAGCCCAACATCCCCCACAACAACGTGGTGCTAGTCGCTTGTTGCATATAGGCAGGAAAGTGCGGACAGATAGAATGTTCGCTGATTTCCCTACCCTGCTACACGAACATGATGTGTTGGTGCTGAATGACACGCGCGTAATGAAAGCGCGTTTGTTTGGCGTAAAGGAAAGCGGTGGCAAAGTCGAGATGTTGATCGAGCGCTTGTTGGCCGATCAGCAAGTGCTGGCGCAAATACGAGCCAGCCACGCCCCTAAAAGCGGAAGCCGAATAATACTGGCTGACCAAGAGTCAGTCACCGTAATGGAACGTGTTGGAGAGTTTTTTAAATTGCACTTCGACAGCACGGTTGATGTGGCCAACATTCTGGAACAACACGGGCAATTACCATTACCCCCTTACATTACTCATCATGCCGATGTTGCGGATGAAGAGCGCTATCAAACAGTGTATGCCAAGCAGCCCGGTGCTGTGGCGGCACCCACCGCAGGCCTGCACTTTAATCAAGCCATGCTCACTGCCTTGCAAGCTCATGGCATAAAGTTAGCATATGTCACCCTGCATGTGGGCGCCGGCACTTTTCAACCGGTTCGCGTAGAAAATATTCACCAACACGTCATGCACAGCGAGCGCTATACCATTCCCCAGTCCACGGTAGATGCCATACAACAAGCACGGACGCGAGGGGGTCGTGTCATTGCGGTGGGAACAACCAGCTTACGTGCGCTGGAAAGCGCAGCAATTATGGGGCAGCCAGAAAATCTTCAAGCGGGTCAAGCTGAAACCAATATATTTATTACTCCTGGATTTCAATTCAAGGTGGTGGATGTGTTGCTGACAAATTTTCATCTGCCAAAATCCACGCTATTGATGTTGGTGAGTGCCTTCGGCGGTATGGACGAAATGCTGGCAGCCTATCGCCACGCGATCGAACAGGAATATCGGTTTTTTAGTTATGGCGATGCCATGCTGATCGAACGACAGCAATCGTCTCGCGACAAGCAGAACTAAGTTCAAGGGGGTGATTTTTAGTGCAGGATTATTTTTTCGCTCTCTCTGAAATCTGCACCCTCATCCTCGTCCTCGTCATGCCAATCCTCAACCAACAAAGGTTCTTTGGCCAAATCCCACGCCATGGTATGCATTTCAATATCAAACCATGAGCGGAACATGGCTAGCGTACGATTTTCTGGCCATGTTGCTTCATCTATCATCCATTCAAGCAGCATATGCTCGAACAAGACGCTCCAGTGCTTTTCAATCCACTTGTAAGAGTCCGCTTCGTCATTGAATTGCGGGATAAGAAACACATTGCAGTCATCGCACACGTATTCCAGAGTGAGCGGTTCATCAGCAGGATCAACATCATTGAGCCAATCCAGAAACGGTTCCTTGGGGATCAGCAGCAGCACAGTCCGGTTAAGTGTAAATCGAGGGGAGTCGCTCATAAAATTCCTTCTGGCAAGCACCGTCATTATAAATTTGAGAAGAAGCGCAATCTCATTTCTCAGCTCGTAATCTTACTTGATGTTTTACTGTTTTGGCTACGGAAATTCAATCCAATTTATTAGCAATGATTGCCCGCAGCATAGCCTGATGCCCACGCCCACTGAAAATTGTAGCCGCCTAGATGTCCTGTGACATCCACCACTTCGCCGATAAAATACAGGCCGGGCACGTCATTAGCCTGCATGGTTTTGGATGACAGGGCATGGGTATCCACCCCGCCACAAGTGACTTCTGCCTTGGCATAGCCGAGCGTGCCACTGGGAATAATTTGCCAGTCATGCAGTTTGACGGCCAGCGCTGCTATTTCCTTTTCGCCATATTGATTGAGCGGTTTGTTCTCGCAAAATTGCTCGCACCAGATTTCAGCGAAGCGCTTGGGTAAATATTGAGCAAGGAAATTGCTGAGCAACATACGATTGCCGCGCTGCTGCGCGTGTAATGCTTGCATATCATGGTCGGGCAGCAGGTTGATGTGCAGCGCTTGGCCATGAGTCCAGTAAGATGATATTTGCAAGATGGCGGGGCCGCTCAAGCCTCGGTGGGTAAACAGCAGATTTTCGCGGAAAGACTGTCCGCCATCACTCACGATTGCTTCGACAGAAATGCCGGCAAGCTCGGCGTATGCTGCCCAGTCATCGGGGTGAAAACTAAGCGGCACCAACCCCGGCTTGAGCTTGGTCATAGCTAGGCCAAATTGCTCGGCAATGTGATAGCCAAACGGTGTAGCACCTATCTTTGGAATGGATAATCCACCAGTGGCAATGACTAACGATTGGGTGTGGTATGCGCCACGACTGGTCACAACAGAAAAACCATCATCCTGTGCGACTGTATTTACGCTGCACGGCATCAGCCACTGCACACCTGCCGCATCGCACTCATTCTTGAGCATGTCAATAATGGCTTGCGATCCATCATCGCAAAACAACTGGCCAAGTTTTTTCTCGTGAAAAGCGATGCCATGCTGATTAAGCCATGTCATAAAATTCTGAGGCGTATAACGCGCCAATGCAGAGCGACAAAAGTGTGGGTTGTTGGATAAATAATTTTCCGGCTTGGCATAGAGATTGGTGAAGTTGCAACGGCCACCGCCGGAGATGCGGATTTTCTCGGCCAATTTTTCGGAATGATCCAGCAGCAGCACCGAACGTCCGCGTCGGGCGGCCGTGATGGCACACATCATACCGGCGGCTCCAGCACCGATGATGAGCACTTCAACCGATGTGTTCATCGCAGCAGATCGCGAGTAACCTCGTTCTGGCATTGTCCGCTGCGCGCAAATAGCGTGATGTTTTCCAGCGTAGTGCGCGCGATGTTGTGCATTGCTTCCTCGGTAAAAAACCCCTGATGTCCGGTAATAAGCACATTGGGGAAAGTCAGCAGCCGTTCGAATACATCATCTTGAATGACCTGATTGGAAAGATCCTGAAAGAATAGATCTCCCTCCTGCTCATAAACATCCAGCCCAAGATGGCCGATATGCCCCGATTTCAATGATGCAGCCAAGGCATTGCTGTCTATCACTCCACCCCGGCTGGTATTAATGAGCATCACACCGCGTTTCATTTTCTGTATGGCAGCCGCATCAATCAAATGGTGTGTTTGTTTGTTAAGCGGGCAATGCAAGGTGACGATGTCGCTGTCCCGATATAGCTCATCCAACGTGACATAGTCCGCACCCATAGCCTTGCATGCCTCGTTCTGCACCGGATCATAGACCAGCAGACGACAGCCAAAGCCGCGCAATATTTCCACCACAGCCTGACCGATGCGTCCTGTGCCGATGATACCAACGGTGCGTCTGTGCAGTTCAAAACCAAGCAGGCCATCAAGGGAAAAATTTCCATCACGCACACGGTTGTAGGCACGATGCGTTTTGCGATTCAGCGTCAATATCAAGGCCAAGGTATGTTCGGCCACCGAGCGCGGTGAATATGCAGGTACACGCACGATGTGAATACCATTTTTCTGCGCTGCCACTACATCCACGTTGTTAAATCCCGCACAGCGCAAGGCGATCAGCCGCGTGCCTTGCTGTGCCAGGGCTTGCAGCACGGGCGCGTCCAGTACGTCATTAACAAAAACGCACACCACCGGAAATCCTGCGACGATTTGTACCGACTCGGCAGATAGGCGTGTCTCGAAAAAAACCAATTCATGTTCCCCCGCTGCATTAGCAGCAGCGAGAAAATGTCTGTCGTAGGATTTTGCGCTGCAAACAGCGATTTTCACGGCGACTCCAGCTGCTGCCACAGACAAGAGCCCTTGCTGGCCTTGGCTATATCGCCCAGTTGCTGTGCGTGTTGCGCCATCTCTTGCTCACTGGCCATGATGACACGCAGTGCATGACGTGGCATATCAGCCGCGACCAGCACGGGATGATCTTCATTTTCGTCACCCTCTTCGCCCAGCAGGCTATCCTGACCGCGCGTCATGGACAGAAAGACCTCGGCCAATAATTCTGTATCCAGCAGCGCACCATGCAGGCTGCGGTGCGAGTTATCAATCTGGTAACGATCGCACAGGGCGTTCAAATTATTTTTCTTGCCGGGATGCAATTCCTTGGCCACCTTAAGCGTGTCTATCACGCTGGGACAATGCTTGCTGAGCAAAGGTAAGCCGGCCAATTCCAGCTCCTTGTTAAGGAAGCCGACATCGAATGGCGCGTTATGGATGATCAACTCCGCACCGCTAATAAACTCGAGCAGCGCCGGTGCAATCTCAGAAAATTTTGGCTCGTTCTGCAAGCGTTCCAGGGTCAAGCCATGCACTTCGGCTGCGCCCGCATCAATCTCGCGTTCTGGATTCAGATAGCGGTGAAAACGCCGTTCGGAAATTTTCCGATTACTTAATTCAATCGCGGCCAACTCGACGATGCGATGACCCTGCTTGGGGTCTAGGCCAGTAGTTTCCGTGTCTAGAACAATTTGTCTCATGCTGCTTTCCCGTTTAACAATTCTTCCACTCCCCGGTTGGCCAGCACATCGGCCCGTTCGTTGCCATCATGTCCAGCGTGACCTTTGACCCATACCCACTGCACTTGATGTTTGGATGCTAGATCATCCAGTGTGCGCCACAAGTCTTCATTCATCACCGGTTTTTTAGCTGCGGTTTTCCAACCCCGCTGCTTCCAATTATGTATCCATTCGCTGATGCCCTGCTGTACATACTTTGAGTCGGTATGCAGCTTCACATGGCATGGGCGCTTCAACGCCTCCAGCGCACGGATGGCACCGGTCAGCTCCATGCGATTATTGGTGGTGTGTATCTCGCCACCGCACAATTCAAGATCCTTGCCTTTGATCTGCAACAACGCGCCCCAGCCACCGACACCGGGATTACCCTTGCATGCCCCATCGGTAAAAATTTCCACTACATCTTCAGTCATCATTTAGTGTGTGCTGTGATACACCCCGATTAAGTTTAGATGCGGCTGGCAGCAGCTTGCTGACCAGCCCTTTTTTCCATTGCGGCTTGACCAGACGCATGCCCGGAGTCCGTTTAATTGCCTGCAAAAAATAAACTCCCCCGCACACTGCCCACCAGCGGTCCCCTGCAGCTTCCATGAAATTAAATCGCTTGTGCCATTTTGGATTAGCTAGAGGCGGTGCATAACAGGCAAATCGTCCGGCTACCACTTCAAATCCCAGTAGCGCCAGCCAGTCTTTTAATCGTGGCAGCGCAATAAAATCGCCACTCCACGGATAGCCTGTGCGCTTTCCCAACATGCGCCGCGCGCCCCACAAGCTGCGCGGGTTGAACCCACTGATAATAATCGTACCCTCAGGCCGCAGCACGCGCTCTACCTCACGCAAAATTTGATGTGGGTGCTCATTAAATTCCAGTACATGCGGCATTGCTATCAGATCCAAACTGCCGCATTCAAACGGCAGCTCGTCCATAATCAGCCTGACTCTCTCGTATTGTCCAGTATCGTGATGGGCAACAGTCAAACCAGCCCGGTTTCCCGCCACTGTACGCAGTGGGATACGGCTGGCGCGCAAAAATTCTTGTTCGTGCAAACCCAGCTGCAGCGCGTTGTAGCCAAAAATATCGGCCACACTGTGATCAAAAAACGCCTGCTCGCAGCTTAACAAATGCTGTCCCTGCGGCGACGCAAACCAATCAGTTAGTGTATGGTTAGTTGACATTCAGTGCTGTTTTACTCAAAGATGGCTCATTATGCTTAATATCATTCCTATCCCCGCGCTCAAGGATAATTACATCTGGGTGCTGCACAACGATCTCCATGCCGTGATAATTGATCCGGGCGAAGCAGCCCCGGTGCTCGCTTATCTGAATGCCCACACGCTTACACTGGTCGCCATTCTGTGTACACACCATCACAAAGATCATACTGGCGGCATTAACGAATTGACGCAAGTATACAACGTGCCGGTGTATGGTCCACAGCATGAAATCATTCCCTGCATCAGTCAAAGACTGGCCGAAGGCGATATGGTAGAAATTGCCGATCTAAGCATCAAGCTCGACGTGATTGACATCCCCGGCCATACGCAAGGTCATATAGCCTTTTTGGGATTAGACAGCGTATTTTGTGGCGACACTCTGTTTGGCTGTGGTTGCGGTAAATTATTGGGCGGAACTGCCGTGCAGTTGCTGCATGCATTGCGGCGGCTGGCTGATCTGCCGGATGAAACCAAAGTCTATTGCGGGCATGAATATACAGCAGCCAACATACGCTTTGCATTAGCTTGTGAACCGGATAATGTACTCCTTCAACAGCGCCAGATTGCGGTGGCTGCCCAACGGGTTTCCGGACAACCGACCCTGCCCTCAACCATCGCCATAGAGAAAGCCACCAATCCATTTTTGCGCTGCACCAAGCCTGCGGTTATCGCCACCGTGCAACGCATAACACAAACCACACAAGATGATGAAACCAGTATTTTTACTGCTCTGCGTAGCTGGAAGGATCACTTTTAGAGCAGCTCATAAATAATATTTTCGATTGCGGCAAGACCGATTCTGGTTTATCCTGCGCGCCCTTTCGGAGAGGTGGATGAGCGGTTTAAGTCGCACGCCTGGAAAGCGTGTTTAGGTTAATACCTAACGCGGGTTCGAATCCCGCCCTCTCCGCCAATTGAATAGTAAATACGCCACTCTGCCGCAGTTTTATTTATACACCCACCATTAAGCCTACCAATTAGCAAGGTGTTTGACTGATGCGGCATGATACAAAGAAACCATCGGAAGTCTGGATTTGTACAGATTAGCGTTGACACAACAAACGCCACTCCGTTGACCGCTCAGTCACGGCGCTTGCAATAAACCCCGCAAGCCCCGATCCTTCGCTATCGCAATGGTGAAAGACACCCTCCCGCCAGATTACCTTCTTCAGGCCACTCTTTGAAATAATGCTTCGAGTATATAGCGCGTATATATTCAATATCTGAAGCAGAAATTTTTTCGGTTCATTAAGAAAATTCAGGGATGACCCTATGTAATATAAACGGTCTCGACTGAAATTATGAGTTTTACCGCTTTCAAAATTAAGGCGAAAAGCGTTATATTATGGTCAGTATGATGAAGACTATCGTTCAAAACAGTCTATAACTTAAGGAGGAGTTGCAAGATAATCCTGTAAAAACTGGTGCGCCCGGAGCGATTCGAACGCCCGACCCCTTGGTTCGTAGCCAAGTACTCTATCCATCTGAGCTACGGGCGCATAACGTACATTGTATCAAAAAATAAGACCTTGGCGGAGAGAGAGGGATTCGAACCCTCGGTACGGTTGAAGCCGTACGCACGCTTTCCAGGCGTGTACCTTAAACCACTCGGCCATCTCTCCTGCATTAAATCCAGCGATACCGGACTCGACAAGGGCGCAAAGGATAAACCAGAACGGGGTTTCGGGCAAATTTTCCGGGCTGAAACCTTGAATTTACAGGGATGCCAGTTAACCGCCGCTTAATGTTTGTCCAACCAGCTTTCTAGTCCCTGGGCATTGAGTCCGGCGTCGAGACTCAGTATTTCGTGGATTTTATCCGGCGGCAGTTTGCAACCGTGCGCCGTTACCCGTTGCATTAACAGGGCCAGGATTTCTTGTTCCATCACGGCTTGTCTGCCGGTATTAAGGTTGCGCGCTTTCTCGGCAATGGCGACATGCGCATCAATCAGTTGGTGCATTCCATAAGCATGGTGCGGCAGGTTGCCAATGCGACCATAGTGGGTGAGGAAGGCATGGCGGGGATGGTAGC
>JAYUTK010000111.1:0-31310 GCA_043755195.1 Gallionellaceae bacterium
GCAATGATATGCCCGATTTCTCAAGGGCTGGCTGAGCATGCTAAAACCCATGGTACGCTCGTTTCATTAATGGGGCTTGGTCTGCATACACAAGGGTCAGTACATTGTCATCAATTAAAGGCGCTGGATTGGAAAATTCGTAAAATCAAATTTATAGAGAAAGTACCTCTTGAGATTGTTGATGATGTTGCGGCCAGAGTAGAAGCAATTATTTTTGAGTAGATACCTTAGCTCGCACAAAAGGGACGCATTTGAATAATGATGAAATAAAACCGATTGGACAGGAACAAAGCTGATGCCTACGTTGGCAAATTAGGCGCTGTTACTCTTGAGCAGTATGAAGGTGATCGTCCTATCTCAATAGTATGGAAGCTGCAGCAGGCTATGCCAATCGAAGTATTTCGGCGGTTTAGTGTGTTGAGGGGTGGTTGAGCAAAGATTGGATACATCCTTTAGGCCAGTAGCCAAATTCCTAAAAATCAAACTCCCTGCTTCAAACTCGCTTCAATAAACTCATCCAGATCCCCATCCAGCACGCCCTGTGTATTACCGATTTCAACGTTGGTACGTAAATCTTTAATACGCGATTGATCCAGCACATAGGAGCGTATCTGGTGCCCCCAGCCAATGTCAGTTTTGCCATCCTCCATTGCCTGTTTCTGTTCATTGCGCTTACGCAACTCTGCTTCGTACATGCGTGATTTTAGCATCGTCATGGCTTCGGCGCGGTTGCGGTGTTGCGAGCGGTCGCTCTGGCATTGCACGACGATGTTGGTCGGAATGTGGGTGATGCGCACCGCAGAATCGGTCTTGTTGATGTGCTGTCCGCCTGCACCGGAGGCGCGATAGGTATCCACGCGCAGGTCAGCAGGGTTGATTTCAATTTCGATGGAGTCGTCCACTTCGGGATAGACGAACACGCTGGAGAATGAGGTGTGGCGGCGGTTGCCGGAATCGAACGGAGATTTACGCACGAGGCGATGGACGCCGGTTTCGGTGCGCAGGTGGCCATAGGCATAATCGCCGCTGACCTTGAGTGCAGCGCCCTTGATACCCGCGACTTCTCCGTCAGATTGTTCCAGCACTTCCACTTGAAAACCTTTGCGTTCGCAATAGCGCAGATACATGCGTAACAGCATGGCCGCCCAGTCCTGCGCTTCGGTGCCGCCGCTGCCAGCCTGAATGTCAACGAAGCAATTGTTGGGATCCATCGCGTTGGAAAACATGCGGCGGAATTCCATGGCAGCCACTTGTTGTTCCATCTGCTGTACGTCCTGCACGATGCTGTTCAGGCTGGCTTCGTCTTTTTCCGCTTGCGCCATGTCGAACAGCTCGGCGGTGTCGGCGAGATTTTGGTGTAGTTGCTTGAGGGAGAGAACGATGCCTTCCAGCATCTTTTTTTCGCGCCCTAGTTCCTGGGCGCGCTTGTTGTCCTGCCACACGGCAGGGTCTTCAGCCAGGACGACAACTTCGGCTAGGCGCTCCTGCTTGCCGTCGAAGTCAAAGATACCTCCGTAGTTCGGCAGTGCGGGTGCGCAGGTCTTGCAGCTTGTTGGATATGAGATTAAGTTGTTCGGCTTCCATGATTTTGCTCTATGCGGATTTAAGGGCGGGATTATACCCACCCTTGGATGATCAAACTTAATGAATTGCTGTCACAATAGGCTGCGGGCTTGGCTAATATTGATGTGGCTTACATTTTAATTTGGCCACTACGATCGGCAGAAACAAAGATTCCAGTTTATACTTCGATCTCTACTGTAAGGGCGATCAATAAAATCGAATTAACAGAGCACTGGGGTAATTTATTTTTTATAGAGGTCAGACATGCGTAGTCGTTTAGAAAAGTTTGGATTGATTGGTTTGGGATTGATTGCGGGTGTGCTGGCCAGCTTGCAACTTACGGCCATCGCTGACAAAGACAGTCCTGAGCCGCTACCTATAGAGGAATTGCGTGCTTTTTCTGAAGTATTTGGCCGCATAAAAAGTGATTATGTAGAGCCCGTCAGCGACAAAAAACTGATCACTGGAGCTATCAATGGCATGTTGATCGGGCTGGATCCACATTCCGCCTATCTGGATGCCGAAGCTTTCAAAGAGCTGCAAGACGGCACGCACGGCGAATTTGGCGGCTTGGGTATAGAAGTGGGTATGGAAGATGGGCTGGTAAAAGTTATTTCACCTATAGAAGACACTCCGGCCTATGTTGCAGGAATCCAGAGCGGCGATCTCATTATGAAGCTGGATGACATGTTGGTAAAAGGATTATCTTTAAATGATGCCGTCAAACGTATGCGTGGTACTCCCGGCAGCAAAATTGTACTGACCGTCATCCGTAAAGATACACCCAAGGCTCTGATTTTTAATTTAGAGCGCGCCGTTATCAAAGTTAAGAGTGTCAAATCCAAGATGCTGGAGTCGGGCTACGGCTATGTTCGTATCACGCAATTTCAGGAACGCACAGGAGAAAATCTCGCCGCTGGATTAAGCAAATTGTATGAAGAAGGTCAAGGCACAATGAAAGGCTTGGTGCTGGATTTGCGCAACAATCCTGGCGGTTTGCTTAACAGCGCAGTGGCGGTTTCTGCCGCTTTCTTACCCAAAGATGCACTGGTTGTTTATACCGAAGGTCGCACCGCAAGCGCAAAGATGCGGCTGACCACCCTTCCGGAAAATTATGCTCACAGCGGTTTGGCTGATTACTTAAGGGACTTGCCCGCATCAATAAAAGATGTGCCCATTGTGTTGCTAGTTAATAGCGGCTCTGCCTCCGCTTCAGAAATTGTCGCAGGCGCTTTGCAAGATCACAAACGCGCGGTCATTATGGGGACGCAGACATTTGGCAAGGGGTCGGTGCAAACCATATTGCCCTTGGGCAGCAACACCGCCATCAAGTTGACTACCTCACGTTATTTCACTCCCAATGGACGCTCCATTCAAGCCACGGGCATTGTGCCCGACATCATCATAGAAGATCCGGCAACAGCAGAGCAGGATCGGGCTTTCCATATGCGTGAAGCTGATCTGGAGCGCCACCTGAGTAATGGTCGGAAATCCGACGATAAGGCGAGCGATAGCAAGGAAAAGGCGAAAGCAAAACCTGCTGATACATCCACGCCAGAGGAAAACGATGCGGCCAAGCCAAAGTTTACCGAATTTGGTTCCACAGACGATTACCAACTCAAGCAAGCTATCAATTTGCTGAAGGGCATGAATATTCTGAATGGGGCAAAAGACAGCAAAAAACTGTAATGGATTTACCGTGAACGACCCGCAGTTACTACGTTATAGCCGTCACATTCTGTTGCCCGAAATCGGTATTGAAGGGCAACAGAAACTGCTGGAAGCACGCGCGCTGATTGTCGGTGTTGGCGGGCTAGGTTGTCCCGCCGCACTGTTTCTCGCTGCTAGCGGAGTGGGTACGCTGACGCTATGCGACAACGACACGGTTGACCTGACTAATTTACAACGCCAAATTTTGCATCGTACTGCCAGCGTTGGCATGGCAAAAGTTGATTCTGCGCGCATCGCGCTGGCCGAAATAAATCCTGAAGTGCACGTGGTCACACTGAATGAACGTGTGGATCAAACCCGCTTATCTGAGTTGGTGGCGCAAGCCGATGTGGTGCTGGATTGCAGTGACAACTTCGCTACGCGCTACGCGCTTAATCGGACTTGTGTGCAATTAAAAAAACCGCTGATATCGGGTGCGGCCACTCGTTTTGATGGGCAAGTCAGTGTGTTTGATTTGCGCCGTCATGACAGCCCGTGCTACCACTGCCTATACCCGGAACAAGCTGAGGCCGAAGAAACTCGCTGCGCCGTGATGGGCGTGTTTGCACCGCTGGTTGGAATTATTGGCAGCATGCAAGCTGCCGAAGCGCTCAAACTGTTGCTAGGTGCGGGTAGTTCGTTGTGCGGCAGACTGTTGGTAATGGATGCGCTGCATATGGAGCTACGCACAATCATGTTGCGCAAAGACGAGACCTGCCCAACCTGCAATCAGGCCGCCTGAACTGCAATTTCATCCCGTTGTGCAACAATTCGGTTGCGCTCGTCAACATAGACCAGTTGCGGGTGATATTTCTGCAATTCCAGTTCAGAATACATGGCATAAGAAGCGATTATCAATAGGTCGCCCGCGCTAGCTTTGTGCGCCGCTGCGCCATTCACAGAAATAATGCCAGAGCCACGTTGTGCGCGAATGGCATAGGTTGTGAAACGCTCGCCGTTACTGATGTTATAAATATCAATTTGTTGATATTCGCAAATGTCGGCAGCATCCAACAAAACTTCATCAATCGCGCACGATCCTTCGTAATGCAATTCCGAGTGCGTGACATGCACTCGATGTAGTTTTGATTTAAGCATGATTCTTTGCATGACATTCCTCCTTAAAGGAGAGCAGAAGTGTGCATTATATAAGTGCTCAGGTTTTAAGACAAACTTCCAAATTATCAATCAGCCGCGTTTGCCCCAAGCGCGCCGCAGCTAAGATAACCAAATTGCGTTCGCTTGCGCTAGGATAAGCCAAGTCAGCTTGGCTACGCACCGCCACATAATCCACCTGCCAGCCCCGTGCAGCAAGGGCTTCAGTCGCGCGCTGCTCCAGCTTTAAATACGCAACTTTGTCCTTGGGGCAATCTGCCAAATCTTGTGCAAAATCAGCCAATCCACTCGACAGCTTCAGTTGCAAGCCGCACAAGGTTCGATACAAAAACGTGGCCTCGATACGCTCGGCAGCACTCAAATATTGATTACGTGAACTCAACGCTAGGCCGTCTGGCGCTCGCACCGTTTCGCAACCTGCAATACGTACCGCTAAATTCAATTGTGCAACCATTTGACGAATTACATGCAGTTGCTGATAATCCTTCTTTCCGAATAGAGCAATGTGTGGCCGAACAATATTCAACAGCTTCAACACTACGGTTGCCATACCGCAAAAATGTCCGGGGCGCGCAGCGCCCTCTAGGTCATGGGCAAGCGCAGACGGCTCGACCAATATTGTTTGCGGCAGCGAGTACATTTCATTGGCCGACGGTGTGAACACGATATCTGCCAAGCCTTGTAGCTGTTCACAATCCACTTTTAATGTACGTGGGTATTTATCGAAATCTTCGGTGGGGCCAAATTGCAGTGAATTCACAAAAATACTTACCACTACACAATCACCTTGTTCACGCGCTCGCCGCACCAGATCGAGATGCCCCTCATGCAGATTCCCCATAGTAGGGACGAAGGCGATGGCGCCTTCTGTTTTCAGTCTTGTGCGTAATTCTTCAATATGGCTAATTAGCTGCATCTTGATATACTCTCTCAGTTATGAACACTGTTGATTTCTTTTTTTTGGTGTAACCTATGCCCCTATAAAAATTTTAGGATTGACTGTATATCACTAGGTATAATTTATCTGGCGTTACGGGCGGCAGCAGAGAAAGTGGGTAATTTAATATTTCAAACGGGGTATTATAATGGCAAAAAAAATTCTAAGCGTTGACGACTCCCCTTCCATTCGGCAGATGGTGGCATTCACACTTAGCAGCTCTGGTTATGAAGTAATTGAAGCAGTAGATGGACAGGAAGGGCTGGAAATAGCCAAGACACAGCTAGTTGACCTGGTATTAACAGATCAGAATATGCCACGCATGGATGGTTTGACCTTGACCAAAAATTTGCGAGCCATGCCGACCTACGCCAAAGTGCCGATCTTGATGCTGACCACAGAATCAGGCGCTGATATGAAGGCGATGGGCAAAGCTGCGGGTGCAACCGGGTGGCTAGTTAAACCTTTTGATCCGCAAAAGCTAATCGAGGTAGTGAAGAAGGTGATAGGTTGAGAGCCGTAGGTTCAGGGTTGTCTGCTTACTGCGCCAATTTGGATGCTCTGCTTTAAGATTAAAGGCTGTAATCTAAAAAATGGCCAACGATGAAATCCATGGGGATAAAAGCGGACGAGAATTCCCATTCACTATGCAGGATTTTAAGCGTGTGCGTAAATTACTTTACGATCATGCTGGCATTTCTCTAAGCGATTCTAAACAGGAACTAGTCTATAGCCGATTGTCGCGGCGCTTGCGAGTGCTCGGCATCATGTCGTTCTCTGAATACATACACTTTCTGGAAAGTGATTCCAGCGAGGAGTGGGAGTCGTTCATCAATGCGATGACCACTAACCTGACTTCATTCTTTCGTGAGGCGCACCATTTCCCAGTGCTGGCTGAACACATGAGACAGCAACAGGAAAAAAGTGATGGCCCAATTACATTGTGGTGTGCAGCAGCTTCAACGGGAGAAGAACCCTATTCAATGGCGATGACCGCTATCGAGGCGTTCGACAGCTTTACCCCGCCAGTAACAATTATTGCGACGGACTTGGATACCCGTGTCCTGGAAATGGCAAGGGCTGGCGTTTATCGAGAAGATAAACTAGACAAACTTGACCCAGCGAAAGTAAAGAAATTTTTTTTACGCGGCACGGGAAAGCGGGATGGATTCGTCAAGGTGCGTCAAGAGTTACGCGACATGATTACTTTTCAGCAATTAAACCTACTCGACAATACCTGGCCGTTTCGCACCCCACTTGATGCTATATTTTGCCGCAATGTCATGATCTATTTTGACAAGGCCACCCAACTTTCCATACTGAAAAAATTTGTGCCTTTGTTGCGAGCAGAGGGGCTGATGTTTGCTGGGCATTCAGAGAGTTTTTTTCATGCGGACGAATATTTTAAGCTGCGCGGCAAGACGGTATATCAGCTTACTCCTTACGCAAAAGATCACCTCTAGCGTTCAACATCCTAAAAAAACTAGCAGAAATATATAAGGTATCAGTAATGAGCAGCATGCTTCCAAAAAATAAAATTAAGGTGTTGATCGTTGACGATTCAGCATTAATCCGCAGCATACTTAAAGAAATAATCAACAGCTATCCTGACATGGAGGCCATAGGCGCGGCTTCCAACCCGCTGCAAGCACGCGAAATGATTAAAACCCTAAATCCAGATGTTTTGACGCTGGATGTTGAAATGCCGGAAATGGATGGCTTAACTTTTCTGGAAAAGTTGATGCGTCTGCACCCTATGCCGGTGCTGATGATTTCCAGCATGACGGAACTGGGTTCAGATGCAGCGTTGCGCGCTCTGGAGTTGGGAGCAGTGGATTTTGTGGCCAAACCCAAGGTGGGCATCGCCGATGGTATGCAGGATTATGCCGATGAGATAGCGGAAAAAATTCGTGTTGCATCCAGCGCGCGCATTACGCGAGGAGTAAATTCGGAGAAGGTGGCGCTCAAACTGCTGCCGGCTTTAGGCAATAGCTTTACCACCACTGAAAAAATTATCGTGGTCGGGGCTTCTACCGGTGGCACAGAAGCGATCAGGGAGTTTTTAATCCGATTACCGGCAGATGCACCCGGTATATTGATCGTGCAACATATGCCAGCCCTGTTCACCAAACCATTCGCCCATCGCTTGGATGGTTTGTGCAAGATCAAAGTAAAAGAAGCTGAGAACAACGAGCGTGTGCTGCCGGGTCATGCCTACATTGCGCCCGGAAATTTTCATTTATCGCTCAGACGTAGTGGCGCAAATTACATGACCGAGTTGAGTCAGACCGACCATGTAAATCGCCACCGCCCTTCGGTAGAGGTGCTGTTTCGCTCTGCCGCCAAATGTGCGGGCAAAAATATTATTGGTGTAATGATGACTGGCATGGGTCGGGATGGTGCCGCCGCCATGCTGGAGATGCGTCAAGCGGGAGCTTACAACTTGGCTCAGGATGAAGCGAGTTGTGTGGTGTTTGGTATGCCTAAGGAAGCCATTGCTGCGGGCGCTGTGGATGAGGTGGTAGCCATACAGGACATGTCTGAGCGCGTACTTGATAGATTGATAAAAAGCGGCGGCATGAGCAATCGAGTGTAATGACGGAGCATCGCTAATCAGGCTCCGTGTCGTGAAATAAGGGCATGCTTAGGATGCCTGCTCATCAAGTTATAGCTCAGCTTCTCTCCAACAAAACCAGTCATACCTAGTACGTTGCCAAATTCTCGCACGTTCATAGACATATCTAGCTCCCACTTAGTCGCTATTAGTAGGCAATTATTATGGCGCTGGCATTCAGGAATTCTGGGTGAGGCGAAAAGAATTGCAGCGCACTGAACGCTTTCAATGGTGTGGAGTGCAGCAAAAAAAGCTGGAATCTTTCACGAGTCTGGCAATACTCTTTAATTTTGAAAGTGGAAAGGCCTGCATCGCTGCAAGCCTTTATTTTATTGGTGGGTCGTGCTGGACTCGAACCACCGACCAAAGGATTATGAGTCGCACCAGAGGCGCAAACCATAACACATCAAAATAAATAAGAATAAAACAATCAATCTGTTATGCGCATTATATCATTCTGGTGTGTTCCTGCTTTTGCTGGTTTTTTACCCGCCAGTGTCCCGCCAGTGTCCCACGATTGATTCACATAACCGCTCAGTCACGGCGCTTGCAATAAAACCCGCAAGCCCCGCGCCTTCGCTAGCGCACTGGTAGTCTGGCAGCGCGCAGAAGGCGATGAACCAGCCCTCTGCTTTAGCTCCGTAGCCAAGTGTGTCCGCTCCGTTGCCGCAGCCGCTTCACGCCGACGCACTTCATGGCTCCGCCAAAGGCCGCTACGCCATCAAGCGCTCGCCGTTCGCAGGCTGCTGGGCATGGATAGCCTGATAGTGTTCTGGCCTCCCGCAGTGCCGTTAAAGCAATGTCGGCTGCGCCGGTTGTTGTGTGTGGCGGTATCCAACATAACGGCGTCTTATGCAAAGCACATGTGCCGGTAAAAGCCCCCGCCCTTCGGGTTCGCATAAGAGGCCGTTATGTCTTGCGCCCTTCGGGTAAATGCCGCCACACAAGTCAAAGTCAACGTCCATCACCTGCGGTGAGGAGCAGCAAAACAGGGCTGGTAAATCATCGCCCCTTCGCCTTTTGCTGCTTGGTCGCTGCGCGTTCTGTTTAATTATCCCTCGCCCACCCAGCCTGTCCGGCTCATGTGGCTTTCAGTGGTTTAATCGAGCACCAGACTTAAAAAGTCAGCACCACATGTTTATAGTGCCCAGTCAAATAATAATCAGAAGTAATGCTTACTGGGCTGATTTTCCCCAGCGTTGTGATTCTATATTTGGTTGAGGTTATCACCTCGCTGAAAAAGTTTGATGATGTTTCTGTAAACGTCACCAGCAAACTGTCGGCTTTGTCGCTATCTACAGAATAAACCCCCGTAGTAGTGGTGGTGGCAAAAAATTCACCTGTAGAACTATCTCCTATTGCACCTGTATTCCCAGCCTTTACAGTGGAATGGAGTGTGTAAGGGGTATAGTAAAAATATTTACTTTCACTCTGTACCAATAAAATAGTGTAGTCGCTGGTATTGAAATAATACGTTGAGGTAGAGGCCACAGTTCCGGTAGATACTGCCACTGATTTTAAAGCTGTCACCCCTGTAAGTGGCCCGCTTGTAAATACTACTGAAACCGGGGTTCCTATCATCACTGTTCCACTGCCACTTAATGGAGTGAGTGGTAGATTAGGATTATTACCTGTCGAGTTATCAACCCAGCCTGTGAGAGTGTAAGGTTTGTTAAACCCATTGTTCACAAGATTAGCCATTGCCGTTTGAAGTGGTACGGTTAGGTTGGGATCAATCACAACAGGGGGAGCGGCTGGCGTACTACTTGAGCCACCTCCACCACATCCGGTTAGCATGATTCCCACGAGTGCCAACCAGATTATTTTGCAAAACGAATCGGAAAACCACATAGCTTTACACCCCTGTAATGGATTATTGCGCCATAGCTGCTGACAAAACCAAGCCTTCCCAATCACTATACACGCCTTCGATACAAAGTATACTCGGTACATGTACCGTGGATTGTTACGCATAATAACGAAATCATGCGTACTTGCCAAATCTCTCACAACAACGTCAACATCCTGCGCTCATTGCCTTGGGCGAAGCGATTCGTCACGCCCGCAAGAAGCAGGGAATATCTCAGGAAAAATTAGCCTTAATGGCGGGGATTGACCGTAGCTATATTGGCCGCGTTGAGCGTGGCGATAATAATGTTGCCATTCTCACTCTGCTGAAAATTGCTCATGCGCTGGATGTTGGACTGAAAGACTTGATGAAAGAAGCAAAGCTGTAATCCTATCATTCAAACCTTCCCGTTTTGCCCCATCCCTAAGGGTAATATCGGGGTGGTTTAAGATAATCAGAGGTACTCAATACGCGCCAGCCTGTCCCGCTGCTCACGCAACAGTTTCGCCATCTCTCGCAGCTCTTCGCGCAATCCGCCCCTGTATGCGTTGCGCGATGATACTGCCTTACCTTCCGGTGTCCGCGCACCCGTTGATTTAGCCCACGGTTGCCATTGCCGGATTTTTTCCGATTGTTGCGCCCGTTGTTCGTGTGTCCACTGTCTCGCTGCCATGTTGTACCTCTAATAGTTCGTTTTGCTGATTTATGTTTTTCCCCGCGTGCGTAGCGGGAGCAGGTGTGCCGTTGTTCACTTGCTGGTTGCCGTTGCCATGATTGATGTTGGCTTGCTTGGCGAATACCACAGGCGGATTCTTGATTGCTGCCAGTGTTTCCAGTGTTGCGCGGCATTGAGATTGCGCCCGCAAAGCAATGCGCATATTCGCCTCGAATGCGGGTGCCTGGTCGCATCCCATGCCGCGCCCAACAAGCCGTGCAAATAGGTTTTGCAGGCCGGTTGCCTGATTTATCAGCATGGCTTCAATATGATTCATTTCGCCACGGTTTACCGCCTCAGCTTGTGCCCGTAGTTCATCAGTTAGGCTTGGCTCATCTAGATTATTCCAAAGTTCGCCAGTGTCCCCCTTGCTGTCTGCACCCCTCAACACGCGAAGCGCAGCAAGCTCTGGAGATACCATTATCCGTGCATATTCCCGCGCCTGATCTTCTTTGGTTTGGTCTTTACTCACTACCATGATTACGCCCTTGCGTTGCAACGGTGCATCCAGCTTTGCTGCCTTTGGTTTTGTTGCCATGCTTATTTTCCATTCACGTTGATTTCATCCAAAGCCTCTTGGAGAAATCTCAACTTTTCCCATTGGGCTAATGGCCGTCCGCCATCGTCTAGCATCTCGTGGCTCAATAGCTCATCGAGAAGGCTTATCGGCTTTAGTATCTCCTCAAGCATTTCAATTCGTTTTTCTAATGTCGCCATACTGTCTTTCCTCCAATGCGATTAGTCGTTGTTCAAGCTGTCCGATCTCAATCATTTTCGCAATCGAGGTCAACATATAAACCAACCTCGAAGCGTCCGCCGTGTCAGTAGTGGCTGTCCTGGCATCACGATAAACGCGCGCCATTTCGCGCCTGCAATCCTCAATTGTGGCAAGTTTTAGCTGGGGGGTAGGTATCGCCCTCAACAGTTGCCCTTCGTGGATTACAAGCGGTTTCGTTGCCTTTTTTAGTGGCATGGTTATCCCTTTCCTAATGCGTTGTCTGTCCAAGCCGCTCTATCAATTCCAGCAATCGCCACGGGTCATATTGGGCTTTGGGAATCAGTAATTCGCAGGTTTGCTGACAACTACGGACTGCAATCGCCAGAATGACGTTGTGCGGGTCACTGTCGGTGTCTGGATAAATTGCCCGTTGTGTATCTGGTGTAACTTCCAGCATCGCAATAACTTTTTGCCGCCGCACTTCCCGTTGCCTGTCCTGTAGCGTTTCCGGCTTGGCTATTGCCGTTGTGGTTTTTTCCGGGGTAACAGGGGTAACAAGGGTACAAGCATTTATTGGTGCGGCATTTGCTGTTACCTCTTGCGGGCAACATGGGATAACAGGGGTAACAGAATCGCGCTTTTCCAGCGTTGCCAGCAGATTATCAAGCCCCATGATCGTCCCCCAACTTGTCGGCTTGCACCGGGTACAGCTTCAGCAGCCGCCCGCCTATCCGCATCGGCTTTGCGCGTTTGCCATCAGCTCCAGGCATCGGCAATGCGCCCGCTTCCTGCAAAATATTCAGCGCCTGTTTGAAGTCGAACCCTTTCACGGCTTCGCGCATCCCTTCGGCATTGAACATGTAGATGCGCTCGCCGTCGTCACGCCACCAGCCCGCCCGATTGATGCGCATGGCATCATCGGAATTAGCCTGTGCAGCATCCGAAAACCGGCTATCCCCATGCCGCGCAATAAACCCGGAAACCTGTTCCAATATTTGCCGCCGTTCATCGTTGCCGTGCCCGCGAGTGGATTGCCACGCTTTGAAGCCAACCGCCGCCGCTTCGATTGCCGCACCTTCCGGCCAGCCAGTTATGCCGTACTCGCTCGCCACCTCACCAGCCAGCGCCAGCATGGCGAAACGCCCGGCGGCGCGCTTGGCTTGTCCCTCAGCATCATCGGCGGATAACCCCGGCAGTGACTTGAACCGTTCCAGGTATTCGCAAAAGTCGCGTTTGTCGCGTGTCAGTTTTTCGAGGAATGCACGCCCGGCGTGTCCGTAGTGCGTTACCGATGCCAGCTTGATCGCGTCAGAAAATGCCGTGCCGCTCGGCAAGCCGTGTAGATCATCCCATGCGCCATACTTCCGCGCCGCCGGTATATCCAACAGCCGCACGGCCTGCCCGGCCTTCGCACGGTGTCCGCCTTCCTGCATGGTGGTTGAAACGGTGCGCTCGCCACTGGATAGGACAAAACACTTCCAGCGCGTTACCGCCCGTGCGCTCCCGGTTCGCCCGGCGCGTTGCTTGCCTACCCCGTTGCCCAGCGCATAAACGATTTTCCCCACGTCTTGCGGGTTGCATTCATTGATTTCATCCAACACCAGCAAGTTATCGTTGAACATCGCCGCCGCACCTTCCAGCCCGTTCGCAGTGGTATTCCAGCTTCGTTTATAGCCAGCGCCTCCCCACGTTGAACACGCGGCCTCAACGGCGGTACTTTTGCCCGTGGAAGATTCGCCGACAAAGTGAAGTCCGCCGCCTTCAGCGTTGCACCTTGCCAGCAGCGCACCGGTAAACGATGCCGACAGCGTCATCACCAGTATGGGATTGCCAACAGCCCGCGCCGATATTTCAGTCTGCCATCCGGCCAAAGTTCCGGCCTTTGTATACTCATCGTGTCCGCGTTCGCCCGATTGAAATATCACGCTCAAAGCCGCCGCGCCGATAACGGTATCAGGTAGCACAAACGAATCGCCACACCAGCCCACTTGCAGCGCACAACGAATACGCCGTTTCGGTGGTTTGGCTTGTAGGTATTGCCCCAGCAATGACCGCCCGGCGTGTGGGTCAATCTCTACGCCCATCGCCAGAAGTTCGCCGCGCAACTCATCGCCCGCACCGCGCAATAACTCCATCGGCATAGCCCATTCGCGCCACTTGCCGACGGTGGTTTTGAATCGCAGCATCCGTCCGAAATTATTATCCTGCCCGTCAAAAGTAACTGCCTCAACATGCAAAGGGGAGCATATCCATTGCTGAATCAGCGAGGGTGGCGCTTCGCCTTTGCCGTGCTTGATCGTAAAAAACCATACGCCCGGTTTTAGCTTGCCGCCGTCTGGCAGCGGTTGCCAATCATCGAACACTTTGAAGCATGGTCGTTTGCTTTCGTCGGGGATAATCGGCTCAGGTGTTACCTCTGATACCTCGTCAACAGCGGCAGGGGTATCGGCAGAAAGCCCGTCGTTACTGGCTTGCACCCCTGTTACCTCTGTTACCCCATTTTCCGTCAATGCCGCATCGTGTTCCGGGGTTGCTGTGTCCGCACCTACCGGGCTTGCCGGGCAGTTATCGGGGGCGTCATCGCCACTCGGTTGATCCTCATCTATCACCGAAGCCACCACGCTCGCTATGGCACGTTCTACGGCTTCCAATCCGCAATGCGCCGCCATGTCATTGAAGTCGGTCGCCTTGTCCGGTCTGTTTGCACCGAAGTCAGGGATTGCCAGCAATGCGCCAACCGCTTGCGCCGCTTCGGTCGCCTTCGCCAGTCCCGGATTGCCTTCGGTCTGGTAGTCATCGTCGGCACATAGGATCAGTGGCAAGGCAGGGTATTTCTCGCGCATGGCTTTTGCCACCGCCAGCAGGTTACCGGCATTGAAAGCCACCGCCACCGGATAGCCAGTCGCTTCGTGTATTGTTGCGCCAGTAGCTAAGCCCTCATCAGTACACAGCGCCGCCGCGCCCTTGGTGTTGCCAATGCTGAAGTAGCAGCCAGCCACGCGCCCGCCGCTCAAGAACTTCTTGCCGCCATCGGCATCAATGAATTGAAGCGAATGCAGAACACCATCCGCATCACGCATGGGGATCACCAGTACATCTTTGTGTAGCCGCGCCCCGTGAGCCTTAATACCCTTGCGTGTCAGGTAGGGATGCTCGGTGCATGGCACGGCTTCTGCCCATATCAGGTTTGCCTTTTCCCTCGCTTCGGCCTGCTTGGTTTTACGCTCGGCCTCGGCTTGTGCCTTTGCTTCGGCAACATGGCGCTTGAATGCTTCGCGCTCGGCTGGCGTGTAAGGCGTTTCACGTTTCGCCTGCCAGTCAGCAGATAGTCCGGTCGAGTAGTCGCCGAATATCCCGCCTGTACCATCGGGAAACATCTTGCACCATGCTGCCCGGTTGCTGTTGCGCTTACCCTCGCCGGGGAACTTGTGAAACTTGCCCGGCTCGATTACGTCTGGCGGTTGCAGGCCAGCAGATCGGATTGCGTCTTGAAAGCTCGCGATCATATCCTGCCTCCAATCATTCGGAAAAATGAAAGGGCGATGCAGCATCCGGCTAGTCGCCATAGATGTCCAGCATCAGCATGATCTTGACGGGCGAGTTCCATGCTGTAGGAAGCTCGCCAAGCCGCCCGCGAAATGTGCGCTTGAACATGGCCGATGAAT
Source organism: Gallionellaceae bacterium (assembly GCA_043755195.1). Classification (GTDB taxonomy): domain Bacteria; phylum Pseudomonadota; class Gammaproteobacteria; order Burkholderiales; family Gallionellaceae; genus Nitrotoga. The sequence continues at coordinate 14,888 of JAYUTK010000111.1, forward strand.
CGGTTATTCTGCCACTTGTTGTTATTGCTTTGCCCAACTTCGCCCAGTTCCCGCTGGGCGATTTTCTTTTGTTGTGTCGTCATGATCAAACCCCCGCATCGCTTCCAGCAAGCCACGCGCCATAGCGGTCAACGTCAATCAGGACTTTGCGGCCACGGCGAATAATTGCGCCGGTCGCAGCCAGCCCGTTGCCGGGAATCTTGCGCCCTTTGGAATCGAATCGGTCTTGTGCTTTGAAGATATGCCCGTGAATTGCGGCGGCGGTCAATCCAAGTAGCGGGAAACAACTCGGAATGTTTTTTACAGTTGCCAGCTTGGGAAGGCTGGTTGTTACGGCTTGTGATTCTTGCATGATATACGCTCCTATATTCCAGCAAATGCGGAATTTATGCGCGTATTTTCAGGGTGTTCTTTCGGTGTCTTTCCTTAGCGGGGGCTTATCGGTCTAGCGGGTGTAATACGGGGGTTATGCGGGGGATTTCTGCCTTTCCTTCCACAATTTTTTCCATCGCGCTATTCGCTTCTCAATATTATCCCAAGTGGTTTCGATTGTATCCCCCTTATTATTCTCCCATTGCAAACCTCCGCTTGTGCTTCCAACGATTAGGCTATTTTGTTTGCCTACCCTGTCCAATAATTTCGGTTTAACTTTGCTTGGCTTTAGCGTTGGTGTCCCTCTGAGTATTGCGTCAATTTCGGTAGCCAGCGAGTCTTCTTTTGACAACACATCACTGTCGTTATTGTTCGCGTACATAGTAACAACAGGTGCCGCTTGCTTCCCGGCGGGTGCACCCATCGCGTCGGCGTAATTGTCAATCCACGAGTGGTAAGGCAAGTTGCGCTGCTGTGCAATGGTTCGCCATTCCATTAACGTCCGATGCTTCGGGATTGTGCTTGCCGCGTCCTCGAATGCCCGCAACAGCAACCGGTATCTGTGCGGAGATGCCTCGTCGCCGTCTACATAAATACGTTCGGGATCTTCGCGCTCAAACGGATTGAGTCGGCACAACACCATGGCCGCTTCTTTCGGTGTGACATTCTGCATGTCCCACCACCTCCGGGCATCCATGGCGTGGTCATACCAGCCAACATGTCTTTCCCCTGCCAGTGCGGGGTCTTTCTTGTAATCAATTCTCCTTACCCACTCTTGGCGTTCGGCTGGCGTTAACGTATCCCAGCCAAGAGGAAAATCCCCGACCTCATGCTCACTGTAAACTTCTTCCCAAGCCGGATACCGTCCTTCCGCGTCATGCTCAAATTCTCCGTTTGCATCAAACTTTGGTTGATGCCCAACTAATCTTTTTACTACTTTCGTGCCTACCCTCGCCCGCAATGCTTTTGGCAATTTAGATAAAGGCTTGTCCCAATAGTCGGCAAGTAATGGGTACAGCGGGACATACTCATCTTGTGGTTGCATCACGCCACCCCCATTTTTACAGCCAGTGCATTGCCTATGTCTGACACGCGAGCGGGCGCAAGGTGGGCATAACGGCTCACCATCGCCATAGTGCGATGCCCAAGTATCTTGGATATTTCCAGCCCGCTAACGCCACTCATTGCCAGATAACTCGCGCAGGTGTGCCGTAAATCATGCCAGTGAAAATTTGTAATGCCCGCTTCCTTTAATGCGGTTACGAAGGGTGTGCGCAGGTTGAGAAAATCTGCTTTCTTGGCGCGGTTGGTTGGGGCAAATATCCGGTCATCGGCCAAGCTGCGCACCTTGGATCGTGCCTGTAGCAGCGTGTAGGCTTCGCCCACCAGTGGTAGCACTCGCGCATCATCGTTTTTGGTTGTGCCAGCGTAGAGCGTTGCACGGCCTGATTTAAGGTCTATCTGCCCCCAGCGCAAACTCATAATTTCCGCCTGTCGCCCGCCCGTAGTAAGTGATAGCAGCACGGCTAAATAAAGATCATTGTTCTTACGGCAAGCGTCAAGGAAGCGGGGCAATTCAATTTCATCAAGGAAGCGCACACGGCCTTTGTTTTCTGTCGGCTTACTTACGCGCTCCAGGGGATTCCGTTCTAGCCATCCCAATTCTTTAACACCATAAGCACACACGCTGGACAATGCAGCAAGAAAGCGGTTAGTCGTTGCGCCACTGCGCTTTTTATCAAGAGGCACGAGCGACACCTTGCCATTGTCGGCACGTCTGCGCACGGTCAAAAATTCATCGGCTAGTGCATCGCGGCCTTGTGCCACTACTGCGGGGGTAATTTCCTGTAACAGCTTTTCGCCATGATACTTGCGCCACCAAGCGAGACGCGCCCGCATTTCTTTGGCTGATTTCAATTCTCTGTGCTTCGCGCTTTTTTCGTATGCGTCGATCAGCTCGTTCAGGGTGTGCCGCTTACTCGCACCAAAATGACGGCCTGCTTTTATATCGGCCTCGGTTTTCTGCACCCACTCCCGCGCATCAGTCAGTCGTGAAAAGGTCGCACTCTCAGGCGCATGTCCTTTGAGGCGGATTTTCGCCCTGTAGCCTGTTGTCCCGTCATCGTTCTTTCTTTTCTCAATGCTTGCCATGTCAGCCCGCCTTTAGAGTGAGTTGGAATACTTGCGCACACTCTAAAGAAGAACAGAAAATATAGCAACATAAGATTACTAATCTTGTGAATATTATTTTTAATTAAATGAATATAAAGTATTTTTACTATTTAATTATTCACATGGGACAGTAGCGGGGCATCTTGAGGCGAAAATAGCTATCAGACGTGACATTATCGAGTGGCGATCAAGCGGATTGTTTTCTGTAAATGTCCCGCCAGTGTCCCGCAAAAGAAAACGGCCTCCAGAAAATATCTCTGAAAGCCGCTTAGTTATTGGTGGGTCGTGGTGGACTTGAACCACCGACCAAAGGATTATGAGTCCTCTGCTCTAACCAACTGAGCTAACGACCCGATACGTTGAAACTAGCCTTTAGCTTTCGCCGTCAAGGAAGCTCTTAAGTTTTTCTGAACGCGAGGGATGACGCAATTTCCGCAAGGCTTTGGCTTCTATCTGCCGAATGCGCTCACGGGTTACATCAAACTGCTTGCCCACCTCCTCCAAGGTATGATCGGTATTCATTTCAATACCAAAGCGCATACGCAACACCTTGGCTTCACGGGGCGTGAGTGAGTCCAGAATATCTTTGGTGACATTACGCAAACTGTCGTACACCGCTGCTTCGACGGGAGCCAGGGTGTTGTAGTCTTCAATAAAATCGCCCAAATGCGAATCGTCATCGTCGCCCACTGGGGTTTCCATGGAAATTGGCTCTTTGGCAATTTTCAGTATTTTGCGTATTTTGTCTTCCGGCATTTCCATCTTCAGCGCCATCGTAGCGGCATCTGCCTCAAGACCGGTTTCCTGCAAAATTTGACGCGAGATGCGGTTCATTTTGTTGATAGTTTCGATCATATGCACCGGAATGCGGATGGTGCGTGCCTGATCCGCGATGGAACGAGTAATCGCTTGACGTATCCACCATGTAGCATAGGTCGAAAATTTGTAGCCGCGCCGGTATTCAAATTTATCTACTGCCTTCATCAGGCCGATGTTACCTTCTTGAATCAGATCGAGAAACTGCAAGCCGCGATTGGTATATTTTTTAGCAATAGAAATCACCAAACGCAGATTGGCCTCGATCATGTCGCGCTTGGCACCACGCGCCTTGGCTTCACCGTTGGTCATCTGCTTGTTGATTTCTTTCAGGTCGCGGATGGGAATGCCCACGCGCTGCTGCAAATCCAACATTTGCTGCTGCTGTTCAACAATGGCTGCCTGGTAGCGCGATAATGTTTCGCTATAGGGTTTTTTAGCAGCTACTTCACGCGCGACCCAATCCAACCGCTCTTCATTTCCGATAAACGTTTTAATGAAATGCGGTCTTGGCATACGCGCTTTGGTGACGCATAGATTCTGAATGTTGCGCTCATGGCTGCGCACTTCTTCCACCAAATTACGCAGGGTGTCACACAGCGCATCTACCTGTTTGGCAGAAAAACGAAACTGCGTCAGCTCGGCTGAAATTTGCTTTTGTAATTTATCGTAGGGCTTGCTGCGATAACCATGCTTTTCGTAGGCCTTGCCGATCTTGACGAACAGCCCGCGTATGCTGGCGAAGCGTTCTAGCGCTTCTTCCTTGAGTTTGGCTAGATTAGCGGCCGCAGCAGCTTCGGTGTCTTCCTCGCTGTCTTCCGCGACATCTGGAATTTCTTCTTCTTCAGCGGCTGCAGCGTCCAATTCTTCTGTAACCAGAGTCTCGTCGGTCGTTTCAATGAAACCGTCAACCACTTCGTCTATGCGTAATTCATCGCGCTCTACCTTGTCAACCAGCAACAAAATTTCAGCAATGGAGGTGGGGCAGGATGAAATAGCCTGCACCATGTGCTTGAGGCCTTCTTCGATGCGCTTGGCAATAACAATTTCATCTTCGCGCGTGAGCAAACCTACCGTACCCATCTCGCGCATATACATGCGTACTGGATCTGTAGTGCGGCCAAATTCCGAATCCACAGTTGAAAGCGCAGCTTCAGCCGCTTCCACAGCATCTTCGTCGGCCACCACCGGTGCCACATCGGACATGATCTGGTTTTCAGCATCCGGTGCTTCATCGCACACGGTAATACCCATGTCGTTAATCATGCTGACCACACCCTCTATCTGCTCGGCTTCCAGCATTTCAGGTAAGTGATCATTAATTTCGCCGTAGGTCAGGTAGCCACGTTCCTTGCCCAAGATTATCAGTGCCTTGAGGCGTGTTCGCCGAGCCTCAGCATCCTGCAATTGCTCGGCAGGATCGACCACGGCCACTAGCTTGGCGTTTGCGGTCGCATTTTTGGCCGGAGTGATTTTTTTCTTGTTTTGCTGAGCCGCCATAGCGGTGGACTCCCAGTTAAAATTACAGTTTAAATTACAAAGTTAAATTAAAAAATTAAATGACAGAACAACACAATACAGCGTAAAAGGGCGCGGATTATACCCGATCCCGCAAAATCTTTCAGCGCTTCCATGAGGGCAGTTTTTAGCCCGCTCCGCGCTGAGTTGCCAATTTTAAGTATAAAGCCTGCTCTTGCTCACTTAGCCCTTTGAGGGTCAACCCCAAATTTTTCATTTTGGTATCCAGCTCTTGCAACTGTTGCCTGCGTTCTCTCTCACGCAGATTCACCAGCACGCCTTGAAATTCTGCGGCCACATTAAATTCTTCGCTCCATTGCATAATCTCGGCCTGCTCTGTCGCCAGCAATGCTTCATGCGATGTGCCCTGAAAATTCTGGATGACGGCAGCGGTACTGACCTCCCCTGCTTGGGCGCGCAACCACTGCGCCAATGCCACAATTGCGGCAGCTTCGCTGCCATCCGCCTGCCACTCATGCGGTAATTCGCGCGCCAGACTAGGCTGGAACAACAAGCACCGTAACAGCACGCGCAAATTAGATGCCACTGGCCGCGCGGCTTTTTGCATGGCCTGACGCGCCGGCCGAGCGACAGCTTTGATGGCAAACAAGGCTTCCAGTTCCGCCTGAGTGATGCCAGCTAGGGCCGCCACTTCTTTACGCAGCAACAGTGACGTAGCGGGCGCAGCAATGGCGGTCAGCAAGGGTTTGGCATTTTGCAACAAGGCCGTGCGCCCTTCCTGAGTGCGTAGATTGACTTGACCCGACAATTCGCGCAGCACATAGCCGGATAGCGGCAATGCCTCGTGCAACAGCTTCTCAAATGCGGCCGTGCCATGTTCGCGGACAAAGCTGTCAGGGTCATGCTCCGGCGGCAGGAACAAGAATCCGATGAACTTGCCATCCACCAGTTGTGGCAGTGCATTCTCCATGGCCCGCCATGCCGCACGCTGTCCGGCAGCATCGCCATCAAAACAAAATACCACGCTATCGGTTTGGCGGAGTAATTTTTGCACATGATAGGGCGTTGTAGCCGTGCCCAGAGTGGCGACCGCATATTCAATCCCATGCTGAGCCAGCGCCACCACATCCATATAACCTTCCACCACCAACACTTGACGATGGGCGCGTATGGCCTTCTGCGCCTGAAACAAGCCATATAGCTCGCGACCCTTTTCAAACAACGCGGTCTCGGGCGAGTTCAGATATTTCGGCTCCCCGGTATCCAATACGCGCCCGCCAAAACCAATGACCTGGCCGCGTGTATTGACAATGGGAAACATAATGCGGTCGCGAAAACGATCGTAGCGTTTACCCTCGTCGTTCTCAATCACCAAACCGGTTTCCAGCAGATTGCTGTGCTGATAATCCGGCGCAATGCTTTGTAAATTTTGCCAACCATCCGGCGCATAACCTATACCGAAACGAGCAGCAATGTCGCCGCTCAAACCGCGTCGTTTTAAATAATCAATTGCGTGCGGCGACAGCTTGAGTTGGCCGCGATAATAGTTCGTGGCGGACTGCATGACTTCATACAAATCGGGGTCTGCCTTGTGCCGAATTTGTTCAGGTGCGGTCTTCTCGTGCGGCACGGCCATGCCGACCGTGCGCGCCAAATCTTCGATTGCATCCACAAAGCCCAATCCGGCATGCTCCATCACAAAGCTGATGGCCGTGCCGTGCGCGCCGCAGCCAAAACAATGATAAAACTGCTTGCTCTGGCTAACGGTGAAGGAGGGAGATTTTTCGTTATGAAAAGGACAGCAGGCGACAAAATTAACCCCTGCTTTTTTAAGCGGCACGTAGCGCTCAACTACGTCCACAATATCAAGGCGGTTGAGCAAATCCTGAATGAAGCTTTTTGGAATCATCCTGGACGAACTCCACTAAATGGCGATACGCAGGAGCGCAGTAAACCGAGCCCTTACAGTGACAAGCGCGCTTTTACCAGCGCCGAAACCTTGCCCATATCTGCGCGTCCGGCTAATTGTGGCTTTAGGATGGCAATGACCTTGCCCATCTCTTGCGCCGACTTGGCACCGCTGCTGGCTATGGCTGATGCTACGGCAGCCGCCACTTCCGCCTCGGTCATCGGCTGCGGCATATAGGTTTGCAATACGGCAATTTCAAACTTCTCGATGTCTGCTAGCTCTTGGCGAGAGGCCGCTTCAAATTGAGAAATCGAATCGCGCCGTTGCTTAATCATTTTTTCAATGATGGTAACAACGTCTGTATCAGACAATTCGATGCGCTCATCCACCTCGCGCTGCTTCATGGCAGATAGCAACAATCGAATAGCTCCAAGGCGCGCCGCATCTTTAGCGCGCATGGCTGTTTTCATGTCTTCGGTGATCTGCTGTTTCAGGCTCATAAGCTTAAACCGTGCTGGAAATAAATCCAGAAGTTAATACAGCCCAAAAATCAATATAACTTGGGAGGAAGAACTTGATTCCGCAAACGCTTATAGTGACGTTTTACCGCCGCTGCCAGCTTGCGCTTGCGCTCTGCAGTAGGCTTTTCATAGAACTCGCGAGCACGCAACTCTGTCAACAACCCGGTCTTTTCTACCGAACGCTTGAAGCGCCGCATGGCTACTTCAAATGGCTCATTTTCTTTAACACGTACAGTGGTCATAAACAAACTACCCTTCAGCAAAAAAATTAAGGGCGCGATTCTACCAAAATAAGCCCCTGTTCCACAACCTGAATTTAGGGCTGGTGTGGAGAACTGCTGCGAACACCTGCCTTATTGCCTATCCGGCTTTCCTTACCTGCCAGCAAATTCTGGATATTGCCCTGATGTCGCCAGATCAACAACAAGGACATGACCAATGAGGCCATTAGAAATTCTCGCGGCAGTGATAGCAGCACGGCATAGGCAGGCGCGGCCAATGCGGCCAGCAATGCCGCTAGAGAAGACAAGCGAAATATCAGCGCAACCATTATCCAGGTAGCCAGTGCTGCCAAGCCCAACCACACATTTAGCGCCAATAACACCCCTAGCGCGGTTGCCACTCCTTTGCCGCCCTTGAAGCGCAGAAACAGTGGAAACAAATGGCCGAGAAAAACGGCGAGTGCCACCATTGCAATCAGCGGAAAATAATTTTCATCGTGCGGTGCAAAGTGCAGCGTCAAAGCCACTGCCAACCAACCCTTGGCGGCATCTCCCAACAAGGTCAGCGCTGCCGCCATTTTTTTTCCACTGCGTAATACATTGGTAGCGCCTGGGTTGTGTGAGCCATAGCTACGCGGGTCGGGCAGGCGAAATGCTTTGCTCATCAATACCGCGAAAGAAACGGATCCGATCAGATAGGCAGCGATTACAAAGGCTAGGGTCGTCATCAGAAATGCCTTAGAATTAGTTAGCCGCGAATTTTACGCGAAACTTGGAATAACCACAGAACTGTGACCATAAAATATGGACATCATCTTTTTGCGTACGCTTAAAATCGAAACCTTGATCGGCGTGTATGAATGGGAAAGGCGCGTACCGCAAACGCTGCAACTCGATCTGGAAATTGCCTTGCCGAATAGCCGCGCTTGTCAGAGCGACGACATTGCTGATGCGCTGAATTATGCCGACATTGCTTCCCACATCCAAAGCGCGTTGCACAGCCGCCACTTTAATTTATTGGAGGCACTCGCCGAGCACATCGCCCACATACTTCTGCATGATTTCGCCGCACCCTGGGTAAAGGTCAGCATCGCTAAAATGAACGCCATACGCGGCAGCCAAATGGTGGGTGTTATTATTGAACGTGGGCAGGTGAAATGAATAAAAATTTCCACTGCGTGAGAGGTTGTTAGACGAGTGGGGCTATGTATAACTGCAACTTTCTAGGATAAATTTATATGCCGAAGAAAATTGGTTTGATATTGACCGGAGGGGGTGCGCGAGCCGCCTATCAGGTGGGTGTGCTAAAAGCGATTGCCCGGATATTGCCGCACAATGCACCCAGCCCTTTTGAGGTTATTTGTGGAACCTCGGCGGGCGCTATTAACGCTGTTGCCTTGGCTATGAACGCAGCACATTTACGCAGTGGCGTGAAATATCTGCTCAGCTTCTGGAAAAGTTTTCACGTTGAAAATATCTACCGCGCTGATCCGCTCGGCGTATTCAGCAATGCCGCGCTGTGGTTGGCCGGGCTGTTGTTGAGTATCTTAGGCATCAATAGATTGAACCACATATCGTTACTGGACAACTCTCCGCTCAGGCGTTTGTTGCAGGAGACGCTACCGCTCAATAAAATTCAGGAGAGCATAGACGCTGGATATTTGCACGCATTGGGCATTACCGCTTCTGGCTATACTTCGGAGCAGTCGGTCACCTTTTATCAGTCCCACGATAGTGTAGTTCCTTGGCAGCGCGCACACCGCTTGGGATTGCCGGCCAAGATCGAGATTGAATATCTAATGGCATCCTCCGCGATTCCCTTCCTTTTCCCGGCAGTTCACATCAACCGAGAATATTTCGGCGACGGTTCCATGCGCCAGATTGCCCCTATCAGCTCAGCCCTGCACCTGGGAGCAAAGAAGGTGCTGATAATCGGCATGGGACAAAGCAGGCAAGAACAGCCAAAACGTGTTCGTGTTACCGGTCACCCTTCTTTGGCACAGATTGCTGGCCACGCACTGAACAGTATTTTTTTGGACACCATGGTGGTTGACCTTGAAAGGTTGCAGCGCATCAACCATACCGTCGGCCTGGTTGATGTAGAGCGCCGTGCCCACACCACACTGGATCAGGTTGATGTCATGATAATTGAGCCCAGCCAACCCATTGATAAAATTGCCTCGCTGTATGTTTATAGTTTGCCGTGGAGCATACGTTTTATGTTGCGCGGCTTGGGTGCGATGCGTAGTAGCGGAGCCAGTCTGGTGAGCTATTTGTTGTTTGAGAAGAGTTTTTGTCGAGCCTTGATTGATCTGGGGTATAAGGATGCCATGAAACGCAAGGGGGAAATTCTCGCTTTTCTCGATTCCGACCCCAAGACTAAAGGTGTAGATTAAGCGCTTAATATATCCAGCATTTGGAATACTCATTTTTTATGACCCTTTATTTGATGGAACGACCATGACAGATACCATGAACAAACAAGAAATCTCCATGTTGCGTAAAGAAATGGAGATGTTAATGATAGAGCGCACAGGATTGTTAAAAGTGTCTGGTGCGGCGGCTGTGCTGATGGCCAATACCGATGGACGCCATCTGCCGCCAGAGGCGGCAGAAGCGGCGGAGATGTTATCTACTCTGGTGAATGAATTGCCTGAAGAAACACTGCGTGATGCGCTTGAAAGCGTTCGTGCCGAAACCAGTTCTGACGATACTCTAGTAGGTCTCTAAATAGAATGTCTGAGCAACAAACACTTGGGCAACAAAAACCCAATCAGAAAAAATTAGGTTTGGTGTTAACGGGAGGAGGTGCACGCGCCGCTTACCAGGTGGGCGTTTTAAAAGCCATTGCCGAGTTTTTGCCGAGTCGCGCACGCAATCCTTTTCATATTATCAGCGGCACATCGGCGGGCGCGCTGAATGCGGTGACACTTGCGGTCAATGCACGGCACTTCCGCAAGGGGGTGAAATATCTCGACAATATCTGGAGAAATTTCCAGGTGCATAATATTTATCGGTCTGACCCGCTTGGGGTGCTACGTAATACTATATTTTGGCTGGGCGGATTGATTTTAAATACTCTGGGTGTCAATAAACTAAATCGCGTATCGCTGCTGGACAACACGCCGCTGGCGCAAATGCTGGAGCAAGTTCTGCCATGCGAAAAAATTCAGGACAGCATAGATGCAGGATTGCTACATGCACTGAGCATCACGGCTTCGGGTTATGGTTCAGGACAATCGGTCAATTTTTACCAAAGCATAGATGGCATCCATCCGTGGAAGCGAGCGCGTCGCATGGGCATTGCTGCCAAAATTGAACACAAGCATTTATTGGCATCTTCGGCGATTCCATTTATTTTTCCTGCGGTGCAAATTAATCGCGAATATTTTGGCGACGGCTCGATGCGCCAGATCGCGCCCATCAGTCCGGCACTGCATCTGGGTGCTACCCGCGTTCTGGTGATAGGCACGGCTCATGCAGCACCCCAGCCTGACCGTCCCCAGATGGATGACTACCCCTCATTAGCGCGAATTGCAGGCCATGCTTTGGACAGTATTTTTCTCGACAGCCTGGAGATGGACATAGAGCGCTTGCAGCGCATTAACAATACCGTTAGCTTGGTATCTGACGAAATACGACAGCAAATGCGCTTAAACAAAATTGAAGTGTTAGTCATTTTACCCAGCCAGCCCATAGAAAAAATTGCCAGCCGGTATGCCACACAACTGCCGTGGCCTATACGCTTTCTGTTGCGAGCTATCGGGGCAATGCGCAAGAGTGGCGCGAATCTGGTGAGTTATTTGCTGTTTGACAAAGATTTTTGCCGCGCCCTGATTAGCCTGGGCTATCACGATGCGATGGAGCGGAAGCAGGAAATTTTGAACTTTCTGAATAACCATCAGCAAGTGCAGGCAGCGGAGACAACACCGCAGTGAGTGGCGACGCGACAGCTATCCAGCAACACATGGCAGCGAAGCCACTCACGTTTTCTTTGCTGCGACTATTGGTGGACGGCGAATTTCATTCCGGGGAAGCATTGGCGCAACGCTTGAGCATATCGCGCACCAGCGTAAGCAATGCTTTGCGTGGCATAGAAAATTTTGGTTTGGTTTTATACAAAATACGCGGTCGTGGCTATTGTCTGAGCAATCCACCGCAATGGCTGAATGCGGCTAGTGTCGAACATGCTTTAGGTGAGCAAGCGCAGCATTTTGAAATTGAAATTCTGGACAGCGCGCCTTCCAGCAATACCGTGCTGCTGCAACGCGCCGCACAGGGCGCACCTAGCGGCAGTGTGCTGGCAGTAGAATGGCAAAGTGGCGGACGGGGCAGGATGGGTCGCACTTGGCATACAGGTTTGGGCAACGCACTCACCTTTTCTTTGTTGTGGCGCTTTCAACAAGGGCTGTCGGCTTTGTCTGGCTTGAGTCTGGTAGCTGGGGTAGCGTTGCTGCGCGCCCTGCATATTTTGGGTGTGGTCAGCGCCCAACTAAAATGGCCAAATGATGTGTTGGGAAAACGCGGCAAGTTGGCCGGCATCTTGGTCGAGGCACAAGGCGACATGCTAGGCCCCAGCGCGGTGGTAATCGGCATGGGTCTTAACCTGTCGCTTTCGGATAATTTGTTGGCGCAAATTAATCAACCCGCAACCAGCTTGAAAGAGATGGTTGCGACGCAGCCGGGAGTAGAAATGCCAAAAATAGAAATGCCAGAACGCAATATTTTGCTGGCCACAATCTTGCGCGAACTACGGGGCGGTTTACTCGAATTTTCCAAACATGGCTTTGCGCCGTTTCAGGCTGAATGGGAACGTCATCACGCCTTGCATCATCAGCCGGTACGCTTGTCGCTGCCAGATGGCGCTTCCATAACAGGCATAGCGCGCGGCATCACTGACCACGGAGCGCTTATCTTGGATACAAGCAGTGGCAGGCAAATTTTTAATTCTGGAGAAATTGGCTTTACAGAATAGATGATGGTCTTGTTAATTGATGCGGGTAATAGCCGAATTAAATGGGCGCTCATCCAAGACGACGTATGGCAACAGCATGGTCAATTGGAAAATGGGCAAGCAGCTACACTGCCTGAATTATTTTCAGAATTGCCATCACCTCATAAAGTCCTGGTGTCCAACGTCGCGGGCGAATACATGGGGCAGCAATTACGTGTGGCTTGTGCCGCATGGAGTTGCCCTATTGATTTTATTTCAGCTCAAGTTGAGCAATGCGGCGTACGCAACACCTACCAGCCTGCTGCCCAGCTTGGGAGTGACCGTTGGGCGGCGCTGATTGCAGCGCGCCATCAGCTAGGCACAGCCAGCTTGGTGGTGGATTGCGGCACGGCCACCACGATAGATGCGCTATCTGCTGAGGGCGAGTTTTTAGGTGGCTTGATCTTGCCTGGGCTGAGCATGATGCGGCTCAGCCTGAACGCTGGCTCTGCCCTGCAAGTGCAAAAGGAAGGAGAGCAGAAAATATTCCCGCGCAATACTGCCGATGCCATATTCAGTGGCGCGATTCAGGCCACGGTGGGCGCGATACAATTACAATTTGAAGCCTTAATCACTCACGGTACAACTCGCGGCGCAGCTTGCTGTTTGCTCAGTGGTGGCGCGGCTGATTGTTTGCAGTCGCATCTCAAGCTGCCACTGGTGCGGGAAGAAAATTTGGTGTTGCGTGGCTTGCAGATCATTGGTCATATTGAACAAGGGGTGAGGGCATGATGAAGTGGCTATTCGGACTGTTGCTGGCGATCAATCTGATATTTTTTGCAGTCATACAATGGGGCGAAAAATTGACTGGCGGAAATAATCATGCGCCCAATCAGCCAGCCTTGAATGAAGAAAAAATTAAGTTGCTGGCTATGATGCCGGAAACTTCTGCGCCCACTCCAGCAGTCCCCGCTGCCAGCGTAACAGCACCTTCTCCCACACCACCCGTTCCTCAGGTTCAACCAGTCGTTGATACCACTTGCCTGGAATGGGGGGAATTTTCGAGTGGAGATCTCAAGCGTGCTAATGCTGCCCTCACCCAGTTGAAATTGGGCGAGCAACTATCACGGCGGCAAGCGGAATATAGTAGTGGCTATTGGGTTTATATCCCACCGCCAAAAAAGCAAGCGGACATTGAGAGAAAAATATCGGTGTTAAAGGCGCGCGGCGTGGCTGACTATTTCGTCGTACAAGAGCCGGGGAAATGGCGCAATGCAATCTCTTTGGGGGTATTCAAAACTAAAGAAGCTGCGAATAAACTGGTCAGCAAGCTTTCGGAAAAAGGTATCAAAACTCCTGTGGTGGGAGAGCGCATGAGCAAGCTCAAGTTCACCATATTCGTATTGAAAAATCCCGACGCAGCACTCATTGCAAAAGTCACAAAATTGCACGGGGAGTTTGAGGGTAGTGAATTGCGCTCGACGGCATGTAATTAAATAATGTCGCGCAGAAAGTAGTTATAATCCATCGGCCATGACCACTCTTGCCCGCATCAAACCCGATCCCCGCGCCGCTATGCTTCTGCAAGGACGCTTGTATGAACCGTCCAGCTTTTTGGGGCCGCACCAGGAAAGTGAACGCTATGTGGTGCGAGTGTTTTTCCCTTATGCCAGCAAGATTTTTATTGAAACGGCGCAGGGCAGCGAGGCATTGCAGCGTGTCCACAAGGATGGTTTGTTTGAATGGCATGGCGCTAGCCTGCCGCCTCACCCCTATGCTTTGCGTATCCACGAAGATGGAGTAGAGCGTAAGGCGCACGATCCCTACGCATTTGCCCCACAAATTTCCAGCTTCGATCTGCATTTGTTCAACGAGGGCAAGCTGCATCAGGGCTATTGTGTGCTGGGCTCACATGCCACGCATATTGACGGCATCGCCGGGGTGCGCTTTGCGGTGTGGGCACCCAATGCTGAGCGAGTCAGCGTGGTGGGCGAATTCAATCGCTGGGATGGGCGCATCCATCCGATGACGGTGCATGGTTCTAGCGGTGTGTGGGAGTTATTCCTGCCAGAGATCGCGCTGGGTGCATTATATAAATTTGAAATCCGCAATCGCAATGGCACTTTGTTGGTTAAGACTGATCCTTACGCCCATGCTTTTGAACTGCGCCCCAGCACCGCCGCGCGAGCTGGCATAACCATCAGTCACACTTGGCTGGACGCGGCATGGATGGAGCATCGCCGCGACTGGGACTGGCTGCATGCGCCACTGAATATTTACGAAATTCACGTCGGCTCGTGGAAGCGCCATCCCGATGGTAGTTTTTACTCCTATCGCCAACTGGCCGAACATTTAATTCCCTACGTTAAAGACATGGGCTACACCCATGTTGAATTGATGCCGGTATCGGAGCACCCGCTAGATGAATCGTGGGGCTATCAAGCCACCGGCTATTTTGCCGCGACCAGTCGCTTCGGCTCGCCGGATGATTTGTGCTTTTTTGTGGACAGTTGTCATCAGGCTGGCATAGGTGTGTTGCTCGATTGGGTGCCCGCGCATTTTCCGCAGGATGCGTTTGCTCTGGCGCGTTTTGATGGCACGGCCTTGTACGAGCACGAAGATCCGCGTCTCGGCTTCCATCAGGACTGGGGCACACACATTTTTAACTATGGCCGCAATGAGGTCAAAAGTTTTCTGCTTTCCAGCGCGCATTATTGGCTGTCGCAATTTCATTTCGACGGCTTGCGCGTGGATGCCGTGGCTTCCATGCTCTACCTCGATTATTCGCGCAAGGAAGGCGAGTGGCTGACCAACAAATTCGGCGGGCGGGAAAATCTGGAAGCGATCGCCTTTCTTCAAGCGCTCAATATCATGGTGCATGAGGTGTTCCCCGGCGCGCTCACGATGGCCGAAGAATCTACCTCTTGGCCTGCGGTATCGCGTCCGGTGTATTTGGGCGGACTGGGGTTCTCGATGAAATGGAACATGGGCTGGATGAATGACACCCTCAGCTTCATGCGGCATGACCCGATCCACCGCCGCTACTATCTCAACCAGCTTACTTTCAGCCAGCTATACGCTTATACCGAAAACTTCACGCTGCCGTTCTCGCATGATGAAGTGGTGCATGGCAAGGGCTCCCTGCTTTCCAAAATGCCGGGCGATGCTTGGCAGAAATTTGCCAACCTGCGTTTGCTGTTGGCTTATCAGATGGCCAGTCCGGGCAAGAAACTCAATTTCATGGGCAACGAATTTGCTCAGGGTCGTGAATGGCAATCAGCCTGGGAGCTAGAGTGGGGGCAGCTTGGACTAGAGCCGCATTACGGAATACAATGCTTGGTGCGCGACTTGAACCATCTGTATCGTGAGCACCCGGCGCTGCATGAACAGGATTTCGAGCAGAGCGGATTTTCTTGGATAGACTGTCAGGATGCCGAGAATTCGTTGCTTTCGTTCATACGCCATGGTCGCAATGGTGAAATGGTAATCGCAGTATTTAATTTCACCCCCGTGCCGCGCAGCCGTTATCGTATCGGCTTGCCTTTTAATGGCACGTATCGAAAAATATTTAACAGTGATTCACATTTTTATGGCGGCAGCAATCTCGGCAATAGCGGTGATATTCGCGCCGAAAAATTACCCTGGATGGGGCAAGATTATTCCGCTGAAATAGAATTGCCGCCATTGGCTGGCATCATGCTCATGCCGACATGAACCCAATGCTGTTTGTTTCATTGTTCGCCCTGAGCCCTTCGATAAACTCAGGAGAGCCTTGTCGAAGGATTCTGGGTAATCGGCTGGTGGTTCGACAAGCTCACCACGACGGAATTTTTATTAGGTAAGTGAACAGCATTGGCATGACCCCGAAATTCGGAGAGCTTGCCATTTTTTAGAGAGGAGAGATCATGGCTACTGCACAAAGCGTTTCTAGCAAGAAAACCACATCCAAAACTGCCGCACCCACTTCGGCCAAAAAACCACCCGCCAAAAAACTGATTGC
>JAYUTK010000112.1:0-9037 GCA_043755195.1 Gallionellaceae bacterium
TGCCGAAGCTGGTATCGAGCTGACCTGCGCTGACACCTGCGCTGATGTAGCGAGTCAGCACAAAATCGTTATCAGTGCCATTAGATGAATACCCTGCCACGATAATCTCGCCAGTCGCCTGAATGGCGACAGAAGTTGCAAGATCATCTTGCCCCGGCACGATGTCGGTTATCACTTTGCCGCCAGCGCCGAAGCTGGTATCGAGAGCGCCCAGGCTGGTGTAGCGGGTCAGCACAAAATCGTTATCAGTGCCATTAGATGAATACCCTGCCACGACGATCATGTCGTCCTCTTGAATAGCGACAGAAGTTGCAAGATCATCTTGCCCCGGCACGATGTCATTTGCATGGATGTCATTTGCATGGATGTCTTCTGCATGCATGCCGTCACCGCTAAAGCTGTCATCAAGACTACCATTGGCATCGTAGCGTGCCATGGCAAAATCAGAATCTGTGCCATTGGAATTCCCTACCACAACGATCTTGCCATCCTGTTGAATGGCAATGGCAGCGACAGAATCAACGGTTGCCGAACCTATGTCTGTGGTCACCTTGCCGCTTGTGCCGAAGGTGGTATCAAGGTAGGTAGGAGCTGGCGTCTCACCGCCGCCCCCGCCGCCACAAGACGCGATCGCTAAGCTGCCAAGAATCACTAAAAGTAATTTTGTCGTTTTCATGTATTTAAACCCTTAAGTTCGTAAAAATGTGTTTCGGCTAATTTGTGCTGAACACAGTGTAATCTGCCCAACCACCGCTTTGCAATGTGTTATTTCAGCCTATGTTCAAAACCGGTAGTTACAGCAGCGACACCCAAATATGCTGCGTAGGTTAAAATGGTGCAATAACAGGATTGAGCTAATTATAAACTTGGAGTCTGTCAATGAGCCCTCTCAACCACCCTAATATCCACGATATTTCCGCTGACTTGCCGCGCGAGGAGTTGCTGTGGTTATTATTTCCTGGCAGGCATATGACACTCTTGTCCACGCGCCGTGCATCCATGATTATCTCGCGCGTGCGCCTGATTGCCGCGCTGTTCGCTGTGTTGACCGCACTCTTCATTATTCCCGATTTGTTGCTGCTTCCTTGGCCAGTGTCCGGCCAACTGGCTATCGGGCGCATCATCACCAGCATTGCCTTTGCCGTGTTGGCCTATTCATTCAGCGGGTCGAACAAGATGCGGGATGCTTATGCTGCTCTCGGCCTCATGTTCGCCATTCCGACGGTGTTTTTTATTGTTTCATACACCTTGCTGGCGCAATACCATCTGAATGGAATGTCGGCCATTATTCAGGCGACTTATGCTTTTTTACCGTTAGTCATGGTGGCTGGCTTGAGCATGTTTCCGCTTACCGCTGTGGAAGGCGCAATATTCGCCGTACCCGTTCTAGCAGCGGAAATTGCGTCTTCGCTGATGAATGTGGAAATATTGAATTTAAGTCCCTTAATCAGCACGGCCTGGCTGGTCATATTGATCGCCATGGTGGCTACGCTTTCCGGCATGAGCCAGCTAGGGTTTATGATCGCGCTGGTGCGTATGGCGATACGCGATGCACTGACTGGCTGCTTCTCGCGCATGAGTGGCATGGAGCTGCTGGAAATTCAGTTCATCATCGCCACGCGCAGTAGCAACCCCTTAGCGCTCGCCTTCATTGATCTGGATAATTTTAAAAATATTAACGATACTTTTGGGCACGAAGCGGGTGACCAAGTTCTGATTACTACCGCTGACAACATTCGCGCCTCGCTGCGTACCGGCGACATGCTGGCACGTTGGGGCGGCGAAGAATTTATCATCATCATGCCTAACACTTATTGCCATGATGCTATTTCAGCAATAGAACGATTGCGCGCCTACGGGCTGGGTACGCAACCGGACGGTAAACAAGTCACCGCAAGTTTCGGTATATCGGAACGAACCGAAGATAGAATCAATGATTGGCGAACCTTAGTCGAGGTGGCCGATCAGCGGATGTATCAGGCAAAGAAGAAGGGGAAAAATAAAGTGGAATTTTCCTGCGGTAACGCATAGCCCGAATTAACTGGGTTTAACCACCCGCGTTCCAAAAAAACCGGATGCGTCTGCTATCATCCTGCCATGCTCAATATCCAGAATGTTACTTACCTGCAAGGCGGTATTCCGCTGCTGCAAAACGTCAATTTGCAGGCGTTTGCCGAGCAGCGCATCGGCTTGGTCGGCAAAAACGGTTGCGGTAAATCCACGTTGTTTCGATTGATACGCGGCGAGATCAAGCCGGATGGCGGCGACATCAGCCTGCAATCCGGCAAAACCATCGCTTATGTCGAGCAGGAAATCGCCAACTCGGATCAAGCCGCAGTGGAATTCGTGCTGGATGGCGACATAGAGCTGCGCCTGCTGGAAAAAACGCTGGCCCGGGAAAATCACGACACAGCCTGGTTCGATGCCCAACACCGTTACGAAGCGATCAACGGCTATGTCGCCAAGGCGCGGGCTTCACAATTACTGAACGGGCTGGGCTTCGCCAACGATAGCTTGCCGCGCCCGGTCAGCAGCTTTTCCGGCGGCTGGCGCATGCGTTTGAATTTGGCGCGGGCGCTGATGCACCGCGCTGATTTATTATTGCTGGACGAGCCGACCAACCACCTCGACCTGGAAGCCATTCTGTGGCTGGAGCAATATTTGGCGCACTATCCCGGTAGCTTATTGCTGGTCTCGCATGACCGCGAATTCCTCAACGCCTGTGTCAATCGCATCGCCCATATCCACGATCAGACCATAGATTGCTATGCCGGAAATTATGACGACTTCGAGCGCGCCCGCGCTGAAAAAAACGCGCAGCAAAATCAGGCTTTTCATACCCAGCAAGCCAAGATTGCACACTTGGAAGACTTTGTGCGCCGCTTTCGCGCCAAGGCCACCAAAGCCAAGCAAGCGCAGAGCCGCGTCAAGGCGCTGGAACGGCTAACGCGCATCGCCCCGGCGCACATTGCCGATGGCCATTTCGAGCTGGAAATCGAAGCGCCGGAACGCAGCCCTGATTTGCTAATGCGCGCCGAGAACATGGGCTTTTCTTATGGCGAAAAATGTTTATTTCAAAATATTGAGCTGGTGTTGCGCGCAGGTGCGCGCATCGCACTGCTCGGCCCGAACGGCGCGGGCAAATCCACGCTGATTAAATTATTGGTCGGTGAGCTGCATCCCACCTCCGGCAAACTGGAAATCACACCCGACATCCGCATCGGCTATTTCGCCCAGCATCAACTGGAAAACCTCGACAGCACCGCCACTCCGCTGCAACACATGGAACGGCTCGCACCCAAACAAACCACGCTGGCACTGCGAACTTTTTTAGGGCGTTTCGGTTTGGCAGGTGACAGTGAAGACCGGCCAGTGGCCAGTTTTTCCGGTGGTGAAAAAAGCCGCCTTGCGCTGGCTTTATTGGCCTGGCAAAAACCCCATCTACTGCTGCTAGACGAACCCACCAACCACCTCGATCTGGATATGCGCGATGCACTCACATTGGCGCTGGAAGAATACACCGGCGCGGTGGTGCTGGTGTCGCACGACCGCAGCCTGATCCGCGCCGTGGCTGACGAATTGTGGCTGGTCGCAGATGGCGCAGCCAAACTGTTTGATGGTGATCTGGAAGACTACAAAACCTGGATCGAAACGCGCCGCCCACGCGAAACAGCCACACAACCAAAACCGCCTCAACCTAGCGCGCCCAAACCAAACAAAAAAGCGCTGCAATCAAAACAGAGCAAGCTCAACACCGCACTGGCCACCGCTCAATCTGAACTAGCCGAAATCAACCGCCAGCTCGCCGACCCAGCCACTTACACCAAATTGAATCGCGATGAAATCAGCCAGCTAAATGTCTTGCATACCGATCTTGAGAAAAAAATAGCCGAGTTGGAGGAAGGCTGGCTGGCGCTTGAAATGGCGATGGAAGAAGGGGGTTGACCAATTCAACTGCCTCCCAAAATTTAAACCGATTGCAATACCCGCAACGGCGACATCTTGACCACGCGCCTCGTCACCAACCATCCAACCAGCATCACTACCACTACCCCGCTGCTCATCGCCACTGGCCATGGCAGTATGCTCGGATGGTAAGGAATTTCCAGCACGAAATGTGCTAACGCCCATCCTAACAGGGTCGCACCTGTTGCCGCGAACAGCCCGCTTAATGCGCCTAGTGCGGCAAATTCAGTCAGGTGCAGTTTTCTCAAGTAGCGACTGTCTGCGCCTAACGTACGCAAAATTGCAGTGTGATGAATGCGCTCGTCTTGCGTGGCCAGCAGCGCGGCGTACAGCACGGCCAGCCCACTAAATAGAGTGAACAAAAATACCGCGCTCATGGCTTGCGCAATTTGATCCACTATGTGGCGCACTTGCTCAATTACTGCACGGGTATCAACTAATAACAGATTGGGAAAGGTTTTGATTAACGCATCGCCAACATGCGTTTTATCCGCTGGCAAATGAAAGCTGGTTAAGTAGCTGGCCGAAAGATTCTCCAATATACCGGGCGCGGCAATCACGAAAAAATTCACTTGCATTGAATCCCACTGCACTTTGCGTAGGTTGACTACTTGCGCGCTGAACTGGCTGCCAGCCACATCATAGGTCAAGCTGTCACCAAGATGAATGCCTAGAGTTTGAGCAATGCCTTCTTCAACCGACAGCACGGATGTCGCACCATGTTCAAACCATTTCCCCTGCACCAGTTCATTTCCTGTCGGCAAATTTTCCGACCAAGAAAGGTTGAACTCGCGCTCCACCAGCGCACGCGCGCGCGGCTCGGCATAATCTTGGCCGCTTACTGCGCGTTGATTGATGGCGATCAAGCGCCCGCGCACCATTGGAAATAATTGTGGCGCAGGAACGTTTCTTTGTGCGAAAAAATTATTCAACGCATCGCGCTGGTCAGGCTGAATGTTGACGATAAAATAATTCGGTGCATCGGGAGGTAGCCGCCCGCGCCAGTTTTCCATTAGATCAGCGCGGACAAAAGTCAGCAGCAACAAAGCCGTGCCACCCAGACTGAGTGCAATAATTTGCAGCGCGTTGCTACGTCCGTGTCGGGCCATGTTGGCAAAAGCACGGCCTCCAAACTTGGCTAAAGCGCGCACCGCCACCCAAGCCAAACCACCAAACAGCAACAGGCCGCCCGCCAAACCTGCCAGCACAATCAAACCCAGCTTGAGTGAACCGGCTTGCCACAAAAACAGCCCGCACAATACCGCGCCGCCACTGGCGTACAACAAACCGGTACTAGCTTCTGGTGTACCCAATTCTCGGCGGATGACGCGCAGCGGCGTGACACTTTTCAACTGCCACAAGGGTAAGAAAGTGAATCCCAATAATAATGCCAAGCCGCTGGCCGCCGCCTGCCATAACGGCACCCAGCCGGGTGACGGCAATGCTGCCTCGCGCATGGTGGCAATAGACTGCACCAGCGCCGCTTGCACCGCAT
Source organism: Gallionellaceae bacterium (assembly GCA_043755195.1). GTDB lineage: Bacteria > Pseudomonadota > Gammaproteobacteria > Burkholderiales > Gallionellaceae > Nitrotoga. The sequence goes on from JAYUTK010000112.1 coordinate 5,462, forward strand.
AGCCGCACAGGCCGCCCAGCATAACGGCGAACAAACCCAGCAGTAAAAATTGGGCCAGAAAAATACGCAGAATTTGCGCCTGCGATGCACCGAGGCAGCGCATCATGGCGCAAGCATCCAGATGGCGATTAACAAAATTCCGTGCAGCCAAAGCCAGCGCTACACCCGCCAGCAGCGCAGCAGTCAGCGCGGCCAATCCCAAAAAATGTTCGGCGCGTTCCAGCGCGACACGTATCTCCGGGCGCGCATCGCGCACACCTTCCAGCTTCTCCCCGACCGTCAATCGCTGTTGCAGCCAATCTCGGAAACCCGAAATCTGCGCCGCCTCACCTGCAAACAACATGCGGTAGTTGATGCGGCTCCCTTGCTGAATCAATCCGCTGGCAGGCAAATCGGCTGCATTAATCAATACGCGCGGCGCAAAGCTGGCAAAGCCAACCGACTGATCCACATCGCGCACGATGCGCGCCGCTAAACGTAAATGCAGTGCGCCGATATTGACTACATCCCCTAATTTCAATCCCATGCGCTGCATCAAACGTGCGTCCGCCCACAATGAACCCCGCGCGGGTATTGCGCCAACTACCACTGATGAACTTCCGAGAGCTTGAGTGGAATCCATTTCCCTCCTCCCCTTAACGAGAGAGGAAAAACCGTCATTAATCTCAATTTTTCCGCGTAGCGGATACCCATCCTCCACCGCCTGAATTTCAGATAGCACATTTTTTTCTTCATGCGCCACCATGCTTGGAAAAACTGCACCCTCGATCACGCTTAAACCGCGCCTCTGTGCCTCTATTCGATAAGCTGGCGGTAAAGAATGGGTGGCGACAATACGCAAATCCGCACCGAGCAAGCTGCTGGCTTCTTGCTGCAACGCTAGTCTGACACGGTCGGCGAATAAACCGACGGTGCTGATGCTGCCCACGGCCAACACCAGTGCGATAAATAACACACGCCATTCACCAGCGCGCCAATCACGGCGGAGTAGATTGATTGATAGATTGAGGTTCATGTTTTTTTTAATTCCGATCCGATAAATCGTGGCCTGCTCCTAACCGTTCGTGGTGAACTGGTCGAGCCACCTGCTCATAACACCGCAATCCTGCTACAGCCATGACGATGCTAAAATCGCGCCAGTATGCAGCAGCCAGTATGACGCAGAATGGTAGCTGCAACCATTCTGAATCATTAGATGTTTCTGACGCCATAATTGAAGCTACTATTAAACTTGACTCTGTAATCCGACACAACAAAAAATAAAATAACTATGGCTAAACCCGCAAAAGAAAACTAAAGACGAACCGCTGGAAAAGCAGCTGTGGAAAGCCACCGACAAGCTGCGCAAGAATATCGACGACGCCGAATACAAGAATGTGGTGATGGGGCTGATATTTCTGAAATATATCTCCGATTCCTTCAAGGAAATATTTGCCAAGCTGCAAGCAGGCGCAGGCGAATATGCCGGATACAGCCCCAAGGACAAGGACGAATACAAGGCCGAGAATGTTTTCTTTGTGCCGTCTGAGGCGCGCTGGTCGCACCTCGTCGCCCGTGCCAAGCTGCCCAACATCGGCAGCGTGGTGGATGAAACGATGGATGCCATCGAAAAAAAGCCTTCGCTTAAGGGAGTATTACCTAAAGTGTTTGCGCGGCAAAATCTTGATCCCGCAAGCTTGGGCGGGTTGATTGATCTGGTCGGCAACATCGCGCTGGGCGATGCCAAGTCGCGTAGCGCCGATGTGCTGGGGCATGTGTTTGAATATTTCCTCGACAAATTCGCGCTGGCCGAAGGCAAGCAGGGCGGGCAGTTTTATACGCCGCGCAGCATTGTGGAATTACTGGTGGCGATTCTGGAACCCTACAAAGGCCGGGTGTTTGATCCCTGCTGCGGATCGGGTGGCATGTTCGTGCAGTCGAAAAAGTTCGTCGAAGAACACCAGGCCGCGTCAACGACATCTTCATCTACGGGCAAGAGAGTAACCAGACCACCTGGCGGCTGGCCAAGATGAACCTCGCCATACGCGGCATTGATTCTTCTCAAGTGAAATAGAACAACGAAGGCTCCTTTCTCAACGACGCTCACAAAGACCTGAAAGCCGACTTCATCATCGCCAACCCGCCATTCAACATCAGTGATTGGAGCGGCGCGCTGCTGCGCGGCGATAACCGTTGGCAATACGGCGCACCGCCTGCGGGCAATGCCAACTTCGCCTGGTTGCAGCACTTTTCTTACCACCTCAAAGCGCCAGGAAAAGCAGGCGTGGTGTTGGCCAAAGGCGCTCTCACCAGAAAAACCAGCGGCGAAGGCGAGATACGCAAGGCGCTCATCGCCGATGGCAACCTGATTGACTGCATCGTCAACCTGCCCGCCAAACTGTTTTTAAATACGCAGATACCGGCGGCATTGTGGTTTATGAACCGTGCTCGCAATAACGGCCATCCGCGAAAATACGAAATCCTGTTCATCGACGCGCGCAACCTCGGCCACCGCATCAACCGCCGCACCAAGTAACTCTTGCATGAGGACATCCAGCAAATCGCAAACACTTACAACGCATGGCTTCACTCAAATTCCTCCCCCTTGAATGGGAAGGTGCAAAATTAGTGGCGTTTCTATCGGGAAATGGAATTAGAATGCAGGCATGAGTTTGTATTCATTTATTGCAGTCGGCCTAGGTGCGGCTATAGGCGCTTGGTTGCGCTGGGGTTTTGGTGGGTGGCTTAACCCGGCTCTGGGCGAATTACCGCTGGGCACATTGGCCGCCAATCTGGTGGGTGGCTATCTCATCGGAATTGCCATCGCCTACTTCATGCAAAATCCAGGGCTATCGCCAGAATGGCGCTTGCTCATCATCACAGGTTTTCTCGGCGGGTTGACCACGTTCTCTACTTTTTCCGCTGAAACCGTCACCTTGCTCGTGCGTGGTCAATATGCTTGGGGCGTGGCCATCATCGTCGCACATCTAGGCGGCTCACTCGCCATGACGGTGCTGGGGTTGGCGTCGTTCAAGTGGATGAATCCATAATTCCAATCTAGCTGGCAGCGGGAGCCGACATGCACGTTGCCGACTCCGCCAAAAAGTTAGCGCTTCCAGATTTCCATTTTCTGCAGGAACATCTCCGCATCTACGGCAGCCAATTCAGCAGGCATCGTTTTCTTCTTCACATCCGCAACGGGCTGCAGCGCAGCGATAGTGGGATTCCAAGCGGCAAATGAAACTTCTTCGCCAAACCCTGTCGCCACTTCCTCATTCCGCTCAATCGTTCCCAAACTCATGTTAATCACCAGGCTTTTCATGGCACACCTCCTAGACGTGTGTTACAGGTTGAAATGTAACCTTGTAGTTATACTATCGACGCCGGGTCAAAAAGACTTAGGCGAATCGATGAAAGGACTTCTGGTTGGTATGAGTGGTATTCGTCTGGAATCGTTCAATTATCCTTCTTGCAAACGATGATTTAAACCCACCCTTCTGAATGGCACTTACTTAACCTTTTTAGGGTGACCATACTTTCGGACCTGCGCTCGTGCCAATTCGCGTGGTTGAGTCAGCATCGGAAACTGTTTAGGTC